>CAMDDA010000015.1 GCA_945890755.1 Candidatus Kuenenia stuttgartensis
GGCCCGTCACGGAGTGACGGGCCTACGGCCGCTTTGCCGGCAGCCCTGCATGAGCGACAATCGCGGCCATGCGTGACCTGCTGGAGGTGACTGAATCGGGGCTCTATTGCCCGCAGGGTGATTTCTACGTCGATCCCTGGCGACGGGTCGGCCGCGCGATCATCACGCACGCGCACGGCGATCATGCCCGCGGGGGCTGCGAGCGGTATCTCTGCGCCGCCACCGGCACGCACGTGATGCGGGCCCGGCTCGGCAACTCGGTGCCGATCGACACGCTCCGCGACGGCGAGTCGATCTCGATCAACGGCGTGAACGTGTCGCTCCACCCGGCGGGGCATGTGCTCGGCTCGGCGCAGGTTCGCGTCGAATACCGCGGCGTGACGTGGGTCGTCACCGGCGACTACAAACTGCAGGCCGACCCCACGTGCGCCGCGTTCCGGCCGGTTGAATGTGACGTGTTCATCACCGAGTCGACCTTCGGCCTGCCCGTCTATCGCTGGCAGGAGCCCGCGGCGATCGCTGCCGAGATCAATGCCTGGTGGCGGGCCAACCGCGACGCCGGCCGCACGAGCGTGCTCCTCGCCTATGCCCTCGGCAAGGCGCAGCGGCTGGCCGCGATGGTCGATCCGTCGATCGGGCCGATCGTGGCCCACGGCGCCGTCATGAAGCTCGTCGAGGCGTATCGCGCCAGCGGTGTGAGGCTGCCGTCGATCGACCGCGTGCCGCCGCGGGCCCGCCGCGTGGGCGACGGCCGGGCCCTCGTGATCGCACCGCCGAGCGTGCAGGAGAGTTCGTGGCTGCGGCTCTTCGGCGAGTCGAGCGTGGCGATGGCCTCGGGCTGGATGCTCCTCCGCGGCGTCCGCCGCCGCCGGGGCTTCGACCGGGGCTTCGTCGTTTCCGACCACGCCGACTTCCCCGGCCTGATGACGGCGATCGAGGCCTCGCGGGCGCGGCGCGTGCTCGTGACGCACGGCTTCACCGACACGCTCGCGCGGCTGCTCCGCGACCGCGGCTACGACGCGGCCGTGCTCGCCACGCGATTTACGGGCGAAGGCGAGCCCGACGCTCCCGAGGCCGACGATGTCGCCGACGAGATCAATGCCGCCGACGAGCACCTGGCGGACGGCGAGCACGCAGCCGATGAGGTCGAGGCATGAACGACTTCACCGATCTCTACTGGCGGCTCGACGCGACGACGAGCACGAACGAGAAACTCGCCGCCCTCCGCGACTTCTTCGCCACCGCCACCCCCGACGATGCCGCCTGCGGCCTGGCCGTGCTCTGCGGCGGCCGGCAGCTGCGGGCCGTGTCGTCGACACACCTCCGCGAATGGGCCGCCGCGGCGACGGGCCTGGCGCCGTGGCTCGTCGAAGAGTGCTATGCCCATGTGGGCGACCTTGCCGAGACGCTCGCGCTGATCCTGCCGGCGCCGGCCGCCGACGCAACCTCCGCACCCCCCCCCGGCCTCGCCGAGGTGATGCGAACGACGATCCACGACCTCCGCGGCGCTGACGACGACCGCAAGCGAGACGTGGTCACGGCCGTCTGGCGGCGGCTCGCTCCCCGCGAGCGGATCGTGTGGCACAAGCTGCTCACCGGTGGCCTGCGGGTGGGCGTGTCACGGACGCTCGTGGCCCGGGCGCTCGCCGAACTCGCCGGCGTCGATCCGGCCGTGATGGCCCATCGCCTGATGGGTGATCCGGTCGCCGACGGCGCCGCCTTCACGGCGCTGCTCGCCCCTGAATCGTCTGCCGCCGGCAATCGACGGCCGTATCCGTTCTTCCTGGCCTCGCCGCTCGACCGAGGTGAGGTCGAGGCCGTCGCCACCGCACTCGGGCCGGCCGGCGAGTGGCAGGCCGAGTGGAAATGGGACGGCATGCGGGCCCAGCTCGTGCGCCGCGGCGACGAGATCACGGTGTGGAGCCGCGGCGAGGAACTCATCAACGAGGCCTTCCCCGAGATCGTCGCGGCCGGCCAGCCGCTGCCTGCGGGCACCGTGCTCGACGGCGAACTGCTCGCGGTGCGGGACGGCCGGCTGCTCGGCTTCACCGCGATCTCGAAGCGGGCCGGCCGGCGGCGAGTCACGAAGAAGGTCCTCACCGATATCCCGTGTGTCTTCGTGGCCTACGATCTGCTCGAAGCGGATGGCGTCGACCTGCGTGACCGACCCCTCGTGGAGCGTCGGCGGCGGCTCGAGGCCCTCGTGCCCCACGCATTCGACGCGGCACTCACCGATCCCGCCACGGTGGGCGACGGCCGGCTGTTCCTCTCGCCGCTGGTGTCGGGCGAATCGTGGTCGGACCTCGCGACCCGGCGGGCCGAGTCGCGCTTCCGGGGCGTGGAGGGGCTGATGCTCAAGCGTCGCTCCAGCCCCTACGCCGTTGGCCGCACGAAGGGCGACTGGTGGAAGTGGAAGATCGAGCCCCTCGAGATCGACGCCGTGATGCTCTACGCCCAGGCCGGCCACGGCCGACGCGCCGGCCTCCACAGCGACTACACGCTCGGCGTGTGGCACGAGGGGAAGCTCGTCACGATCGCGAAGGCCTACTCGGGGCTGGCCGATGCCGAGATCGTGGAAGTCGATCGGATCGTCCGTGCGACCACGATCGAGAAGCACGGCCCCGTGCGGATCTGCACCCCGACGCTCGTCTTCCAACTCGCCTTCGAGGGTGTGGCCCACTCGACGCGTCACAAGTCGGGCGTGGCGGTCCGCTTCCCGCGGATCGTCCGCTGGCGCCGCGACAAGCAGCCCGCCGACGCCGGCTCGCTCGCCGACCTCGAGCGGATGATCGCCGCGGCGCGATAGGATGCGTGCGGACTACCGCGTGCGATGCCTCTTCCCATACAAGCCCTGAGCGCGAGCGAGGGGATCCGCCCGTGTTCACGATCCGATCCCCCGGCTTGCGCCTGGGGGCTTCTATCCGCCCACACAAGCCCTGAGCGCGAGCGAGGGGATCCGCCCTGCTTTCCGTCGCGTGGTAGCCTGAAAGCGGTTCGGTTTCTTCGGTGCACGATCTTCCATGCGAACCGCACGCGCATCCGGCACCACCGGCTTTCACGACTGGTTCACAACCCGCGGCTGGGCGGCATTTCCGTTTCAGGAAGAGGTGTGGCAGGCCTGCGCTGCGGGCACGAGCGGCCTCCTTCACGCTCCCACCGGCACGGGCAAGACGCTGGCCGCCTGGTTCGGGGCGATCGCCCGGACACAGGCCATCGATGCTGCGGGATCAACGCCGCAGGCCGGCCTCCGCGCCGTCTGGGTCACGCCGCTGCGGGCCCTCGCCGCCGACACGGTCCGGGCGCTCGAAGAGCCGCTCCGCGGTCCGCACGCCGTGGCGAAGGGCTGGACCGTAGGCACGCGGACGGGCGACACCTCGGCCGCCGACCGCCGCCGACTCCGCGAGAACTGGCCGACGGCCCTTGTCACCACGCCCGAGTCACTCTCGATCCTGCTCTCGCTCGACGACGCACACGAGATCTTCGCCGGCCTCGAGGCGGTGGTCGTCGATGAGTGGCACGAACTCCTCTCCACGAAGCGCGGGGTGCAGACGGAACTGGCCCTCGCGCGACTCCGCGGCCTGCGGCCCGGCCTCGTGTCGTGGGGGCTCTCGGCCACGCTCTCCAATCTCGACGACGCCGTGGCCGCGCTCGTCGGACCGGCGCGGGCGGGCGAGGCGCGGGTCGTGTCGGCGCGGATTCCGCGGCAGCTCGAGATCGAGACGCTGATCCCCGAGCCGATGGAACGGTTTCCCTGGGCCGGCCACATGGGCATGCGGCTCCTGCCGCAGGTGATCGCGGCGATCGAACAGGCAGCCACGACGCTCGTCTTCACCAACACCCGCTCGCAGGCCGAGCGCTGGTTCGAGGCGATCTCCACGGCCCGGCCCGACTGGAAGAAGCAACTCGCCCTGCATCACGGCTCCGTGGACCGCGACCTGCGGACGCAGGCCGAAGAGGGGCTGCGGCGCGGAAGGCTGAAGTGCGTGGTGGCGACGTCGAGCCTCGACCTCGGTGTGGACTTCGGCCCGGTCGAGCAGGTGCTTCAGATCGGCAGCCCAAAGGGAATCGGGCGGCTGCTCCAGCGGGCCGGCCGCAGCGGCCACGCGCCGGGCGCGGTCGGCCGACTCGTCTGCGTGCCGACCCACGCACTCGAACTGATCGAGTGTGCCGCAGCGCGGCGGTCGGTCGAGGCGGGCATCGTCGAGGCCCGCCGGCCGCTCACGGCCGCCCTCGACTGCCTGGCCCAGCATGTCGTCACGGTCGCCTGCAGTGGCGGCTTTCGCGAGGCCGAGTTGCGAGCCGAGGTGATGGCGACTCATGCCTTCGCCGATCTCGACGACGCCTCCTGGCGGTGGGCGATCGACTTCGCCGCCCGCGGCGGTCCCGCGCTGGCGGCCTACCCCGACTACGCGCGGATCGTGGAACGCTTCGGCCGCTGGTACGTGGCGAGCAAGGCGATCGCCCGCCGCCACCGGATGAACATCGGCACGATCGCGAGCGACGCCACGGTGGAAGTGAAATGGCTGCGGGGCGGCCGGCTCGGCACCGTCGAGGAGTCATTCGTGTCGCGGCTCAACGCGGGCGATCGATTTCTCTTCGCCGGCAAGCCGCTCGCGCTCTTCCGCTTCGACGGCCTCACCGCCTGGGTGAAGCGGGCCCGTGGCCCGGCCACGCTCCAGGTGCCCCGCTGGAACGGCGGCCGGATGCCGCTCTCGACGCTCCTCTCCGCGGCGGTGCTTGAACTCGTGCAGCGGGCCGCAGAACCCGGCGCCGGCCGCCGCGTGCCCCGCGAGGTGAACGCCGTGCTGCCGCTCCTGGCCACGCAGGCCCGCTGGAGCCGGCTGCCCGACGCCGACACGCTCCTCGTCGAGCGCTGGCAGGGCCGCGACGGGCATCACACGTTCGTGTTTCCCTTTGCCGGCCGGCTCGTGCACGAGGGGCTCGCCGCCCTCGTGGCCTGGCGGATCGCCAGCCGCCGGCCGAGCACGCTCATGCTCGCCGCCAACGACTGGGGCTTCGAGGTGGCCGGCCGTGATCCACTGGCCGCAGACGAGCGGGCCTGGCGGCAGCTCTTCTCGCCCGTCAACCTGCTCGACGACCTGCTCGCCTGCCTGAATGGCACGGAAATGGCCCGACGCCACTTCCGCGAGATCGCCCGGGTGGCGGGACTCGTGTCGGGGGGCCGACGGTCCGACCGCCAGACACAGGCCTCGGCCGGCCTGATCTTCGACGTGCTCGCCGAGCACGACGCGGAGAACATGCTGCTCACCCAGGCCCGCCGCGAGGTCGTGGAGCAGCAGTTCGAGTTTCGGCGGCTGCACGAGGCCCTCGAGCGGATCGCGACGCAGGAGATCCGCATCGTGGAGACGAGCCGGCTCACGCCGCTCGCCTTCCCGATCTGGGCCGAGTTCATCCAGTCGCGGCTCACCACACAGGGCTGGCTGGAGCGGATCACCGACATGGCGCGGGAACTGGAGGCAGCGGCCGTAGGCCCGTTGCTCCGCAACGGGCTGCCCGTCACGGAGTGACGGGCCTACGCAGAGTGACGGGCCGACAACTGATCATGATGTAGTCTGGGGCCCATCATGCAGATCACCACCGCCGACCGCGTGTCGCCGGAAACACCCGCCGACATCGTGCTCCTGCCGGGGCGGGCGGCATTTTTGCCCGCCACGCACACCCTGCTCGTGGCCGATCTGCATCTCGGCAAGGCGGCGACGTTTCGCAAGGCCGGCATTCCCGTGCCCGAAGGCTCGGCGCAGCGGGATCTCGTACGGCTCGAGCGGCTCATCGTCGAGACGGCCGCGCGGCGGCTCCTGATCCTTGGCGATCTCTTTCACGCGGCGGGCGGCTGCACACCGGACGTGTTCGCCGAGTTCGCCGCGCTGCGGCAGCGGATCACGAGCACGGCCGTGCTGCTCGTGATCGGCAACCACGATCGCCGGATCGGCAAACTGCCGGCCGCGCTCGGCATCGACTCCTGCCTCCGCACGCTCGACGAGCCGCCATTTCACTTCGTGCATGAGCCGTCCACACAACTCGACGAGCCGGGCCGCACCGCCTTCACGATCGGCGGCCACCTCCATCCGACGGTGTCGATCCGTAGCCCCAGCGGCGACCGGGTTTCCGACCGCTGCTTCGTGGCGGAGGATTCGCTCCTCGTGCTGCCGGCCTTCGGCTCGTTCACGGGAGGCCACCGGATCTCACCGGCACCGGGGCTCCGGCTCTGGATCGCGAGCGACGACGGCGTGGTCGATGTCACCCGACTCGCTGAACTGGCCGCCCGCTCACGCCGGTGAGCCCTCACCCACGACCGCCCGAAAGCCGACGTGCAGGCGGTCGAGCAGGTCGCGGGCCGTCATCGACACCTGCCCCAGATCGTGGGCCGCGGCATCACCCGCACGGCCGTGCACCCAGGCTGCCAGTCGGGCCGCATCGAACGACGGCATCCCCTGGGCGAGCAACGCGGCGACGACACCGGTGAGCACGTCTCCCGTACCGGCCGTGGCCATGCCGGGATTGCCCGTCTCGTTGCGGGCCGATCGGGCGTCACCCACGATGAACGTGCCGGCACCCTTGAGCACGATCACGCCGCTGATCTCGGCGGCCAGCGCGGCCGCAGCCTGTTCCAAGTCGTGCCTCGCGGCCTCGGCCGTGGCGGGCCGGCCCAACAGCCGCTGCATCTCTCCCTGATGCGGCGTGATCACCCGCGGCCCGGCATGCGTCCGCAGCTGCTCCCGCGGCACCTGCGCGAGCGACCACAGGGCGTCGGCGTCGAACACGGCGGGCCGAGGGAGGTTTCGCCACAGGTCGAGCACGAGATCCCGCACCTCCCGCGTCCGGCCGATGCCGGGCCCGACGGCAATCGCATCCGCCTGCGCTGCCCGCCGGGCGATGGCGTCTGCGGCCGCCGTCGCGAAGCCCCCCTCATTCGCCGCGAGGCCGTGGGTCATCACGCAGGGGTCGAACGTCGCCGCGACCGTGAGCACCGTTTCCGGCACCAGCAGCTCCACCAGCCCCGCACCGCTCCGCAAGGCGGCCGCCGCCGAGAGAGCCGGGGCGCCGGCCATTCCCGCCGCCCCCCCGATCACCACCACGCGGCCGTGGTCGCGTTTGCTCGACGCGGTGGCTCGGGGCCGAAGTCGCGGCAAATCGGCGGGATGGTGGGCTCGACTCATGGTCGTGCGTTGCGGGATTGCAAGGTTGGAAACAGGTCACACGGCGGCGGCGGGCGGGCGGCCCGGCTCCCGGACGCGCCGCCTGGCTCCCGGCCCGACCCTTTACCTTGACTGAAAACCGCCGGGCGGGCTACCTTCGGCCGCACTTCGGCCGGGATTTCGGCCGCCCAGGAGACATTTTGCCCACATGTGTGCCGCACCCACCCCTGGCGACATCTTCGACGTAAAGAAGGTCCGCCGGCTCATCGAGCTCATGAAGGAGCACGATCTCTCGGAGCTCGACCTCAAGCAGGCCGACAATCGCGTGCGGATTCGCCGTGGAGGCGAGGTCGTCGCCTACTCCGCGCCGGCGGTGTCCATGCCCCGCCCGGCTGCGGCCACCGCTGAGCCGGCGGCCGCTCCGGCCCCGTCCGCGGCTGACGCCCGGATGCTCGTGATCAAGAGCCCGATGGTCGGCACGTTCTACAAGGCCAGTGGCCCCGATTCCGCCCCGTTCGTGAAGGTGGGCGATCGCATCGGCCCGGAAAAGACCGTCTGCATCGTCGAGGCCATGAAGGTGTTCAACGAGATTCCGGCCGGCGTGTCGGGGCAGGTCGTGGCGATCCTCGTGGAGAACGGCGCTCCGGTCGAGTTTGGCCAGCCACTGATCAAGGTCGATCCCGAGGCCTGAGCCTCCACCGCCACCCCACGTCGAACGGAATCCATGTTCAAACGGATCCTCATCGCCAACCGCGGCGAGATCGCCCTGCGTGTCATCCGCGCCTGCCGCGAACTCGGTGTCGAGACAGTCGCCATCTTCAGTGAGGCCGACCGCGGCGCTCCCTATCTCGAACTCGCCGACGAGGCGATCTGCGTGGGGCCGGCCAAGGCCGCCGACAGCTACCTGCGGATCGACCGCGTGATCAGTGCCGCCGAAATCGGCAACGTGCAGGCGATCCATCCGGGCTACGGCTTTCTCTCGGAGAACTCCCACTTCGCGGAGGTCTGCCGGTCGTGTGACATCGGCTTCATCGGCCCCACGCCCGAGGCGATGGAGCGGGTGGGCGACAAGAACTCCGCCCGGGCACTGGCCCGCGAAGCGGGCGTGCCCACGGTGCCGGGCAGCCAGGGCATCATCGGCAGCGAGCAGGAGGCCGTGAAGGTCGCCCGCGAGATCGGCTTCCCCGTGCTGCTCAAGGCGACGGCCGGCGGCGGTGGCAAGGGCATGCGGGTGGCCGCCAACGACCTCGCGCTCGCCAGCGCCTGGCAGCAGGCCTCCGCGGAGGCCCAGGCGGCCTTCGGCAATCCCGGGATCTACATCGAGAAATACATCGAGCGGCCGCGGCACGTCGAAATCCAAATCCTCGGCGACCAGCACGGCAACGTGTTCCACCTCTGGGAGCGCGACTGCTCGACGCAGCGGCGGCACCAGAAACTGATCGAGGAGAGCCCGTCGCCGCGGCTGCCACAGGCCATACGTCAGAAGATGGCCGATGCCGCCGTGCGGCTGGCGAAGACAGCCAACTACTTTTCGGCCGGCACGGTCGAATTCATCGTCGATCAGCAGGACAACTTCTACTTCATCGAGGTCAACGCCCGCATCCAGGTGGAGCACCCGGTGAGCGAGATGGTGACGGGCATCGACCTGCTCAAGGCCCAGATCCGCGTCGCCGCCGGCGAGAAACTCGACCTCAAGCAGGAAGACATCAAGCCCCGCGGCCACGCGATCGAGTGCCGGATCAACGCCGAGGATCCCGCCCACAACTTCCGCCCGAATCCGGGCCGCATCGACCGCATCATCGCCCCGGGCGGCTTCGGCGTGCGGTGGGATTCCCACGCCACGACCGGCTACGTCGTGCCTCCTCACTACGACTCGCTCGTGGGCAAGCTGATCGTCCACCAGGCGACCCGCAAGGATGCGATCGACACCATGATCCGGGCCCTCAAGGAGCTCCGCATCGAGGGCATCAAGACCACCGTGCCGCTGCACCTCGAGGTGCTCGCCAACACCGCCTTCCACGAGGCCCAGGTCGATACGACCTTCGTGGAACGGATGCTCGCCGGCTGAGCGGGCGGCGGTGATCCGCTGCTGCTACACTGCCAGCTTTCCTTCGTTTCATTGCCCGAAAGAGGTCATGTGCCGATGTCGAACCGCGAGTCGCTCTCCCGCCCCCCCAAGGCCGCCCACCACTTCCGCCGCGTCGCGATCCTGTTCGCCGGTGGCCCCGCCCCGGGCGCCAATGCCGTGATCTCCACGGCCGCCACGTCGTTCATGCGGGAAGGCACCGAGGTGCTCGGCATGAAGCACGGCTACTCGTCGCTCGCCGACTATTCGCCCGCCACGCCGCTCGCCGAGGGCCGCGACTACATCAAGATCACCCCCGACTTTCTCAAACGCACGCGGAGCGGCCAGGGCATCATGCTCGGCACCGCCCGCACGAACCCCGGCAAGCTCGTGTCGCACCCCAGCCACCTCGAGGATCCCGAGCGGGTGGGCCCGCTGAGGAACGTCTACGAGGGGCTGCGGTCGCTCGGAGTGGAGGCGCTGATTTCGATCGGCGGTGACGACACGCTCAAGACAGCCAACAAGTTCAAGCTCTACCAGGACAGACTGCCGGCCGACGCCCCCCGCATCCCGGTCGTCCACCTGCCCAAGACGATCGACAACGACTACATGGGGATCGACTTCACGTTCGGCTACTTCACGGCGGTCGATACGCTCGGCGGTGAGATTCGCAACCTCCTCTACGACGCGGAAGCGAGCCGGGCCTACTTTCTCTGCGAAACGATGGGCCGCAGCGCCGGCTGGCTCTCCTACGGCGCGGCGATCGCCGGCGAGGCGAGTCTCGTGATCAGCGTCGAAGACATCCACGGCAAGTTCCGCGGCGAAGAGACGGTCACCGCGCCCGACGGCCAGACCCGCGTGAAGCCCGTGATGAACATCGACGAGGTCGTGGGCCGGATCGTCAAGACGATGCGGGTCCGCGAGGAGCAGGAGGGCAAGCAGTACGGCGTGATCGTGATGGCCGAAGGGCTCGCCGAATACCTCCCCGCGAAGGCGCTCGAGGGCATCCCCCGCGACGACCACGGCCACATTTCGATCTCGCACGTGCAGCTCGGCCGGATGTTCGCCAAACTCGTGTCCGACGAGTTCAAGAAGCAGACCGGACGGTCACGAAAGATCGTCGGTCTCCAACTCGGCTACGAGTCGCGGTGCGCCAAGCCACACGCCTTCGACGTCATGCTCGGCAGTCAGCTGGGTGTCGGCGGCTACCGGGCCCTGGCCGAACGAGGCCTCAACGGCGTGATGGTGAGCGTGTCGGGGCAGCTCGATCTCAACTACGTGCCCTTCGAGGAGCTCGTAGACCCCAACACGCTCGTCACCGTGGTGCGGTACGTGGAGCGGGGCAGCGACTTCCACAACCTCGCCCGGTTCCTCGAGACCTACGTCAACGAGTAGGCCAGTCACCGTAGGCCTGTTGCTCCGCAACGGGCTGCCCGTCACCCGTAGGCCTGTTGCTCCGCAACGGGCTGCCCGTCACCCGTAGGCCTGTTGCTCCGCAACGGGCTGCCCGTCACCCGTAGGCCTGTTGCTCCGCAACGGGCTGCCCGTCACGGAGTGACGGGCCCACGGGGAGTGACGGGCCTACAGCTGCGTGAGCGTACCCTTGGTGCTCGGGATCCCGGGTTGCCGCGGGTCGGGCTCGACCGCCATCCGCAGGGCACGCGCGGCCGCCTTGAACACCGCCTCGGCGATGTGGTGGCCGTTGCGGCCGTGGTGCAGGATCGCGTGGAAATTCATGCCCGCCGTGGCGGCCACGCTCTCCCAGAACACCTCGACGAGCTGGGCGTCGAACGTGCCGATCGTGGGCACGGGGAACTCCACGGCGAACACGCAGGCAGCGCGGCCGCCGAGATCGATGGCCACGGTCGCCAGCGACTCGTCCATCGGAATGATCGCGTGGCCATAGCGGCGGATGCCGCGGCGGTCGCCGAGGCACTCGACGATCGCGGCACCGAGGCCGCGCCCCACGTCTTCCACCGTGTGGTGGCCGTCCACGTGCAGGTCGCCCGCACAGACAACCGTGAGGTCGCAGAGCGAATGACCGGCCAGCAGCGTCAGCATGTGGTCGAAGAAACCGAGGCCCGTGTGGACATCGGCCTTGCCCGTGCCATCGAGGTCGAGCACGAGCCGAATGTCGGTTTCGGCGGTCTTGCGAGAAACGGTCGCAGTGCGGGGCATGAGCGTGCTCACGGGGGAATCAGATCGTCTTCATCACGGCCAGAAACGCGTCGATCTCGTCGTCGGTGCCGACGGTGATCCGGAGGCCGTCGCCCCAGCCGGCGTAGTTCATGTAGCGAATGAGGATGCCTTGGGACTTGAGCGCCTCGTAGACGGGCCGGTGCGGCCGCGTCGGATGGGTGCACCAGACGAAGTTGGCCTGGCTCTCGACGGCGTCGTAGCCGAGGCCGCGCATGGCGTCGGTGAGCCGGCGGCGGGTGGCGACGATCTTCGCCCGGTTCTCGGCCAGCCAGGTCTGGTCGTCGATCGCGGCCGTTGCGGCGGCGATCGACAGGGCATCGCAGTTGTAGGAGTCCTTCACCTTCTGCAACTCGGCGATCACCGCCGGCTGGGCGACGGCGAATCCGAACCGCAGGCCCGCCAGCGCATACGACTTGCTGAACGAGCGCGACACGATCACCCGCTCGTTCTCCCTCACGAGATCGAGGCAGTGCTCTGCGGCGAAGTCGCCGTAGGCCTCGTCGACGACCAGCGGGCAGGGCAGCTGGGCGGCCAGTTCCCGGATCCGATCGTGCGGCAGCAACGTGCCCGAAGGGCTGTTGGGATTGGCGATGATCGCCAGCTTCACGTCGGCACCCGCACTCGTGCGTGGGGCCGCAAAGCCGTCGCCCAGCGACCAGTCACGCTCGTACTGAAACTCGTCGCACACGGCGCCCTGAATGCCCGCCAGCGTGCGGTAGAGGATGTAGCTCGGATACGGCATCCGCAGGCACTCTCCCGCACCGACGAACGTGCGGACGAAGATCGTGAGCAGGTCGTCGCTGCCGTTGCCGCAGATGATCCAGTCGGGATCGACACCGAGCACCTCCGCCGCCCGCATCCGAAACACGGTGGCCAACGGATCGGGATACTTCGCAAGCGTGCGGCCCGCAGCGGTGGCCGCCAGCGCCCGGGCCACCGCCGGGGATGGTGCGTAGGGATTCTCGTTCGTATTGAGCTTGATCCACTTGCCCCCCTGCGGCTGCTCACCGGGCACATAGCCGGCAAGCGCGGCGATCTCAGGACGGACAAGAGGAGGAGCCGGGTTCGTCATGCCGAAAGCTTACCTCACGCTTCGAGCCGTGCTGGCATCATGACCGCGCCAGCCCGCACAACCGGGCAGTTCTCAATCTGCCGGCAATACGCCGTGAGGGGCTGCCCAGGCCCGTAGGCTCGTTGCTCCGCAACGGGCTATGCGAGAAGCCCGTCACGGAGTGACGGGTCTACAGTCCGCAACGGGCTGTCCGTCCCCGTAGGCCCGTTGCTCCGCAACGGGCTGCCCGTCACGGAGTGACGGGCCTACGCGAGCTGGCAAGCCGGTTGCCTTTTCTCTAGCCGACCCGAGCCTCCACGCTGCGGCGGTGGGCGGTGAGGCCTTCGGTGTCGGCCAGCGTGCGGATGTCGGCGGCGAGGTCGGCGAGGTCGGCCTGGGCGAGATGGATCACGCTGCCGCCACGGAGGAACTCGTTGGCGGAGAGGCCGGCGGCGAAGCGGGCCGTGCCGCCGGTGGGCAGCACGTGCGACGGGCCGGCCGCGTAGTCGCCGGCGGCCACCGGACTCCAGGGGCCCAGGAAGGCGGCGCCCGCGTGCCGGATCGTGGCCAGCGTCGCCGCGGGATCACGGGTGTCGACCGAGAGGTGCTCGGCCGCAAGTGCATCGGCGATCGTTGCCGAATCGGCGTCGCTCTGTGTCACCACGATGCCGCAGAACCGGGCGAGGCTGTCGCGGGTGAGGTCGGCACGCTCGAGGTCGCCGAGGCGGCGGGCGAGGGCCGCGGTCACGGCATCGGCGAGCCTGGGGCTCGCCGTGAGGAGGATCGCCGAGCCGGGCGAGTGCTCCGCCTGGGCGAGCATGTCGGCGGCGATGTATTCGGGGTGGCCGGCATCGTCGGCCACGATCACGATCTCGCTCGGGCCGGCGATCGCATCGATGGAGACGTCGCCGTAGACGTGCTCTTTGGCAAGGGCCACGAAGAGGTTGCCGGGGCCGACGATCTTGTCCACCCGCGGCAGACCCTCCACGCCATAGGCCAATGCCGCAACGGCCTGGGCGCCGCCGGCCCGCACCACGGTGGTGATGCCGAGCTCATGGCAGGTGGCGAGCACATGGCGGTTGTCGGAGCCGAACGGCGTCGGTGGCGCCACGACCACGATCTCCGGCACGCCGGCCACGCGGGCCGGCACGACGGTCATCAGGAGCGTCGAGGGATAGGCCGCGGCGCCGCCGGGCACACACACACCCACCCGGTCGAGCGGCAGATACCGCTGCCGCAGCCGACCGCCGCCGGCGAGCGGCACCTCGACGTCGCGGGAAAGGATCGCCTCTTGAAACCGCTCGATGCGGTCGCGGATCCGCCGCACGGCCGCGAGAAAGCCGGGCTCGACCTCGCGATGGGCCGCCGCAAGTGCGGCTGGCGTCACGAAGAGCGTGTCGCTGGTGACGTCGGCCCTGTCGATCCGCCGTGTGTAGTCGAGCAGTGACTCCAGGCCGCGGCTGCGGATGTCGCCGCAGATTCGTTCCACGACCTGCCGCGGCGCGAGCGGCTCACCAAAGACGTCGATCGTCCGCTGGCGGCCCGCGGGACTGATCACGTCGCCTTGCGAGACGAGTTTGTTGCGGAGGGCATCGAGCCGCGCCCGGCCATCGGGAGCGGCGAGATCGATGCGTTCACAGAGCGGTGCAAGGGTGGATGACATCACGCCCAAGGATACCGTTGAAACAGCCGGCGGGGAGGCGCGGGGTTAGCGTCGCACAATCCCCCGGCTGGCGCCTGGGGGCTTCTAAGAAAGCGAGGGGGTCGGTGCAAGCTCGAGGAGCATTTGAACCGAGTCTTCGAGGTTCCGCGACGATCTGAAAGACCGCGTAGCGGCGACTTGCACCGCCCCCGAAGCTCAATCCCCCGGCTGGCGCCTGGGGGCTTCTATGGAGGCGAGCCGGCGAATCGGCAAGCCGGCAACTTCGTGCCCGTTGCGGAACAACGGGCCTACGGCCGGTTTACAGCGACTGCGTTGACGCCTCGGCCCCAGCGGGCCGACCAACGATCGGCCAGCCGGGCGATGGCGGGCACGGGGCCGTCGTCGGCAGCCTCGGCCCCGATCTCCCGCAAGATCGCGACGCCGCGGGCGGCGAGTGGTGGCAGGTCAGTCTGCGGCCGGCTATCGAAGACCGGATCCGGAGCGGCGTCGTGGGCCGCGACACGATCCGCGTCGCCTGCCGTGTCGGCAAGCCGGCCATCGACGGCCACCGCCTGGTCGAGCAGGGGCTCGGCTGCTGCGCCACGATCGAGCGCCTCGAGCACGACGGCCTGACGGATCAGCGTGTCGGGCTGATCCGGCGCGACACTGGCTGCCTGGCGGTAACTCGCGAGGGCGGCTTCAAGCCGCGCCGGATCCTGCCCTGCGTCCCGCAATTGTTGGTCACCGCGGGCGACGAGACGTGCCGCCCGAAGTCGCGAGAGAGCCGTGCTCGCGCGAATCGGCGCCTGCCGGCCTGCACCGCGCGGCGTTACGGCGATCACCGGTCTCGCTGGCGGCATCACGCCGCCAGCGACCTGCCGTCGCTCGTCGTCGATCGCGTTCATGCCCGGCCGTGCCGCCGCGCCGAGCCAAGGCGTCCAGCCGAAACCGCCACCCCAGCCATACGGATAGCCATACACGGGATAGGGAACGAGCGTGCCGGAGAAGAAGGTCATCCCGCCGCCGGCGGGCGCCGAGAAGAACACCGAGTCACGAAAGCCCCAGGTCGTGCCTCCATAGACGGGCCAGCCGCACGGGTTCCACGCCGGCAGGCCGCACCACGGCTGCGGCGGACACAGCGGGCGACAGCCGACATTCCATCCATAGCCGCCGCCCCAGCCGCCGCCCCAGCCAGGTCGGCACCATCCGCCCCAGCGCGACCCACACACGGGCCGGCAGTTGATCATGGGTCCACAGCCACGGCCGACCCAGCCGCCGCGAAAAACGCTCGTGCTGTAGCCGGCACCGAAGCCGGCGTTGCCAAAGCCTCCGCTGACAGCCGGCCCGACGCCACAGCCGGCATCGCCGCGCACCTCGCACACCACAGCTGCGCCGATCACCAGCGCCGCAGTCGCCACGATCCCGGACCGGGAGCGGTTCATGCCATGCCTCCGAAGGACACCTCCATTCTAAAGGGTGCGGGGTCCCGCTGGCCACGTCTGGGTCGCGCGATTGCATCACCAGCCGTTTTCCGGCGGCGGCGGTGCTGCTAGCATCCACGCCGCTTCACCCCGGCGTTCGGCGGCGACATCCATGGCCCGTGGCATCCAACTCGGTATCCAACTCGGGCTCCCTCGGCCCGCCGCCGCCACGCTGGCGGCACTGCGAACGCCGCAACGCATTCAGGATTTCGTCAACGCCCTGGCCTGGAACCACGAGGCCGACGGACCGACCGCCCATGGGGTCGTCGAGGTGCTCGGCCGCCGCCAGGCCCACTGCGTCGAGGGGGCCTTCGTCGCCGCCTGCGCCCTGTGGCTCGCAGGTGAGCCGCCGCTCCTGATGGACATGGGAGCGGCCCGCGGCGATGTCGATCACGTGGTCGCCCTGTTTCGTCACCGCGGCCACTGGGGGGCGATCTCGAAGAGCAACAGTCCGTTCCTCCGCTACCGTGATCCGATCCATCGCTCGCTGCGCGAACTGGCGATCTCGTTCTTCCCCCAGTATGTGAAGCGCCGCCGCAAGACGCTCCGCACCTATTCCGTGCCGGTCGATCTCCGCAGGCATGATCCGGTCGAGTGGATCACGCACCGCGGCTTCTGCCACCGGATGGTCGATCGGCTCACCGGTGCCCGGCACTTCACGCTCGTGCCCCCGGGCTCGGAGCGGGAACTGCGGCCCATCGATGAGATCGAAGCCCGCAGCAATCTGCTCAAGGAGTATCCGGCATAGCGACCCGGGCAGGACGCGAACGGCCGCTCACCCCGCCTGTCCCAGCAGCTTCCGCAGGGCCGTGATCGCGATCTCGCCGAACTGTCGCGGCGGCACCCGCCACAACGCCGGGTTATGCAACTCGATCGCGACGCCGCCGGCGTAGTCGATCTCGCCGAGCCGGCGGATCAGATCATCAGGAGACGAAGCCCCCTCGCCGGGCAGGATGCGATCGGCGTCGCTCGCCATCTCCCGGGGCACGTCGGCGATGTCGGACAACTGCACGTGGACGAGGTTTTCCCGCGACAAGACCCCAAGGTCGAGTGGCTTGCTCGGGCCCACCGTGTAGTGGAACCAGTCGAGGCAGATGCCGAGGGCCGGCGAGCCCACGTCCTCGACGACCGCCACCGCCGACTGCAGATTGTTTGGGAAACTCGCCCGCGCGTCGAACTCGAGCGCGAGCCGCACGCCCGCATCAGCCGCCCGCTTCGCCGCCTCGGCGAGGCTCATCGACAGCCGGCCGAGATCCTGGGGCGAGAGCGGCCCGAAGGCATCGCCCGCCACGACGAGCACGGGGATGCCGAGGTCGCGGCAGAGGGCCAGCCGGCCCGCGAAGGTCCGCCAGTGTTCGGCCCGGGCATCGCCCTGGCTCGTGAGCAGCCCCCCCTGAAAGCTCGCCGCCACCGGCGCGATCCCGTGCCGTGCGAACCGTTCCCGCAGGGGAGCGACGCCGTGGACTTTCAGAAAGGCGTCGGCATGACCGAGCCAGAGGTCCACCGCCTCGCAGTGACCGGACGCATAGTCCTCGAGGACCGCCTCCAGCGGCGCATCGAGCGAGCAGACGGTGGCGAGCGCAGGCCTCATTGCAGCCTGTCGCGGAGCATGTCCACCACCTCGGCGATCGGCACCCGCGTCTGAACGAGCGAATCGCGATCACGGAGCGTGACGGTGTGTTCGGCGAGCGTCTGGCCGTCGATCGTCAGGCACCACGGCGTGCCGGCCTCGTCCTGCCGCGCATAGCGGCGGCCCACCGACCCCTTCTCGTCGTATTGGCAGGCCATGTGGGGCTTGAGCTTGCGATAGAGATCGATCGCCACCTCGGGCATGCCATCCTTCTTCACGAGCGGCAGAATCGCCGCCTTCACCGGCGCCAGCCGCGGATGCAGCTTCATCACCGTGCGACTCCGCGGCTTGCCGTCCTCGTCGGGCACCTCGTCCTCGTGGTAGGCGTCGCAGAGGAAGGCGAGCACGCCCCGGTCGGCCCCCGCCGACGGCTCGATCACGTGGGGCACGTAGCGCTCCCGCGAGATGTCGTCGAAGTAGGAGAGATCCTTGCCGCTCCCCTTGTGCCGCGGCTTGCCGTCGGCGCCGGTCTCCAGCACGAGCCCGCCATCCTGACGGACGAGTTTCCCCTCCATGTGGCTGCGGAGGTCGAAGTCGCCGCGGTGGGCGATGCCCTCCAGTTCGCCGAACTCGCCGGGATTGAGGAACGGAAACGCATACTCGATGTCGGCCGTGCCCACCGAATAGTGGGAGAGTTCGTCGGCGTGGTGCTCACGAAGCTGCAGCTTGCCCTCCGTGAGGCCGAGGTCGAGATACCACTTCCAGCGGCGGTCCCGCCAATAGCGATACCAGGCTGCCGAGTCGGCCGGTTTGCAGAAGAATTCGATCTCCATCTGCTCGAACTCGCGGGAGCGAAACGTGAAGTTCCGCGGCGTGATCTCGTTGCGAAAGCTCTTGCCGATCTGGCCGATCCCGAAGGGCACGCGAACCCGCGACGTGTCGAGCACGTTCTTGAAGTTCACGAAGATGCCCTGCGCGGTCTCGGGCCGGAGGAAGGCGCGGTCGTCATCGTCGCCGGCCAACGCGCCGATCCGCGTCTCGAACATCAGGTTGAACTCACGGGGCTCCGTGAGCGTGCCGGGGGCCGTGGCGTCGGGGCCGAGCACGTCGGCGAGCGCGACGCTTCCCGCCGCGATCGCCCCCTCCAGCGATTCAAGACCGCCCGCCCATTCGATCTCCTCGATCTGCTTGGCCCGCAGCCCGAAGAACTTCTGGGCCTTGGCCACGGTGTCGGGCGGCGCCTCGTCCCCCGATTGGTCGGTGGTCACGAACACCTTCTTGCCGCGGTGCGCCGCCCAGCGGCCGTGGATGTGGTCGTAGCGATACCGCCGCTTCGATTCGCGGCAGTCGATCATCCAGTCGTGAAACAGGTCGAAGTGGCCGGAGCACTTCCAGACCTGCGGATGCATGATGATGGTGCAGTCGAGGCCCGTCATCTCGTAGGGGCTCGGCGCGCCGGCGAGCGTGGCGAGTTCGTCGTGGCCCGCGACCATGTCTCGCCACCAGGCGTCCTTCACGTTGCGTTTCAGGGCCACGCCCAGCGGGCCGTAGTCCCAGAAGCCGTTCAGGCCGCCGTAGATCTCGCTCGATTGAAAGATGAAGCCGCGCCGCTTCGCCAGCGACACGATCCGGTCCATCCGCGACTGTTCGTTTTGCCGAGTTTGCTCGTGGTTTTTGTCCATGGGGGCAGAGTGTAGCAATCCGCCCGCAAAAAGGTGTCAGGCCTTCTTCCGACAGGCAATTCCCTCGCTCGCGCTACGGGCTGCCGAGCAACACCGCGCGGAATGAACTACGCCCGGTCCACGATCGCCGCCGCGAGCCGGGCGACCGATTGCGGTGCGGACCCCTCCGCCTTGTTGTTGATCGTGATGAACACGTCGCGGCCCGCGGCGGCGGTCGCGCGGGCCAGGCTCGCGAGCGCCGTCCGGCTCGGCAGGTCCTCTTCGACGAGCCGGTTGAACGGAAAGTAGTCGGCCTTGGCCCCTTCGTAATCCCTGCCGGCATGCAGGTTCCAACGGGCGACGAGCGGATGGCCACCGCGGTCGAGGCCGAACGCTCGGGCCTGCTGTTCGACCGGCGGCATCCGAGCATGCACCGCGAGACAGGGCACGGCGCCGGCGTCGGCGAGCGCCGCGGATAACGCCGGCGTCACGAGTTCCGGATCCCGCACCTCCACCGCGTAGAGCGGGCCACGGGGCAGGACGGCGACGAACGCCGCGATCCGCGCGGCCAGCCGGGGCGCGTCGGCCACGAACCGCCGGCCCAGCGGCGGAAACTGAAACACGAGCGGCCCCGCCCTGGCGGCTCCTGCCGCGTTCGTTTCGAGCCCCGCCAGCGCCGGCCGCACGAAGGCCGCGGTGGCCGCCGCAGCATCGAGAAACGTGGGGTTGTCGCGAGTCGCCTCGCCAGAGCCCGGCTTTCGCACCACGGGGTCGGTGACCGCGGCCGGCGCTTTCACCACGAAGCGGAAGCCGTCGGGCACCTGCGACGCGTAGCGAGCGAATTCATCCGCCGACAGCGGCCCGTAGAACGTGCGGTCGAGGCTCACGGTGCGAAAGAGCGGATGCCGTGCGTACGCAGCGAGCCCGTGCCGCGCGAGCGCCTGCTCGGTGGCGGGCTTGCCGTTGCACGGCGCATACACGAGTCCCGTCCAGCCGGGAAACGACCAGCTCGACGTGCCCAGATGGATACGGCCTGGCAGAGCGTCGCCAAGGCAGCGAACGGCGTCGTCGACCGGCGCCGGATCGACGCCCTCGGCATCCTCAAAAAGCGAACGTTGCGTCATGAAGCTGCCCATCGCTGCCGAGCCGCGGCACGACCGAGTAGGAATCGATCGCCGCCGACGCTGGTAGATCCGCCTCCATGCCGATCTCGATCAGGTTGCGGCCGCCGATCGACGAGGTGAAGGCGTGGGCGATCGCGTCGGTGGCCGCTGGCCGGGCGGCGACCGTCGCCCGAAACAAGCCCAGCGCCTGGAGGCCCGTCTCGTCGAACGCGTCTTCCGTGCAGCCGTCGTGTCGCACAGCCGCGTCGAGGATCGCGCCGGCCGCGAGCAGATCCTCCTCCGTCACGGCCCCATCGGTACCGGCGCAGACGAGGTGGATGTCGCAGCCGCCGTGCTTGATCGCAAGCGTGTGAGCCGCGGCCGCCACGGCTGACCGATTCACGATCGCGCCGATCAACACCTCCGCCGCCCCCGCGGAGGCATGGAGTGCGGCCGTGCCGTTGGTCGTCGTGATCACGACCGATCGGCCGCCCACGCGGTCGCGGCCATACTCGAGCGGGGAGTTGCCGAAGTCGAATCCGTCGATCTGCCGGCCGCCGCGTTCACCACCGAGCATCACGTCCCCGGCTGCCGCCTCCGCCAAGGCCTCCTCGACGGTGAGCACCGGCCGCACGCCGGCCGCCCCGTGGGCCAGGGCGGTGATGATCGTCGTGGAGGCCCGCAGAACGTCGATGACGACCGCGATCCCTCCCGCACAGGCCCCCGGCCGCATACCATGAAAGCACCCGTAACACCGCCATCGCACCGGACGTCCCTCGCTCGCATGACTCATTCTGCCGCCACGATAGAACAAACCCCCGGCGGTGTCGACAAAAGCGGCGCGAAGGTCCGCGGCATGTTCGCGGAGATCGCCCCGCGGTACGACCTGGTCAACCGCATGCTCTCCGGGGGTATCGACGTCTGGTGGCGGCACGTCACCGTCTCTCGGGCCCCGCCGCCGTCGGCGGGCGCGATCCTCGATGTGTGCACGGGCACCGGTGACCTCGCGCTCGCCTACGCCGCGAAAGCGGGGCCGGGGGTGCGGATCGTGGCGAGCGACTTCTGCCGTCCGATGCTCGACCGCGGGGTCGAGAAATCGGCGCGGGCCGGAAAAAACATCGAGTGGATCGAGGCCGATGCGATGGCCCTCCCCTTCCCCACCGCCGCGTTCGGCCTCGTGACCGTCGCCTTCGGCCTGCGCAACATCGCCGACACCGCGCAGGGCCTCGCCGAGATGGCCCGCGTGCTCGAGCCGGGCGGACGGCTCGCGATCCTCGAGTTTTCGTTGCCCCGAAATCCGGTGATCCGTTCGGGCTATCTTTGGTATTTCCGCAACGTGCTCCCCTGGATCGGCAACACCGTGGCCCGCAACCGTTCCGACGCCTACTCCTACCTCAACCAGAGCGTCGAGGAGTTTCCGTCGGGCGAACGGCTCGCGGCCCTCGTGCGGGCGGCCGGTTTCGAGACGGTTGAGATGATTCCGCTCTCGCTCGGCATCGCGACGCTCACGATTGCGACGCGTGCACCCCAGGCGGCGTGACCCCATGCCCCAGGCAGACCTGCCGATCGTCGTCGCGATCACCGGCGCCTCGGGCGCCCCCTATGGCGTGCGGCTGCTCGATGTCTTGCTGGCGGCGGGCCGTGAGATCCACCTGGCGATCAGCCCCTCGGGTCAGGCTGTGATCGGGGAGGAGCTCGGACGGCGGATCGATCTCGACCGTTTCGACGTGGCCGCCCTGCTGGGGAAGGCCCCGCCGACCGAGGGCCGCCTCCACTATCACCACTACAAGAACCTGATGGCCCCGATCGCGAGCGGCTCGTTTCTCACCGCCGCGATGGCGATCTGCCCATGCAGCGGCAGCACGCTCGCTGCCGTGGCTCACTCGATGGGCGAGAACCTGATCCATCGGGCCGCCGAGGTGCATCTCAAAGAGCGGCGAAAGCTCGTGGTCGTGCCCCGCGAGACGCCGCTCTCGCTGCCGCAACTCAAGAATATGCAGGCGATCCACGAGGCAGGTGCGGTGGTCTTGCCGGCCGCGCCGGGCTTCTACTCCCGGGCGGAAACCGTGGCCGATCTCGTCGATTTCGTGGTGGCCCGGATCTGCGACCAACTCGGGGTCGCCAACACGTTGCTGCCCCGCTGGGGAGAGACGACCTGATGGCAGGCACGGCCCGCCCGGCTGCCGCACGGCTCCGCGCCTACCTCGAACTCGTGCGGTTCAGCCACACGCTCTTCGCCCTGCCCTTCGCCCTCATGAGCACGCTGGTCGCCTCCCGCAGAGGCATCGATCCGGCGGTGCTGGGCCCGGGATCCTGGGGCTGGCTGCGACCGCTGGCGGGGATTCTGGTCTGCATGGTCGCCGCCCGCACGGCTGCGATGGCGTTCAACCGGCTCGTCGATCGCACGATCGACGCGGCAAACCCGCGGACGGCTTCCCGCCATCTCCCGCGGGGCGATGTCGGCGCGGGTGAAGTGCTGCTTCTCGTCGTCGGTTCGTGCCTCGCCTTCGTCGCGGGCACGCTTCTCTTCCTGCCCAACTGGCTCCCGGTCGCGCTCTCCGTTCCCGTGCTGGCCTGGCTGCTCGGCTACAGCTACGCCAAGCGATTCACGTCGCTGGCCCATGTGTGGCTCGGGATCGCGCTCGGCTTCGCGCCCGTGGCCGCCTGGATCGCCGTGCGTGGCCAGACGCTGCTCCACGATCCCGCCGATCTGCTGCCCGCGGCCCTGCTCGGCCTGGCGGTCACCTGCTGGGTGGCCGGATTCGACATCATCTACGCCTGCCAGGACGCCACCTTCGACGCGGCACAGGGCCTGCACAGTATTCCCGCCCGCCTGGGCGTACCCCGGGCTCTGGGCCTCTCGAAGTGGTTCCATGCGATCACCCTCGGGCTGCTGGCTGCGCTGCCCCGCCTTGTGCCGGAACTGGGCTGGATCTACTGGGTCGCGTTCGCGGCCATCGTGATCCTGCTGGCCTGGGAGCACTGGCTGGTGACACCCACCGATCTCTCCCGCGTGAACCAGGCGTTTTTCACGGCCAACGTGGCGATCGGCCTGATCCTCCTCGCGGCCATGGCCGCCGATCTGTGGTGGTGACCGGAGCTGGCGAAAATGCCCCCCTGCCCCATCCCGAGCCCTGCAATCCCCCGTCATTTCCTCGGTCCGGGGCGGCCGTGGTTGCGAACCGGCACCGAATGCGGTTGTGCTGGTAGATGAGTGTCCGGTTTCTCGGCCCGGCGGCTGCTGCCGCCTGGGACATTTGGAGAACATTCGCATGATCCGCGCCGTCAGCCCGTCCCTCGAACCCATCCGCGAAAAGGTGGAGGCCGGCGAACGGCTCACGGCCTCGGAGGCTGAATCGCTCTGGGACGAGCGGATCGATCTCCACGAATTGGGCGAACTGGCGAACCTCGTCCGCGAGCGAAAGAACGGCAACCGCGGCTTCTACAACATCAACACGCATCTCAATCCGACGAACGTCTGCGTCTACCGCTGCACGTTCTGCGCCTTCCGGGCCGATCTCCGCGAGGCTCGTGGCTACGTGATGAGCGACGAGCAGATCCTGGCCCGCGGCCAGGAAGCCGTTGATGCAGGCTCCACGGAGATGCACATCGTCGGCGGCCTGCACCACCAGAAAGACTACGACTGGTATCTCAACATCATCCGGCTGTTGCACGACGCCCACCCGACGCTCCACCTCAAAGCCTGGACCCCGGTGGAGATCAACTGGTTCTGCCACCTGACGAAGCGGTCGATTCGCGACATCCTTGCGGAACTGAAGGACGCCGGACTGGGGAGTCTGCCCGGCGGTGGCGCCGAGATCTTCCATCCCGAGGTCCGCGACAAGATCTGCGAACACAAGGCCGACACGAAGGAGTGGTTTGCAGTCCATCGCACGGCCCACGAACTCGGCCTGCGGAGCAACGCCACGATGCTCTACGGCCACATCGAAAACGCCTACCATCGCACGGACCACCTGCTCCGGCTGCGTGAACTTCAGGACGAGACCGGGGGCTTCCAGACCTTCATTCCGCTCGCCTTCCACCCCGACAACACCCGACTCTCCCACATCCCCAAGCCCTCGGCCGCCTTCAGTCTGCGGACGATGGCCGTGAGCCGGCTCGTGCTCGACAACTTCGACCACTTGAAGGCCTATTGGATCATGCTTGGCATCGGCACAGCCCAGGCGTCGCTTGCCTACGGTGCCGACGACATCGACGGCACCGTGCGCCACGAACTCATCTACCACGACGCCGGGGCCACGACCCCGGAAGTGCTCTCCGTGGAGCACATCCAGCGGCTCATCCGCGAGGCCGGCCGCGAGCCCGTGGAACGCGACACGCTCTACCACCGCGTCATCCGCGATGGCACCCAATGGCGTGCCGCCGAGCCCGTGGCCGCAGGTCGGGCGTAGGCCGCCCGAACGCGGCAGGCTGGAGAGCCAGCTCGGGGGCGGTGCAAGTCGCGTCGCGGGACCTCGAAGACTCGGTCCAAATGCTCCTCGAGCTTGCACCGACCCCCTCGCCTTCCCCGTTCCGATTTTTGACGATGAGAGAAGGGCATCGGGAGGGGTTGCCCGTGCCCCGGGAGCCGGCGTTTGCCGCCGAGCGCAGCCAGGATGGCGGAGCGAAGGCGGCATCGAGCGGGCGGAAGGCAGGATGCCTGCAGCGAGCGTCCGGCGACGGGGCACGGGCAACCCCGACCTGCGTGAGGGCGGGGCCGAGAATTTTTTTGCCCCTGGCGACCACTTCTCTCGCTTTAAGAGGTAGAGGGTCGCGAGTGCGGCGGCCCGCACGTTCGTCGCGACCTTTCCCGAGCAACCCATGATCTGTGCCGTTGCCGGCCCGAATTCAGCATCCGCAGAAGCATCGTTCGCCGTCGAGCCCGTTGCCGCCCCGCACGAACTGTTGGGCCTCACCCCGATGGAACGCGACCCCGTGCGGATCGTGGAAGCCGCCCAGATTCGGCTGCGGCTGCTCCGGCAGGGAAACGAACTGGGGGTCCGTCGCTCCGTGACTGCGCTCATCCGTCAGGCCCGGGATCAGATGGTGCGGTCGGTCATCCAATCTTCCCGAGCCCGAGCGTCGGCCCCCAGCGGTCCGCGATCACCCGCCGAAGTTGGGTGAATTCCGCCGCGGCCAACCGTGGGTCGCGGTCGAAGACGTCGAGTGCATCCCGCCTGGCCTCGGCTACGATCGAGCCGTCGCGCAGCAGGTCGGCCAGGTAGAGCGGCGGCGCTCCGCTCTGCCGCGTGCCCACGAGATCGCCCGGGCCGCGGAGCAGCAAGTCCTGCTCGGCCAGCTTGAAGCCGTCGGTCGTCGCCACGAAGGCGTCAATCCGCGGGTGGGGCTCTGTGCTCTCGGCGGTCACCGCCGCGCAGATGCCCTGGGTTACACCGCGGGCCACGCGGCCGCGGAGTTGGTGCAGCTGCGCGAGCCCAAAGGTCTCCGCATCGAGAATCGTCATGACCGTCGCCTGGGGGACGTCGATGCCCACTTCGATCACGCTGGTCGCCACGAGCACGTCGAGCTTCCCATTTCGAAAATCCTCCATGATGGCCGCCTTGGCCTGCGGCTTGAGCCGGCCGTGCATCAGCCCGAGCCGAAAGGCCTCCAGGGGCCCGTTGGCCAAGGCTTCGAAGGCCGAGGAGATGCTGGCCAATTCTCGCTTCGATTCCTCCACGGCCGGCACCACCACGTAGCCACGCCGCCCTTCCGCCAGCTTCTTGCGAAAAAAATCCCACCACCGGTCGAGATCGGCAGCGGCGACACGGTAGGTTGCCACGGGCTGGCGGCCGGGTGGCGTCTCGTCGAGGATCGACACGTCGAGATCTCCGTAGACCGCATGGGCGATCGTCCGCGGAATGGGCGTGGCGGTCATGACCAGGGTATGCGGGTCGGCCTGACCCTGCTGCAAGAGGGCCCGCTGCAGCACGCCGAACCGGTGCTGCTCATCGATCACCACGAGCCCCAGGTGCCGGAATCGCGCCGCGCCGCACACGAGCGCCTGAGTGCCCACCACGATGTCGGTCGCGCCGGTGGCGATCCGCTCCAGCGTTTTCTCCCGCTGCTTCGCGGTCTGTCCGCCGACGAGCAGCTGCACGTCCACGCCGCTGCCCGCCAGGAGTTTCTCCAGCGTCGCCGCATGCTGGCGGGCGAGCAGTTCCGTGGGCGCCATCAAGGCCGCCTGATATCGCTCGGGGCGACCGTCGGGCCGCAGCGGCGTGGTTTCCGCGTCGACCCCTCTCACCGTCGTGCCCACGGCGGCGAGCATGGCGTAGACGGCAAGCGCCGTCTTGCCGCTGCCCACGTCTCCCTGCAAGAGCCGGTTCATCGGCTCGGCGAGGCCGATGTCGGCGGCGATCTCGCTGCACACGCGGCGTTGGGCGGGGGTGAATTCGAAGGGAAACCGCGCCCGGATCCGGCTGTCGAGCCGGGCATCGACCGGCAGCGACGGCGCGGCCCGCTGCTCCGTTTGCTGCCTGCGGTGCATCCGCAGCGCCAACTGCAGCATGAACAGCTCTTGGTAGACGAACCGGCGGCGGGCGGCGTCGATCATCTCCCGGCTCGACGGGCAGTGAATCTCCCGGATCGCCCGTGCGATCGGCAGCAGGGACTTGCCGGCCAGCATCGACTCGGGCAGCGCCTCCGGCCAGGCGTCGGCGGCATGGTCGACCGCGGCCCGCACGGCCGCCCGCACGTGCGACTGCAGCACGCCCTCCGCCAGCGGATACACGGCGAGCCACTCGGATACATGCCCTTCCTCGCCGGCCGCGAGCCAGCGCACCTCCGGGTGGGCGAACTCCCAGACCGTGCCGCTGGAGCGGGGCTGGCCGGCGATCACGACTCGCATCCCCGTGGCGAACCGCTTCGCCATGAACGGCATGTTGAACCACATGGCACGCACCGGACCATCGGCACAGGCGATCGACACGGTGAGCACGGCCCGGCCCCCGAACGTCGTGCGGGTCGCGACGCCAGTCACGTCACCGGAGAGCGACGCATGCACCCCCTCGACGAGGCCGGCCAGCGTGTGGGCGCCGGAGAAGTCGCGGTAGTCACGCGGGAAATGGAGGAGCGCATCGCGGGCCGTCACGAGCCCCAGCTTCACGAGCTTCTCGGCCCGCGCCGTGCCGACACCGGGCAGCCGCTCGAGCGGCGTCAGGAGCGGAGCCGGGGGTGCCGGAGGCGAAAGCGATTCCATAGGAGCAGTGTATCGATCCGGCCCCGTGCACCCCGCCGAAGCGCTATGCTCGGCCTTGGAGCTTCTTGTAGGCGGCGACGGCGAGTTCGTCGCACCGCTCATTCTCCGGGTGGCCGCTGTGGCCGGCCACGTGGGTGAACCGCACGGTGTGGGCGGCGGCGAGGCGGTCGAGTTCCCGCCACAGATCCTCGTTCTTCACAGGCACCAGTCGCCCCTTCTCCTTCCGCTTCCAGCCCTGCTGCTTCCACTTCGGCACCCACTCGGCCAGACCGGTGCCCACATAGACGCTGTCGGTGACGAGCGCGACGACCGTCGGCCGCTTGAGCTGCCTGAGCCCCTCGACGACGGCCGTCAGCTCCATGCGGTTGTTGGTCGTCTGCGGCTCGGCACCGCTGGCCACCGACTCTTTGCCGCTGCCCGGATGCCGCAGGATGTAGGCCCAGCCTCCCGGGCCGGGATTGCCACTGCAGGCGCCGTCGGTGAACAGCTCGACTTCGATGGTCTTCGGATCGGGCGGCATGAATGTCCTGTTTCCCCTCGCGTCAGGCGACCTCGCGGCCCGCGGCCAGTGCCGGCTCGCCCCCGCCGGCATCGGCCGACAGCCGCAGCGGCAGCCGCACCGTGAACCGGCTGCCACGGCCCAGTTGGCTCTCGACGGTCACGTCGCCCCCCAACAGCCGGCAGAGCTCGCGGACGATCGACAGGCCGAGTCCGGTGCCTGAGAACTCGCGGGTCATCGCGTCGTCGCCCTGCTGAAACACCCGCCCTTGGCGAAACTTCTCGAAGATCGCCTGCTGTTCTTCGGCCGCGATGCCGACACCGGTATCGATCACCTCGAGCAGAAAGTCCTCGGCCACCGTCTCGGGATCGATCCGGGCCACGACCTCCACCCGCCCCCCTTCCGGCGTGAACTTCACCGCGTTCGAAAGCAGGTTGGCGAGGATCTGTTGCACCTTCGCCTGATCCTGCTCGACCGCCTGCAGGCCGGAGCCCACGTCGAAGCCGACGTCGATCCGCTTCCGCTCCGCGAGCGGCCGCACCATGTCGCATTGGGCCGACACCACCGACTCCAGATTGAAGGCGACCGGCCGGACCTCCATCTTGCCCGCCTCGATCTTGGCCAGGTCGAGGATGTCGTTGATCATCTCCAGGAGCATCCGCCCCGAGGTGCGGATGTTCTCCACGTAGCGACGCTGCTTGTCGTCGAGCGACTGGATCGCCCCGAGGACGTCCGAAAAACCGATGATGCTGTTGAGCGGCGTCCGCAACTCGTGGCTCATCGTCGCCAGAAAGTCCCCCTTGAGACGGTTCATCTCGTAGAGGTTGAGATTCGCCTGCGCGAGTTCGTCGACCTTCTCGTCGAGCGTGGCGTTCGTGTGCCGCAGCTCCTCCTGGGAGTCGATCAGCCCCCGGAGCATACGGTTGAACGCCACGCCCAGTTCCTCGAACTCGTCGGCCGTGTGGATGTCGGCGCGAGCCTCCACGTTGCCCAGGCGCACCTCCTCGCTCACCTCGCGGAGGTGGGCCAGCGGCTTCACGATGACGTACCGCACGATGGCGTAGGCCGCCAGCATGGCGAGGAACACGGTCATGATCGCCGTGGCCAGGAGGATCGCCCGGTTCCAGTTGATGGCCTTGCGGGTGGTCGCATTCGGCATCACCACCTTCACGACGGCCATCAGGTCGCCTTCGGCATAGGCCGCCCCCGACGGCGGCGCGGCCCCCGTGCCCGTGGCCACACCACGGCTCTCGTGGCAGATCAGGCAGCTCTTCCGCGCCCGGATCGGCTGGTAGTAGTGGTATTCCGCGTTGTCCTCGGTGCGGAACTCGCGAAACTCGGTCCCCTTTTCCATGACGGCCGGCGGCGGCTGGTTGCGAAAGTAGTCGAGCACGGCGGCGTCGAGCCGGTTGTAGGCCGCCCGCTCGTCAGCCGGCGACTCGGGGTCGAGCAGCTTCCAGTCGTATCGCTCGCTCTGCAGGATCTTGCCGAGGCTCTCGATGGTGCTCGCGTACTGCTGCTCCTTCTCCAGCGTCTTCCAGTGGTATTGCAGCATGATCGCATCGACGAGATGCCGGCCGGTCGTCCGCGTCGTCGTGTAGACGAGCTGCTCCGTGCGGCTCCCATACCACCAGAAGCTGCCGGCGATGAGCACGAACAAGCAGAGCCCGAACAGGAAGCGGCATTTCCGCTCCAGGCTCGTCGCGCCGAGGATGTCGGTGAGTGATCGGTAGGCCATGACTGATTCGAGCCCGTATCGTACCGCGGCCCGTCGGCGGCAACCAAAGCGGGTACTGGTTGGCGATTTGCGTCCACTGGTGTGGGTTCGGGGCTGCCCGTGCCCCGTCGCCGGACGCTCGCTACGGACATCCTGTCCTTCCATGGATTTGACGCCGAACGGAACGCAGATCCCCTCGCTTGCGCTCAGGGCTTGTATGTCGAACGGGGCACGGGCAGCCCCTCACGGCGCATGTGCGAACTGTAGGCCCGTTGCTCCGCAACGGGCTGCCCGTCACGGAGTGACGGGCCTACGGGAGACGGCGCCGCGGGCGAGTCGACGCCCGGCCCGCGTGACTTACAGCATCTCGACGGGATCGACGTCGATGATCCAGGCGATGGTGTCGGGGGTCTTGAGGCCGGCTGTGGCGCGGCGGACGAGGTCACGGAGCGCCGGGCCGTCGGGTCCGTGCACCTGCACGTGCCAGCGGAAGCGGTCGCGGAGCCGCTCGATCGGCGCCGGGGCGGGTCCGAGGATGCGGATCGCGGGGTCGCTCGCGGCCGCGGCCCGCAGCCGGTCGGCGATGTGGCCGGTCCAGTCGGCCGCCGCCCGATCGTCGAGGCTGCGGACGACGAACCGCACGATGCTGCCGTA
>CAMDDA010000016.1 GCA_945890755.1 Candidatus Kuenenia stuttgartensis
ATGGCACCGAGGATTTCGGTCGCCGGCGTGTCGATGTCGAGGGCATCGAGGTCGATGCGGGGCCGCATGATGTCGCGGACCGTTCGCTCACCGAGCCGCAGCGCCTCGGTGGCCACGGCGGTTTCCACCGCCTCGAGCACGCCCTCGGCCCGCCCGGCTTCGAGCAGATGCTCGATGTCATCCACCGACACCGTGGGCCCCTCCTGCTTGTGGGCCCCGAGCAGGAAGAGTACGGCCGAGGTCGCCGTGCTCATGCCCCAGACGAGTGGTCGGGCCACGAGCGCGAAGAGCTGCATGACCGGCGCCGCGAACCGCGCGAACGACTCCGCACGGCGGAGCGCGAGCCGCTTGGGCACCAACTCACCGAGCAGGAGCGTGACGAACGAGAGCAGCATCACAAAGAGCGTCAGGGCGATCGTCTGCGAGGCGGCGGCGATCGGCGGCGGGGCGTGGGCGGAGAGCCAGTCGGCCACGTCGCCGACGAGCCGGTCGCCACCGTAGGCCGCGGCCAGCGTGCCGACGAGCGTGATGCCGATCTGCACGGTGGGGAGGAAGCGGTCGGGATTCGACGCCAGTTCCAGGGCCGTGGCGGCCCGGGCGTCGCCCTGATCGGCCATCTGCCGGAGCCGGCCCCGGCGGCTGGCCACGATCGCCATCTCGGCTCCGGAAAAGAAGCCGTTCGCGAGGATCAGTGCGAGGACGATCAGGAGTTCCGGCAGCATGGGCTTCCGTTCTGGGCGGTCGGCTGGCTCTCTCCGGCGCCGGCGGTGCGGTCGCGGGCGATCACGGCGAGGTTGTCGCGGTGCATGACTTCCTCGTAGGGAATCGAACCGAGCAGTTCGGCGATCCGTTCCGTGCGCATGCCGGCGATCCGCCGCAGTTCGGATGCCGAGTAGTTGACCAGTCCGCGGGCGAACACGCGGCCATCGGAGGCCGTGAGGGCCACGACGTCTCCGGCCGTGAAGTCGCCCGCGATGTCGGTCACGCCCGCCGCGAGCAGGCTGCGGCCGCCATCCACAACCGCCTGACGGGCGCCCGCGTCCACCGTCACGGTGCCCCGGGCGTCGGCCGACCAGCCGAGCCACCGCTTCCACGAGGGCATGGCCGCGGATCGTCCGGTGAACAGGGTGCCCACGGCGTCGCCTCTGCAGATCTCCTCGAGCACGTGATCGTTGCGTCCGGAGGCGATGATGCACGCCCCCCCGGCCTCGGTCGCGATCCGGGCCGCGGCGATCTTGCTCGCCATGCCCCCCTTCGACAGGCCGCCGAGCCGGTCGCAGGCGAGTCCTTCGATGCCCGCGTCGATCTGCGGCACATGCCGCAGGATCGCCGCGCCGGGCTCCGCAGGGTGCCTGTCGAAGAGCCCGTCGACGTCGGAGAGCAGCACGAGCAACGGAGCCCCGAGCACCGTGGCCACGAGGGCGGCCAGCCGGTCGTTGTCGCCGAACGACGTGCGGAGCTCATCGACGCTCACGGTGTCGTTCTCGTTGATCACCGGGATCGCCCCGTAGTCGAGCAGGGCCCGCAGCGTGTTGCGGATGTTGAGGTAGCGGGCCCGGTCATGGAGGTCGTCGGCCACCAGCAGCACCTGCGCCGCGTGCCGGCCGCGGCTGCGAAAGGCCCGCTCATACGCCTCGATCAGGCTGCTCTGGCCGATGGCGGCCACGGCCTGGAGCTGCGCCAGTTCCTGCGGCCGTTTCGTCAGGCCCATGCGGCCCATGCCGGCTCCTACGGCGCCGGAACTGACGAGCACGATCTGCCGGCCCTGGGCGAGCACGGCGTCGAATTGCCGACCGAACGACTCGATGCGTGCCGTATCCAGAAGCGCGTCGGGGCCGGTGAGCACCCGCGTGCCCACCTTCACCACGATCAATGCCGCTGACGACGCGATGGCCTGACGGACGGGATCGGGTGTGCTCATCGGCGGAGTGGCGGGCGCGGAGTCGCGAGGAACCGGGCATGACGAACCACAAACGGACTCGCATCGTACCCGCCCGCGGTCACCGGGACCACGGATTCCGCCGCATTGCGTGCCGCCGGTTGAGGCGGCAGCCCGAAGGTTCGTATAAAAGCGGAAGACGCGACGGACCGAGCCCTTCCCGCCGAGGCCCAGGCGATGAGCGACCTCCAGCATGAATGCGGCCTCGCCGCGATCTACCATCTGCCCGTGCCAGATGCCGACACCAGCCCGCTCTGCCCCGCCCAGGGCCAGGAGGAGGCGTCGCGGCTCCTCCCCCGGATGCTCCTCGACATCCAAAACCGCGGCCAACTCTCGGCCGGCATCACTGCCTGGAACCCCTCCCGCAGCCAGCTCCTGGCCACCTACAAGGACGTGGGGACGGTGAGCGAAGTGTTCCGGATGAACCACCGGGGCAAGTACGAAAGCGTGATGGAACAGCATGCGGGCCGGGCTGCGATCGGCCATGTCCGCTACGCCACCTGCGGCGCCGATGACCGGGGCTATGCCCAGCCCCTCGAGCGGCCCCATCTTCAGAAGCGAAAGTGGTTCTCCTTCGGGTTCAACGGGCAGCTCGCGAATTACCCTGAATTGCGGGCCGAGATCCTCGCGGGCGCCGACAGCCATCTGTCCCGCGACAACGACACCGAAGTGATCATGCACGCGATCAGCGGAGAGCTGGCCGGCGACAATGACCCTGACCCCGTCGACATGCTCGCGGCGATCAGCCGGCGGTTCGACGGGGCCTGGAACATCGCCCTGCTCGACGCCTGCGGGCGGCTGATCGTGGCCCGCGACCCGCTCGGCATCCGGCCGATGGAGTATGCCCGAGTCGGGCCGCTCGTCGCGGCGGCGAGCGAGAGCGTGGCCCTGCTCAATCTCGGCTTCCCGACGGAGTCGATCCGCTCGCTGGAGCCCGGCACGGCCCTGATCGTGGATGGCAACGGCATGCGGATCGAGCGGTTTGCCGAGAGCCCGCGCCGGGCCCACTGCTTCTTCGAGTGGGTTTACTTCGCCAACGTCGCCAGCACGATGGACGAGCGAAGCGTCTACCTCACGCGGAAGCGGCTCGGCGAGGAGCTGGCGCGGCTCGAGACCGTTTCGCTCGACGACGACACGGTGGTCGTGCCCGTGCCCGATACGAGCAAGGCGGCGGCCGACTCGATGGCCTATCAGCTCAAGATTCCATCGGTCGAGGGCCTGATCCGCAACCGCTATACCGGCCGCACGTTCATCGACGGCGCCGCCAGCCGGCGGCAAAAAGCCGAATCGAAATACACGCCGCTCCGCGAGGTGCTCGAAGGGAAGCGGGTGATTCTCGTCGAGGACTCGATCGTGCGGTCGACCACGATGAAGGTGCTGCTCGGACGGATGCGATCGCTCGGCCTCGCGAAGGAGATCCATGTGCGGATCGCCTGTCCGCCGATCGTGGCCCCGTGTTTCTACGGCATCGACATGTCGACGATCGACGAGCTCTTCGCGCCGCAGTTTCTGCGGGATCCCGCGACCGGCCTGCTCGGCACAGGTGTGCTCACCGAGGAGGTGCAGGCCGAAATGGCAGCTCGGCTCGGGGCCGACTCGCTCCGCTACCTGCCGATCGAGGCCGTGGCCCGCTCGATCGGACTCGATGCGGATCGGCTCTGTCAGGCCTGTCTCAACGGCGTCTATCCGACTCCGGCCGGCGAGCGGCTCTACGAGATCGCCCTGGGCCAGACGGCCCGCGGCGGTTCCGGCCGCACCTACGAGGCCGCCGTCGGTTGACGCGATCGATCCCCTCGCTCGCGCTCAGGGCTTGTATGGGAAGCGCGAGCCGGGGCATCGCGCGTCGGGATCCCCTCGCTCGCGCTCAGGGCTTGTATCGAGCACGCCAAGGAAGCCCCCAGGCGCAAGCCGGGGGATCGCGACGCGCAAGCGTCGGCAGCGGCGAAGCTCGGCAACGGCTACGGCTGACGCCGGAGCACGGCTCGCCACACGGGTGCGCCGGCCAGCCGGGTACGGCGCTCGAAGTGGGTGCGATAGTCGAGGTCGTGCTCGGGATCTTTGGCCGGTTCCTCCTCCGGCGGCGTGAACAGGCCGGTCGCGGCGGCGGCGGCCATCGCCTCGTGGAAGTACTCCTCGACGTCGGTCCACGCATGCAGCCGCCCTTGGGGCACGAGCACGCGACCGACCTCGCGGAGGAATGGCTCCGAGAGCACCCGGCGCTTGCGATGCCGGGCCTTCCACCACGGATCGGGGAAGTAGACATGCACCGCGGCCAGGCAGCGATCCGGAAACCGGTCGCGAACGAGAGCCGTGGCGTCGCCGTTCACGATCCGGGCGTTGGCCGCCTGCACCGCCGCCAGCCGTCCGGCGCACATCCGCGCGTAGCCGGCCGCGATCTCGATGCCGAGGAAGTTGGTGTCGGGCCGTGCGGCCGACGCCGAGGCGAGAAACAGGCCCTTGCCGCTGCCGACTTCGAGTTCGACCGGAGCCGGCGTGACGAAGAGGCTGCCTGGATCGCAGGGCGTGGGCAACGCATCGGGCACGAGCAGGTGCCCGGAGAGGTCGAGGGACGGATCGGGCTTTTTGGGAGGACGGCGCGGCATCGCGTCGGCGGCGGGCGCTCAGCCCGTCGCCCCGCCTCCCGCACGTATGCCACCCACGCCCATGGGAACGAGGTAATCCGGCGGCAGCGGCACACCCTTGATGACCCCGTCCACGACGATGCTCTCGCGGACGAGCCCCTGGAATCGGCAGACGATCATCGCCTTCGGCCGCACGCGGACCCGCTCGACCGCGATCACGAGCCGGTCGCCGGGGACGACGGGCTCACGAAACCGCACCTCTTCCATCCCGCCGAAGCCGATCACCTGGGCGTCGAGCAGGTTGTAGCGCTGGGTGTAATAGCTGGAGAGTTGTGCGGCCGCCTCGCACATGAGCACGCCCGGCATCAGCGGCGCCTGCGGGAAATGGCCGCGGACCCAGAACTCGTCTGGCGTGACGTCCTTGTAGCCAACGCACAGTCCCCGCTCTTGATCCTCGTGCACGATCGCCGTCAGTTGCTCCATTTCGAACCGCTGCTGGTTCCAGCGGCGGATCTCGTGGATGTCGGCGATGACCTGGTTCAGGTCGTAGGCACTGGGATGGATGATGTAGTCGCGCGGGGCCACGGCGATCCCTCCGCCTAGGTCTTGATGTGCTTGCGCTTGGCTTTCCGGGCCTTGCTGTTGGCGGGCCGGGAGCCGTGATTGGCTTTCTTGAGCGTGCGATGGGGCTTGGCCATGGAAAACTCCTCTGGCTGGGGCTGCGGGGCGAATGTCGATCGGTTTTGTACCACGCCCCGACTGGCCCCGCCACCCGAATGGCAGCCGCCGCCGATGACAAGAGTCACCGCCGTTCGACGCCCTCTGCCGCAGCCTGCTCGGCCTGGATCGCCTCGCGGACGCTCGTCCGCACGATCTCCACGAAGCTGGCGCCGAGGAAGCCGATCAGCCCGCCGATGACCGCCGACGACACCCCGCCGAGCAACGCCCCCGCGAGGGAGCTTGCGGCCAACCAATAGAGCATCACCGAGCCCGCGATGCCGCCGCACGCGCCGCCGATGGCGGCCGACACGACCACGAGGCTGCCCAGGCTCGCCCGCCGCTCGAGGTTGGCAGGCTGCCGCTGCAGCGGCAGCATCACGGTTGCTTGTCGCAGGCCCGTTTTGGAGAGGTCGCGGTCCGTCGCCTCGCGGAGCTTCGTGCCGAGGGCGTTGCCTGCCACGTGCGCGGCGATGCTGGCGGCCACGACGGCGACGGCCATCCAGCCGGCGATGCCGAGCCAGCCGATCGCCGCGCAGGCCACACCGATCACGACCGCCAGCCAGGAATAGGTGACCGTCCGCATAGGAAGCTCCTTCAGGCGGTTGAATTGTAGCCACCTGCGTCACCCGTAGGCCCGTTGCTCCGCAACGGGCTGCCCGTCACGGAGTGACGGGCCTACGGGGGAGTGACGGGCCTACTTTGGCTACAGGCCGCGATCGATGGCTTCGGGTCGGTAGAGCGGCAGGAGGCGGTAATAGACCTCGAGCGTGAGCACGGCCAGTGCCGTGTGGGCGAGACGGCCGCCGGGGGCGGTTTCGCGGTCGTCGAAGCACCAGCTGCCGAGCTCATGCCCCCCGCGGGCCTGCTGGGCCACGAGCTGATCGCGGTTGCGGGTGTTCCAACGTGGCCAAGCCGCATGCTCTGCCTGAAGCAGCGCCTGCGCCAGGTAGAAGTTTTGATAGACCGCCGCCGGTGCGGGCCCCGGCTTGGCGAGCGCCGCGAGGCCGCGGTCGAGCGTCGCCCGCTCCTCCCAGCCCGTGTGCAGCCGGCAGAAGAGGCCGATGGCCGACGTGCAGGGCTTGGCCTGCGGGCCGAGATAGCCGTAGCACTGGCCACCGCGGGCTTGCACGCGGTCGAGGAACCGACAGACGCCGTCGAGCGTCGGCGTCGGCACCTCGAGCCCGGCGAGGGCCGCGCTCTTGAGGGCGGCGAGTTGCCAGGCCGTGACGGTCGTGTCGCCCGCCTGTCCGGGCAGATACCGCCAGCCGCCTCCATAGTGATCCTGCGACGAGACGATGAACTTCACGGCATCGGTCACGGGCCGCACGAGCATGTCGTCGCGGGTCATCGCCAACGCCTCGCCGAGCGCGAGCGTCGCGACGCCCTGGCCGTACATCGTGCCTTCGGTGAGATCACCCCCGCGGGGCGTGGGCTGGAGCCGGCCCATCAGGTAATAGATCGCCCGCGACACCGTCTCCTGGTGGGGGCCATCGAGGTGCGTGTGGCCCGCGCCCAGAAAGGGCAGCAGCGCGATGCCTGTGGCGGCCGTCGTGCTCGTGATGCTGCCGGCGTGGCTGCAGGCACCCGCGCATTGGCAGTTCGAGAGATCGAACCGCCACGAGCCGTCGGCCCCCTGATGCAGCGCGAGCCAGGCGAGTCCACGTTCGACGGCCGCCTCGCTCTCCGCGGAGCCGCCCCGCTCGCGAACGGCACGGCTGCGGGCCTCTCCCTGCCGCATGGCGAAGGCGGCTTCTGCCGAGGCGGACCGTGGCGCCGGAGTCGTCACGGAGAGCGATGCCGGTCGCGTGAGTGCTGCGGTGGCTTCTGCCGGCTGGGCAGCGGGTGTCGCTTCGGGGATCGCCACGAGGGCCGGGGCAGGCGGCTCGGGCACGTCCAGGTGCACGTCGACTGCTGGAGCGGCCGGTGGGTCGGGCGTTGCTGCCGCATGATCGATCGTAACCGGCGGCTCGTCGAGGGCGGGGTGCCCCGGTTCGTCCGCAGCCGCCGAGGCTTCGTCGGCCAGCACGAGCACGATCGGTTCGTCGCGGGCTCGTGGGGAAGCCGGCGTGAGCACGAGCGCCAGCAGAATCAGAACGGCCACGTGGGCAATCGCGCTGCCATAACCCGCCCGCACCGCCGGGCTGGCGGTCAGTCGCTCGATCCACGGCCGGGATGATGGTGCGGCGGGCATGCGGGCGACCGTGGGGATGCGGGGAACCATGCGGAGCGGGGGGACTTTGACGGCGAGGCAACGGCGCCCGCCGTCGTCTCCGGCGCCCCCTGGAGTCATCGGCTGCGAAGCGTAACCGGCTGGAGGCCGGTCATGAGGTGGGCCCGTCACTCCACCCATTCAAGCCCTGAGCGCGAGCGAGGGGATGGCGTCACCCGGCGGGCGATCCCCCGGCTTGCGCCTGGGGGCTTGTATTGGTGATGGCTCGGCGGCCGCTATTCCTTGAACTCGTCGTCGACGCTCTGGTTCTTGTAGATCGGGAGGTGGCGGTAGTAGACCTCCAGGATCATCGTCGAGAGGGCGGTGCAGTAGAGGCGGCCGGCGGAGTGGGCGCCGTGGCCGCCATCGACCCCGTCGTAGAAACTGCCCGCCTCGTGCCCCTTGGAGGCCTGCGACTTGAGCAGCATGCCTTTCATCTTGTTGTTCCAGGCGATCCACATGTCACCCTCGAAGTGGTGCATGATCTGGGTCGCGTAGTAGCTGAAGTAGAGATCCTTCGACGGCCCGAGCTTCGCGAGGTGGGCCACACCCTTCTGCAACGCCGGATGGTCCTTCTTCCAGCCGAGGTACATCCGGCAGAGGAGGCCCACGGCGGTCGTGGCCGGACCCTTGCCTGGATCGGTGTAGCCGTAGAACGCGCCGTCGTCCGCCTGCACGTGGTCGAGAAACTCGACGGCCTTCTTGATCACGAGTGGATTGACCTGCAGGTAGGCCATGTTGCCGCTCTTGAGCGCCATCAGCTGCCAGCCCACGGCCGACGTGTCGCCGGGCTGCTTCGGTGCATACCGCCACCCACCGCCGCGCGGGTCTTGGGCCTCCATGATGTAGTTCAGCGCCAGCTGCGTCGGCACCTGCAGCCGCGGGTCTTGCGTCATCGCGTAGCACTCGGAGAGGGCGATGCCGGCGAGACCCTGTGAGTAGAGGTTGCCCTGGACGTAGCACTTCCCCTTCTGCTTGATCGCGAGGCCCGCGAGGAAGGCGATCCCCTGCTCGACCTGGGCTTTGTAGGGACCTTCGCGATGCGTATAGCCGCGGCCGAGGAACGGCAGCAGGGCCATGGCGGTGGCGCCGCCGCGATCCTTGCCATGGCCTTCGCCGCTGTGCGAGCACTGCCCTTGGCAACTGGGGCATACCTTGAGATCGAAGCTCCAGCCCCCGTCCGGCATCTGGTGAATCGCAATCCACTTGAGGGCCCTGTCGACGGCCTGCTCCGTATCGGCGCCGCCGCCACTGGCGGCCGCGATCTTGGCGGCGTTCGCCCGGCCGCCGAAGCCGCCGCCGGTGCCGCCGACGGCGCCCATCGATGATGCCAGGTCGGTGGCGGGGGCTGTCTCGGAGCCGAAGTCGGTGAGTTCGACGGCGAGCGGCGCGGCCTCGATGGCATCGGCAGTCGAGACAACCTGCACGTCGGGCACGACTGAGACGTCGGTCGTCGGCACGACGACGTCGTTCGACTGCGGGGCATCGCTGACCGGCTGGTCGATCTCCTGCTCGGAGAACTCCTCGAACTCCTCGACTGTCTCGGCGGCCGAGGAGACGATCTCTCGAGGCTTCTCTTTCTCGGGAGTCGCCGTGACCACGAGGGCCATCGAGAGCAGAGCCACGATGTGGACGAGCATGCTGATCGCGCAGGCAATCAGCTGATTCATGCCGCCACCGCGGCGTTCGGTCACCACCGGTAACTCATCGCCGGCAGCAGTCGGTTCCGCCGCGGCAACGGGTGCGACCGGTTTGGCAGGGGCCGCAGGCTTCGCGGCGGCAGGCGGCTTCGCCGCAGCAGCGGGCTTCGCCGGCGCGGCGGCTGGCCTTCCGGCCGTCGCCGGCTTGGCGGGCGGAGCAGCAGGCTTGGCCACCGCCTTTTGCCTCGGATCGGGATCGATTTGGCTCGCCATGATGTGACTCCCCGTGCCATCACAGTCCGGCTGGCTGCCGGACAGATCCTCGTATCAATGCACTCGGCCGAGCGGCCTCTCCACTTCCACAATACTATCCCAAATCCGGGGCCGAAGGTGAGCGCTGGCCAGACCGGTTTTTCCCGGGTAGAGTCTCGACTCCTTCCGGCGGGCTGAGCCCGTGCGTCGGGCGGCCAAGTGGCCGCCTCCGGTGCCACGCCCGGGAGGGGAGCACGCGGAATCCGTCGCACATGGCCAAGGGCAAGAAAAAACTCGAAGTGGTGCACCTCGTCTGCGAGGAAACCGGCGATCAGAACTACACCATCCGCAAGAAGTCGGGGGGTGAGAAACTGAAGGTCAAGAAGTATTCGCCGCGGCTGCGGAAGCACACCGTGCACAACGAGAAGAAAAAGTAGTTCGCGGTAGCACGATCCCCCGGCTTGCGCCTGGGGGCTTTTATTGCGCACCATACAAGCCCTGAGCGCGAGCGAGGGGATCGGGCCACCTGGTGGGCGATCCCCCGGCTTGCGCCTGGGGGCTTTTAGCGAGCGAGGGGATCTACGAGGCGTGCGGCTGCGAGGACCGTGGTCCGCAGTGCCTCCTCGCCCGTGCTGAACGTCGCGGCGATCTCGAGGGCGACGAGCTGGGGGCCGTCGAGGTCGAGCGAGCCGATCTTCACGAGGTCCTTGAGTGTCGTCACGGCAAGGTCGACGCCGTGCTGGCGACAGCCTGCGGCCAGTGAGGCCATGTCGGCCGCACGGTAGGCGTGGTGATCGGCGAAGGCCGTGAATGCCACGACGTCGGCGCCGAGGTCGGCGAGGGTGGCGCGGAAGGCGGCCGGATTGCCGATCCCGGCGAAGGCGGCGATGCGGCGGCCGCGGAGTCGCTCGAGATCCTGCAGGCCACCGGCAAGATCGCGGAGAGCGACCGGCCGATGCGTTGCCTCGGCCCAGACTGCGGGCGACTGCCCGCCACGGGCTACGGTCACGGCCTGCCTGATCCCTGCCCGGCACTCGGCCGATACCGACGACGCGCGGGTGAGCACGACGACTCGGGCCCGTCGGAGCGATGTGGCTGGCTCGCGCAGCAGGCCCCGCGGAAACAACCGGCCGCAGCCGAACGGATCGGTGGCATCGATCGCGACGATGTCGAGGTCGCGGGCGAGGCGGCGGTGCTGGAAGCCGTCGTCGAGCACAACGGCGGTGGCGCGTTGGGCAGCCGCTGCGCGAACGGCCGCCACGCGGTCGCGGTCAGCGACGTGCGGAACGCCGGGCACCACGACCGCCAGCTCGGCCGCCTCGTCGCTCGTCTCGCCGGGCCGCGCCCCATACCCGCGGCTCACGATCGCCGGCCGGTGCCCCGCGGCCTGAAGCGTGCGGGCCACCCAGGCCACGAGCGGCGTCTTGCCGGTGCCGCCGAGCGTGAGGTTGCCGACCGAGATCACCGGCACCGGTCCGCGGTGAACCGTGGCCAGCCCGCGGTCGTAGGCTGCATTGCGGGCGGCCACGATGCCGCGGTAAGGCACGGAGATGATGGAGAACGCGGTCCGGATCGCCGCCGGGCCGGGGCCGCGCATGGAGCCATCGACGAGGCGTTTGAACGTGTCGGCGTCGGGCAGGAGCGACATGAAGCGGCCCGCGGGCCTCGGACGGGGTGGCGGAAGGTCCCCCACGATACCAGTGGTTTTGCGAGGCCGTCGCCCCTGAATGCCGATATAATCCAGAAACAACCCCAGGCAGAACGATGGCCACGGCACCCACCAGCAGCGAGTCGTTGGCCGTAGGCTCCTGGGCCACTCCGGGGCCCGACGGCTCGAAATCGGATCGCTACCTCGCGCGGCGGCTCGCCGCGGCCGCTGCCGACTACAAGAGCGTGGCCGTGCTCACGTTCCTGCTCGCGGCGAGCGTGGCGGGCATGCTCTGGTTGCTGCTCGGCATCGCGCTGGAGCACTGGGTCGTGCCGGGCGGCTTGCCGGCCTGGTTTCGCTGGTGCTGGCTGGGCGTGGCCGCGGTTGCACTTGCCGCCGCCGTGGTCCGGTGGGTCGTGCCCCTGCTGCGCTACCGCGTGAATCTCGTCTACGCCGCGCGGGCGATCGAGGCGGACCATCCCGACCTCCACAACGATCTCGTGAACGCCGTGCTCGTGAAGGCCCACGCCGATGAGAACGCGCATGCGGTCGTGCGGACGCTGGAGCGCCGCGCTGCCAAACGGCTCTCGGCGGTGCCGGCGGAGGGCGTCGTGGATCGTGGGCTCGCGCTCAAGTTCGCCATCGCGCTGGCAGGACTCGTGGTCGCCGCCTGCATCTACGAGCTCGCGGCGCCGAAGAGCCTGCTCGTGTCGGCGGCGCGGCTGATCGCGCCCTGGGCCTCAGTCGCGCCGCCGGCGCGGGTGCGGATCGAGCCGCCGCAGCTCGCGTGGCGGCATCCGGACGCCGCGGCGGGGAAGCTGCATCCGCTCGATGCGATCGGTGGCACCGTGACGGTGGTGCGGGGCCGGCAGCTCGTGGTGACGAGCCGGGTGCGCGGCCTCGACCGCGACGAACGGGCCGAGGTGCTCGTGAGCCGCATTCGCGACGATGGTGCCCTCGATACGGCGACGCCGGCCTGGCGCGTGGCCATGATGCCCGAGGCGGAGGGACGGCAGGTCGCGGTCCTGCCTGATGCGTCGCGCGGACTCGACCACGGGCTCGAGTTCGTGATCACGGCTGGCGACGCGACGAGTGACCGGCTGCGGGTGGCCGTGGTCGACACGCCGGCGCTCTTGGTGCGGGAGGTGAAGTACGACTATCCCGCGTACACGCGGCGGCCGTCGGAGACGCTCGCCTGGCAAGGCGACCTGCGCGGTGTCGAGGGCACCCGCGTGACGATCATTGCGGAGGGCAACCGGCCTCTCGACGCCGCCTGGATCGACCTCGGCTGCGACGGGAAGAAGGACGTGCCCCTGCGGATCAGCCAGCACGACCTGGCGCGGGCGACGGGGGGCTTTTTGCTGCGGTTCAACGCCGATCGCACGGGGCCGGCGGCGAGTTCGTATCGGCTCGGTTTCGTGCCCCATGGTTCCGGAGCGGGCGATGGTGAGGACGCGGTGCTCGAGAAACTCGAGCACCGGATCGACGTGACGGCCGACCTGGCTCCCGAGGTGGCGATCGAGGAGCCGCGGCAGCAGCTGCTGCGGGTGCCCCCCGACGCAACGGTGACGGTGCGTGTGCGGGCGCTCGACCCGGATTTCGCGATCGCGCGAGTGGCGATCGAGACGCGGCTGAAGGGGGGCGAGAGCCAGCCTGAAATGCAGGTGTTTCGCGGCGAGCGGGCGGGCGTGTTGAAGGTCGATGCGGCGGTCGTGCCGGCGCGGCAAGGGGCCGGCCCGGGGAGCGTGCTCGAGTATCGGGCCGTGGCGGTGGACAACCGGCCCGAGTCGCCGAACGTCGCGCGGACGGAATGGCGGTCGCTCGAGATCGACCCCGACGCCCCGCCTCCGCCCGCCCCGCGGCCCGATCCTGCCCAGCAGCCGCGCGAGAACCAACCGCAACAAAATGACGGCAAGCAGAACGACGACAGGCAGGAGCAGCAGAAGCCGAACGAGCAGCCGAATGGCCAGCGGCCCGATCAGCAGTCGGGTGGAGGTCAGCAGGGCGGTCAGCAGGGCGGTCAGCAGCCAGGGCAGCAAGGAGCCCAGGGTGGCCAGAAAGGGTCGCAACAGCAGAAGCGGAATGAAGAGCAGGGGAATCAGGTAGCGCCGCAAGGTGCTGGCGGTGATCGCGAGCAGTCCGAAAAGCCACAGGGCCCGAACGGTCAGGGTTCGCAGGGCAAAGCTGGCCAGGGCAAGAACGAGCAGGGCAACGAGCAGGGGAAGGGCGAACAGAAGGGCCAGCAAGGCAAGGGCGGCGGCGAGAATCAGCAGCCTGCGACGCAGCCACAGGCTGGCGGTGGCGAGCGGGGCCAGCAGCAGGAGAAGAACACCGTCGCCCACGACGGCACCAATGACGGCGAAGCGATCGAGCGACTCCTCGATCATCGCCGGCAGGAGCGTGGCGGTCAGCAGGGGGGTGATCAGCAAAAGCAGCCTGCCGAGCAGCAGGGACAGCAGGGACAGCAGGGACAGCAGGGACAGCAGCAGGGCGAGAACTCACCGCAGCAGGGCGGGCAAAAGCAGCAGCCGCAGGACGGTGAATCGAACAAGCCAGACGGTCAGTCCGATCAGCATGAGCACGCCGATTGCCGGAACGCCGACGGCAAGCCGTGCGGTAAGGATGGCTGCCCGTCATGCAAGAGCGCGCAGGGTCAGGGTCAGGGCCAAGGACAGGGCCAAGGACAAGGCCAAGGACAAGGACAAGGACAAGGACAAGGACAAGGACAAGGCGGTGCAAGCGGGAATGATGGTGCCGCCGGAGGTGGCGCGGCGGGCCAGCAGCAAGGAGGTGCTGAGACGGATGCCGGAGACGAAGGCGACGGCAAGGCCGGTCAGGCAGCAGGAGAGAAACCTGGGCAGGGGACGAAAGCAGAGGGCTCGCCAAGCGACGGCACCGCCAGCACCGGACGCCAGGGGCAGGCTGCTGAAGGCGCTGCTGGCGGAGAGAATCCACGCGAAGAGAAATCAGCAGGCGGGACAACCGGCGGCAATGAGGCCTCCGGCCAGTCCGCGCAGCAAAGACAGGAAAATAGTGCAGATGCGGCCGACGGGCAGCAGCCCGCCGCCGGTGGTGACGCTATGAAAGCCCCCGGGCGCAAGCCGGGGGATACTGCGGCTGCCGGCTCGCAAGCAACCGGCGGGAAGCAGATGCCATCTGGCAACGCCGTGGGAGCGGGCGGCAAGGGGGGCGGCGATCGGGGGGCTCAGGCCGACAGCCCTGATGCAACCCCGCCCAACAAAAAGATGGAGTGGACCGACCAGGATCTGGACCACGCCCGCAATGCCGCCGATCTCGCGCTCGAGCATCTCCGCGACGCGGTGAACGGCGGGAAGCGGGACGTACTCGACGCGCTCGGCTGGACGCCGGAGCAGGCACAGGCGTTCCTCGAGCGTTGGGAGTCGATGCGGCGGCAGGCCGACACCGGCGACTCGACCGCGAAGGGCCGGTTCGAGCGGACACTCCAGAGTCTCGGGCTCCGTCCCGATGGCGTGCGCAGCTCCCGCGACGTGCCCGCGGATGCGAAGGGAGGGCAGGTGGAAGGGCGGCGGAGCCGGCCGCCGGCCGACTACCGCGACCAGTTTCGCGCGTTCCTTCAGGGCACGAGCGTGAGGAACGGCGGCGAATGAGCGAGGCCTTCGAAGGACCGCGGTATCTCGTCTCGTTCGGGCCGAAGCGGGTGCCGCACTGCTTCACCGACGTGCTCATTCTCGGGGGTGGGCTCGCCGGCCTGCGGGCGGCACTGGCGGTTGATCCCCGGCTCTCGGTGACGGTCGTGACGAAGGACGACCTCCGCAGTTCGTCGAGCCAGTGGGCCCAGGGGGGCATCGCGGGCGTGGTCGATCCCGAAGACCGGTTCGACAACCACGTGGCCGACACGCTCGTCGCCGGCGGCGGGCTCTGCCACGACGACGTCGTGAATGCGGTCGTCCGCGAGGCGCCAGCGCGGATCGCCGAGCTGATCGCTTGGGGCACGCGGTTCGATGCCCGCGACGGCGCGCTCGAACTCGGTCGCGAAGGGGGCCACAGCCACCACCGGATCGTGCACGCGCTCGGCGACGCCACTGGCCGCGAGGTGATGCGGGCCGTGATCGAGCGGACCCGGAAACTCGACAATCTCTCCGTCTGGCCCGACACGTTCACGATCGATCTCGTGACCGACGGCGGCCGCTGCCGCGGCGCGATCGTCTGGAATCCGGCCCACGGCAAGACGATCGTCTGGGCCCGGCGCACGATTCTGGCAACCGGCGGCGCCGGTCAGCTCTACCGCGAATCGACGAATCCTCCCGGTGCGAGCGGCGACGGCATGGCGGTGGCCTGGCGGGCCGGCGCTGAGCTCCGCGACATGGAGTTCATGCAGTTCCATCCGACCGTGCTCTACATCGCCGGCGGCGCCCGCAGCCTGATCACGGAGGCAGTACGGGGTGCCGGGGCGTATCTCGTCGATCGCGACGGCCGGCGGTTCATGCCCGAATTCGATCCGCGGGCGGAGCTCGCGCCGCGGGACGTCGTCTCGCGGGCGATCACGGTCGTGATGCACCGCACGCACCATGCGAGCGTGTATCTCGACCTTTCGCACCTCGATCCGGCGACGGTGCGGGGCCGGTTCCCGGGGATGGCCGAGCTGTGCGCAAAGTTCGGCCTCGATCTCGCCCGCGACCGAATTCCGGTGCGGCCGGGCGCCCACTACATGATCGGCGGAGTGACGGTCGACGCGGACGGTCGCACGAGCGTGCCCGGCCTGTTCGCGGCCGGCGAGGTGACCTCGAGCGGGCTCCACGGCGCCAATCGCCTCGCCAGCAACAGCCTGCTCGAAGGGCTCGTGTACGGTGGCCGTGCCGGCGAGGCGGCGGCCGCCGAGGTGCTCGCTGCCGGGGCCGATGACTTCCGCATCCCGCCGCTTTCCCACCCCCGGCTTCCAGAGGCCAACGGCGATGGCGCCGCAGCCCTCGACCTCGGCGACATCCGCAATTCGCTTCAGGCGCTCATGTGGAGGCACGTGGGCGTGGAGCGATCGGGCGAGTCGCTCGCCGAGGCCCTCGATCTCGTCGAAGGCTGGTGCCGCTACGTGCTCCCGCAGCAGTTCGCCGCGCCGGAAGGCTGGCAGCTCCAGAACATGCTCGAGGTGGCCCGCCTCATGATCCGCTCGGCCCTGGAGCGGCAGGAGACCCGCGGCGTCCACTTCCGCGCCGATTTCCCGGAGGTCGATCCCCGCTGGAAGAGTCACTTGAGCTGGCACCGCGGCACGCCTGGCCCCAGCGTCGAGCCCCTGGTGGGTGGCGCGTAGCGTGAGAGTTCGGGGCTGCCCATGCCCCGTCGCCGGACGCTCGCTACGAACATCCTGTTCTTCGCTCGCTCGGTGGCGGCTGCGCTCTCGGCATCCTGCCTTCGCTTGCCGCCAACGCCGGCTCTCAGGGCATTGGGCAACCCCTCACGGCCGTAAAGTGCGCAGCAGCAGGGGGGAGCCGGTCGGGGGTCGCGCGCAGCCGCCGGTGAATTTTGACTGCTAGAGTTGGCGGACCACATCAGTTGAGCGTGCGACGTCAAAATCCGCCGGCGGCGAGCACGTGCCCCCGACTGGCGGTTTACCACGTTGGACAGGGACTCGAGAGCCCTGCGGCGACCACTGGGGATTGCCGGGATCGGGTCACCCGGAAACAATGGCGGCGTCGAGGAACAGAGGCGACGATTCTATGCAGCATGCAGCGAACGGATCCGGACCGGCCATGATCGAGGCCGACGGGCTCACCAAGTACTACGGCGACTTCATCGCGATCAACGACGTGTCGTTCAGCGTGCCCCGGGGCGAGATCGTGGCCTTTCTGGGCCCGAACGGCGCCGGCAAGAGCACGACGATGAAGATCCTCACGGGCTACCTGGCGCCGTCGGCCGGGCGGGCTCGGATCGCCGGGCACGACATGGCCACCGACCGGCTGGCCGGGGCCGAGCGGCTCGGTTACCTGCCCGAGAACGGGCCGCTCTACCCGGACATGACCCCCCGGAGCCTGCTCGAGTTTTTCGCGGACGCCCGCGGGCTCACGGGCGACCGGAAGCGGGAGCGGATCGAGGCGGTGGTCAAGCAGTGCGAACTCGGCAGCGTGATCGGCAAGGCGATCGGCAAGCTCTCGAAGGGCTACCGGCAGCGGGTCGGGATGGCGCAGGTGCTCCTGCACGAGCCCGATGTGCTGATCCTCGACGAGCCCACCAGCGGCCTCGACCCCAACCAGATCCGCGAGGTGCGGGAGACGATCCGGCGGCTCGGTGAGCGGAAGACCATCCTGCTCTCCACCCACATCCTCCAGGAGGTCGAGGCGCTCGCCGATCGTGTGCTCCTCATTTCCGAGGGGCGGCTGCGGTTCGACGGGCCGCCGGCCGAACTGCGGCGCGAGGGCCGCAGCCTCGACGAGCGGTTCCACGAACTCACCCGCTCCACCTGACTCCCTGACAGGAAGTTCCGCGGCAAGGCTACGAAACCAAGCCGATGGAGGGTTCAATGATGTTCCAATGGATTGATGGGTTGCATATCCCGGCTCACGCTCGAAGCGCCAGGCAAGAGGTCGGCGTGAGGATGTCGAGCGTGGCGGTCCTCCGCCGGCGAGACAACTCATGCCGCCCCGCAGCCATCCGGGCTGCATCAACATCCCGGGCTGCGTCGACATCGATATCGACTATAAAGCTCAACACACCCCAGACATGATCGCAGGACCGACAACATGAAGTGGCACGTTCTCGACGCCGTTTTCAAGCGGAACTTCATCGCCTACTTTTCCAACCCCACCGGCTACGTCTTCATCTGCGTGTTCGTGCTCTTGGGGTCGCTGGCCGCCTTCTGGCCCCCCGAGTTCTTCAACGCCAACCTCGCGAATCTCGACCAGCTCAATCGCTATCTGCCGTTCATCCTGCTCGTGTTCGTGCCCGCGATCACGATGAGCGTGTGGGCGGACGAGCGGCGGCAGGGCACCGACGAACTGTTGCTCACGATTCCGGCGAGCGATTGGGAGGTGGTGTTCGGGAAGTATCTGGCCGCCGTCGGCATCTTCACCGTGGCGCTTTTGTTCTCGTGCGTCTGCAACCTGGTCATCCTGCTGCGGTGGGGCACGCCCGATGCCGGTCTGTTTCTCACCAATTACCTTGGCTTCTGGTTCACGGGGCTGGCGATGCTCGCCGTCGGCGTGGTGGCCAGCTTTCTCACGAGCAACCTCACGGTCGGCTTCATCCTCGGCGTGTTCTTCAATGCGCCGCTGGCCTTGGCCGACAAGGCGGGCACCGTGATGGGGCCGAAGGCGGCTGCTGCCGTGCGGAGTTGGAGCATCGGCGAGCAGTTCTCCGACTTCGGCCGGGGCGTCGTGAGCCTCTCGTCGATCGCCTACTTTCTCGGGATCGTGGCCGTCTGTCTCTATCTCGCGATGGTGCTGATCGGCCGGCGGCATTGGACGGGGTCGCGGGAGGGGGGACGGATGGGTCTTCACTTCTTGGGACGGACGCTCGGCCTGGCCGCCGCGGCCGCGGGCCTGACGATGCTCTGCCGGGCCGTCGACGTGCGGGCCGATTTCTCGGCCGAGAAGATCAGCTCGCTCTCGCCCGACACGCGTCGGCTGCTCACCGGCATCGACACGGCACGGCCGATCGACATCAAGGCCTACGTGAGTCCGACCGTGCCGGAGGACTACGCCCAGACACGGCTCAACCTGCTCAACACGCTGCGGCAGTTTCAGCGGCTCGGCCGGGGCAAGGTGAACGTCGAGGTGATCCCCACGGAGCCGAAGACGGAGTCTGCCGCCCTGGCGCGGCAGCAGTTCGGGATCGAGCCGGTGAACGTGCTCTCGCGGGTGCGGGGCGCCTATCGCGACGAGGAGATTTTCCTCGGCTGCGCCTTTACCAGTGGCTTGGAGAAGGTGGTCGTGCCGTTCTTCGACAAGGGTACGCCGGTGGAATACGAACTGATCCGCTCGGTCTGCACGGCCGCCCAGCAGAAGCGGAAGCGGCTGGGCGTGCTCACGACCGATGCCGAGATGTTCGGCGGCTTCGACATGATGAGCGGCCAGTCGCGGCCGCGGCAGCCGATCGTCGAGGAACTGGAGAAGCAGTACGAGGTGGTGCAGGTCGACGCCTCGGCGCCGATCACGGAAACCTACGACGTGCTCCTGGCCGTGCAGCCGTCGGCGCTCGGTCCCGAGCAGATGACGAACTTCGTGGCGGCGGTGAAGGCCGGCCAGCCGGTGGCGATCTTCGAGGACCCGCTGCCCGTGCTGATGACCGAGGTGCCGGGCACGTCACAGCCGCGGCGAAGCCCCATGGGGCCGATGGCGATGTTCGGCGGTGGCGGGGCCCAGCCCAAAGGCGACATCAACCAACTCTGGGACGCGCTCGGCGTGCGGCTCTCGGCCGCCGGCGGCCGTCCGGCGATGGGTCAGCTCGGCGGCGGCGGGCCGTTCGTCGTCTATCAAGACTACAACCCGCACCTCAAGCTCGAACTGCCCAGCGAGTTCGTGTTCATCGACGCCAACCTCGAAGGGGGCGGCGGCGATGGGGGGGCGCCGGGCTTCAACCAGCAGCAGCCGATCGTGTCGGGCCTGCAGGAGGTGCTCTTCCCGTTTCCGGGGGCGATCGCCCGCGACGAGTCGGCCGACGTCACGTTCACGCCGCTGGTTCGCACCGTGGCCAATCGCACGGGCACGATCGAGGTCGATCAGGTGATGGGCAATCGCGGCGACATGCGGCAGCTGCGGATCTTCGAGCGCCGGGCCGACCAGTCGATGGTGCTGGCGGCGGCCATCGAGCGGGCGGCGAAGGCCGCGCCGGCCGAGCCGAAGGAAGGAGCGAAGCCGGCGGCGACGCAGCCCATTCGCGCCGTGGTCGTGGCCGACATCGACCTGCTCGACGGGCGGATCTTTGGCCTGCGGAGCCGGCCCGACGAGGTGTTCGGCCTCGACTTCGACAACGTCGAGTTCGCGCTCAACGTGCTCGACTCGCTGGCCGGTGACGATCGGTTCACCGACATCCGCAAGCGGAAGCCGAAGCACCGCACGCTCGAGCGGATCGAGGATGCCGTGGCCGCGGCCCGGGAGGATGCCGACAGGCAGCGGGCGGCCTTCATCGCCGAGTTCGACCAGGCCGAGCGCGAGGCCAACGACGGCATGCAGAAGGAAATCGGTGAGTTCGAAAAGAAGATCCGCGACATGGAGGCTCAGGGGGACGCCAATCCGCAGGCTGCCATGCAGGCGATCCAGCAGCTTGCCAGCCGCCAGCGGCTTGCGCAACGGCGGCTCGACACCAAGATCGAGCAGCTGAAGCGGAAGCGGGATGCGGAGGTGGATGCGGTGGAGCGGAAGCTCGAGTCGCAGATCCGCCGGGAGCAGGATCGGCAGAAGTGGCTGGCCGTGCTTCTGCCACCGATCCTGCCGCTCGTGCTGGCATTCTTCGTCTTCTTCAAGCGTCGCGCACAGGAGCGCGAAGGCGTAGCACAATCGAGGCTCAGGTGAGTGGGAGGCAGGGCATGACGGGCGGATACGACTCGACCAATCCATCCACGGGCGGACTGTCGCCGGCGGCGCGGCGGACGGCGGCGTTCCTCGCGGCCGGCGGGCTTCTGCTCGCTGCGGGCTGGCTCGCGCAGCCGCGGTTTCGGCCCGCGAAGGTCGAGCCCGAGTCGCAGCGGGTACTGTTTCCGGAATTGTCCGACGCGGCGAAGGCGGCGAGCCTCGAGATCCTGACCTACGACGACGAGTTGGCCACGCTCAAGCCGTTCAAGGTGGTGCAGTCGGGGGGCGTGTGGGTGCTGCCGTCGCACGACAACTATCCCGCCGACGCCAAGGATCAACTGGCGGCCGCGGCGACCGAGCTCGTCGATCGGCCCGTGCTCGACGTGGTGAGCACGTCGCCCGGCGACCACGAGACCTACGGGGTGATCGAGCCCGATCCCGAGAAGATCAAGGCGGGCATGACCGGCGTGGGCCAGATGGTCGAGATCCGCGACGCCTCGGGCAACCGCCTCGCGCGGCTGATTATCGGCAAGGAAGACAAGCGGCCAGCCGGTGGGCAGGGGGGTGAACGCACGCTGCGGTTCGTTCGCAAGGCGGGGCAGGACCCTGTCTATCGAGTCGAACTCGACACGGCGAAGTTCACTTCGAAGTTCGACGACTGGATCGAGAAGGATCTGCTCAAGCTGTCTCCGTGGGACGTGCGGACGCTCGTGATCGACGACTCGACCGCATCGTTCGGTATCGACGAGGCGAGCGGCCGAATCATGGTGTCGCAGGATCGGAAGACCCGGATCGATCTGGCCTACGACGACAAGGATGCGAAGTGGTCGCTCATCAAGCTCGAGGGCTTCGGCAAGGACAAGAAGCCGGTCGAGGAGAAGCTCGGGGCCGAGCAGGAACTGGCCTCTGCGAAGCTCAACGATCTCCGCAACGCCCTCGGCGACCTCAAAATCATCGATGTCGCCCGCAAGCCCTCGGGGCTGAGCGCCGATCTCAAGGCTGCCGAAAAGTTCACCGGTGATCGCGAGGCCGTCGCCTCGCTCGCCGAGCGGGGCTTCTTTCCGTTTCAGTCGGGCGAGATCCTGTCGAGCAACGGTGAGACCGTGGTCGGCATGAAGGATGGCGTGGAATACCTGCTGAGGTTCGGCAACGGCACGAGCGTGGCCGGCGACGCCAAGGGGGAGACCAAGGAGGCCTCGGCTGGCGGCGACACGACCGGCCGCTATCTCTTCGTCATGGCCCGCCTCAACGAGAGCCTGCTCGAGAAGCCGAAGCTCGACCCGCTGCCAGAGGTGCCGGAGGGGGCCGAGAAGCAGCAAGGCGAAGACAAGGAAGGTGACGACAAGAAAGCCGACGCCGAGAAGGACGGCGACAAGCCGGAGGCCGATGGCCAGAAGGAGGCCGACGAGGCCGAGGCGAAGGCGCAGGCGGCCCTCGAGGAGCGGCGGCGGGTGGAGCGGGAAAACCGCCGCAAGGAGGAGGAGTACGACGGCAAGGTCAAGGCGGCCCAGAAGCGGGTGCGGGAGCTCAATAACCGCTTCGCCGACTGGTATTACGTGGTCTCTGACGCCGAGTATGCGAAGATTCATCTCGATCGCGCGGCCGTGATCCAGGCCAAGGCAGCCGATGCCGCGGCGAAGCCCGAGCCCCAGTAACCCCGGCGTTGCCCGATGTCCGACATCCTCACCTCGCCGCGGCCGTCGCGATTCGGCCGCGCCGTGGGGTTCCGGTTGGCGGGGATTGGCAGTCACGTGCCGCCGCAGGTGGTCACCAACGCGGATCTCGCCCGGCTGGGCTGTGATCCGGAGTGGATCGTGGCCCGCTCGGGGATTCATGAGCGGCGGCATGCGCCCCCCGAGACCGCCACGAGCGACCTCGCCGCCGCCGCGGGCCGGCTGGCGATCGAGCATGCCGGTGTGCAGCCGAACGACGTCGATCTGCTCGTCCTCGGGACGTTCACTCCCGACATGTGCATCCCGTCGGCCGCCTGCATCGTGCAGGAGAAACTCGGTCTCGATGCCCCGGCGATGGACGTCACGGCCGCCTGCGCGGGCTTCGCCTACGCACTCGTCACCGCGTCGCAGTTCCTGGCCGGCGGCACGAGCCGGCTCGCCCTCGTGATCGGCGCCGACACGAATTCACGGGTCGTCGATCCGGAGGACATCAAGACCTGGCCCCTCTTCGGCGACGGCGCAGGCGCCGTGCTGCTCGAGCCGGTCGAGCCGCAGCCCGCCGGCCGGGAGCAGGGCCTCTTGGCCTTCTCCCTTGGCTCAGATGGCCGGGGCGCCGGATTGCTCGCCTGTCCGATGAGCGGCTCGCGGCAGCCCCCGAACGCCGAGGGCTTCGCCCGCCGCGAGCAGTTCATGCAGATGGACGGCCGGGCCGTCTTCAAGTGGGCGATCAGGCTCGCCGAGGAGAACATCCGCGCGATCGTCGAACGATCGGGCGTGCTGCTCGAGCATGTCGATCTATTCGTGCTCCACCAGGCCAATGCCCGGATCATCGAAGGGGTGCGGGAATCGCTCGGCCTGCCGCCGCAGAAGGTGTTCATGAACCTCGACCGATTCGGCAACACGTCGAGCGGTTCGATCCCGCTGGCGCTCGATGAGGCCTGGCGGACGGGCCGCGTGGGGACCGGGAGTACGGTCGTCGTGTGCGGCTTCGGGGGCGGCCTCGCGTGGGGCAGCGCCGTCTGGAGGCTGTGATGCGAGGGGGCGTCTTGTGAGATGCCTCCTCGAAAAAAGCCGGCTCGGGGCGGCAAAGGTCTCGTCGCGGTGGGCCGCGGCGGCCCAAGGCTCCTCGAGCATTTGCCGACCCCTTCGCCTCCCGTAGCGTGAAGGATCCTTCGATGACGCTGCTCGCGATTCATCGAGTAGGAATCGACGGCGCTGGCCCTTGGCCTTATACACATGAGGAGGCGAAGGGATCGGTGCGAGGATTCCGAGCGTTAGGGCCGCCGCGGCCCTTGGCGAGGGAACTCGTACCGTCCCGGAGCCGGTTTGTTTGGATGGACGTCGACGCCCGGAGTCAGCAGGCATGAGTGAGACCGCAGTGAAGAAGCTTCCGCCGCGTAAGGACGTCGCACCTGGTGACACATGGGATCTCGCGAGCCTGTTTCGCTCCGATGCGGAGTGGGAGACGGCGCTCGGGGCGTGGGAGCGGCGGATGCCGGAGTTCGCGGCGTTCGCCGGCACGCTCGGCTCGTCGGCGGAGCGGCTCGCGGAGTGCCTGGCCTTCGATCTGGCCTACGACCGCGAGGGGGACCGGCTCGGCACCTATGCTCATCTGCGGGCGGCCGAGGATCAGTCGGCGGCCGAAGCGCAGCGGATGACGGGCCGATTTCAGCACGTTTCCACGCGGGCGGGAGAGGCGGCAAGCTTCATCCGCCCCGAGATCATGGCGATCCCCGAGGCCACGCTGACGGCCTGGATGGCGGGGCCTGTGCTCGCCCCCTATCGGCTCCTGCTCGAGCGGCTCGTCCGCACGCGGGCCCATACGCTCTCGGAGCCCGAGGAGAAGCTGCTGGCGATGCAGGGCACCTTCGCCGGCACGGCGGGCAAGGTGTTTCGTCAGCTCACCGACGCCGACCTGAAGTTCGGCAGCATCACGACGGGCACGGGGGAGCAGGTCGAGCTCTCGAACGCCACGTTCGTCACGCTCCTGCACGACACGACGCCGGCGGTGCGGAAGGCGGCGTTCCACCAGTACTACGCCCAATACGAGGCCCATGCCAACACGCTCGCGGCCACGCTCTCGGGCTCGAACGAACGCGACGTCTACGCCGCGAAGGTGCGGAAGTATCCCAGCGCCGTCGAGGCGGCCCTGTTCGCCGACAACGTGCCGCTGGCCGTCTACGACCAGCTGACCGCGGCCGTGCGGGCCCACCTGCCGGCCGTGCACCGCTACTACGACCTGCGGCGGCGGATCCTCGGCCTCGACGAGATCCATCACTACGACTGCTATGTGCCGCTCGTGCCCGAACTTGAACAGCGGCATACGTGGGATCAGGCGGTGGACCTGGTGATCGAGTCGCTCGCCCCGCTCGGCGGCGACTACTGTGGCCGGCTCGCGCAGGGCCTCCGCGGCCGGTGGTGCGACCGCTACCCCAACGCGGGCAAGCGGTCGGGGGCCTTCAGCTCCGGCACCTACGACTCCGATCCCTACATCCTGATGAACTTCCAGGAGGAGGCGATCGAGCACGTCTTCACGCTCGCCCACGAGGCCGGGCACTCGATGCACACCCGCTATTCCGCCGAGGTCCAGCCCTACCAGTATGCGGGCTACACGATCTTCGTGGCCGAGGTGGCGAGTACGTTCAACGAGCAGCTGCTCACGCGGCTCCTGCTCCAGCGGGCCACGTCGAAGAAGGAGCGGGCGGCGATCCTGGCCCGCGAGATCGACTCCATCCGGGCCACGATCGTGCGGCAGACGATGTTCGCCGAGTTCGAGCGAAAGAGCCACGCCTCCGCCGAGGCCGGCGAGCCGCTCACGCTCGACCGGATCCGCTCGATCTACCGCGAGCTGCTCGACGCCTACTTCGGGCCAAATTTCGTGATCGACACACAGCTGGAGCTCGAGTGCCTGCGGATTCCCCACTTCTACAACGCGTTCTACGTCTACAAGTACGCCACCGGCCTGGCCGCCGCGATCACGCTCGCCAAGAAGGTGGCCGAAGGGGAGCCTGGCGCCCTCGACCGCTACCTCGGCTTCCTCAAGGGGGGCTCCTCGAAGTGGCCCCTCGACCTGCTTCGCGACGCCGGAGTCGATCTGGAGCAGCCCGAGCCCGTCGCCATCGCCCTCACCCGCTTCGGCGAACTCGTCGACGAGTTGGGCACGCTCCTGTGAGTGTGCTCAGGCATCGAAGGCGTACATCCAAGCCCTGAGCGCGAGCGAGGGGATCTCGTCCCATACAAGCCCTGAGCGCGAGCGAGGGGATGCCGTCCCATACAAGCCCTGAGCGCGAGCGAGGGGATCTCGTGGCGGAAGCCGCGAACGGGTTGCACCGTGAGGCGACGTTGCCGTTGCGTGCGCATCGGGATCCCCCGGCTTGCGCCTGGGGGCTTCCTTGATGCGTCGCGGAGCGGAATCCCGAAGCGACGACGGAGCGTCTTGCCGCCGGCCGAACCGATGCGGACTCGCTTCCTCCGCTCCCGTCAGCACATGCCGCGGGCGAGTTCGACGAACGGCCTCACCATCGCGCCCGTGCCGCCGCCGTCCGTCCAGGGCTTCGGCTTTTCGGCGAAGGCCGGGCCGGCGATGTCGACGTGGGTCCACGGGATGCCCCCCACGAACCGCTCGAGGAACTTGGCGGCCGTGATCGCGCCCCCCCAGCGGCCGTCCCCCACGTTCTTGATGTCGGCGACGTCGCTCGAGATCTGCTCGTCGTAGTCGGGATACATCGGCAGCTGCCAGACGGGCTCGCCCATGGCGCGGGCAGCGGTGGCAAGGTCGTCGCAGACGGCTTGGTCGTTGGCGAAGAGGCCGGCGACGTCGTGGCCGAGGGCCACCATGCAGGCGCCGGTGAGCGTGGCGGCGTCGATGATCCGCCGGGGCGCGAGACCCCGGACGACGTCGAGCACGTCGGCCAGCACGATCCGCCCTTCGGCGTCGGTGTTGTGGACCTCGATCGTCGTGCCGCTACGGGCGGTGATCACGTCGCCGAGCTTGTATGCGGCCGGGCCGGTCATGTTCTCGACGAGTCCGATGGCGGCGACGATGTCGATCGGCAGCCGGAGGGCGGCGATCGTGGCGGCCGCGGCGAGCACGGCAGCGCCGCCGGCCATGTCGCACTTCATGGTGAGCATCGAGTCCGACGGTTTGAGGGACAGCCCGCCCGAGTCGAAGGTAACCCCCTTGCCGACGAGGGCGAGCGTTGGCTGGGCATCCTCTGCAGCCCGAGGCGCACCGCGATAGCGGAGGAGCACGAGCCGGGGAGGGCGACTGCTACCACGGCCGACGGCCAGGATGGCCTGGCACCGCTCGCGGGCGAGGTGGTCCTCGTCCCAGATCTCGATCTCCATGCCGGTGCGGCCGGCGACCGCGGCGGCCTCGTCGGCGAACGACTGCGGGTAAAGGTCGTCGGGCGATGTGTTCACGAGCCGCCGGGCGAGGTTGACTCCCGCGGCGATCGTGGCCCCGACGGTCACGGCCTCCGGCGGAGCGCCGAGCCAGAGCGTGGCCTGGAAGGGGGTGCGGCGTTTCTCGGTTCGATACAGATCCTGTCCCACCATGCCGACGGCGGCGCCCGCCACGGCCTGCTCCACCTGTCGGGTCGCCCACCAGCCATCGGCGACGAAGGCGATCCGCGAGCGGGCTCGGCCGGCGAGCTGGCGGGCGGCCGTCGCTGCGGCCCGATAGAGGACACCGGCATCGACCGCCTCGCGTTTGCCGAGCCCCACGACGAGCAGCTGACCCGCGGCCATGCCCGGTGGGGAGAGCAGCGGCACGCACTCGTTCCGCGTGGCCGCGATGTCGCCTGCGGCCACGAGCTTCGTCAGCAGGCCCCCGGTCGCACGATCGACCTCGGCCGCCGCGCCGGCCCCCACGCCCCCTTCGGTGAGGAACACGACGACGGCATCGGCCGCTACCGTCTCTGGGCGGGTGGCAGGCTCGGCGATGATCCCGCCGACGGCGGTGTGCGGGGCGAACTCGTGAGGCATGGGCATCTCCTTCGGGTGGCAGGCTGCAGATGTCAGGCCGAATCGTCGGCCAGGTGTTGTAGCGGGTCGGCGGCGGCGTGGCAGCCCGGGGTGATCCAGCGGGCACAGACGGCGAGGAGCACCGGCAGGACGACGAGATTCCCCACGAGGCCGCCGATGAGCGTGAGGCACGAGAGCCAGCCGAACGACACCGTGGGCATGAAGCCGCTCGTCGTGAGGGCGAGGAAGCCGATCACGAGGGCCAGCGTGGAGAAGATCATCGCCCGGCCTGCGGTCTGGTGGGCCGTGTCGAGTGCCGCCGCGCAGGGATGGCCGTCGGCGAGCCGGCGGCGGAAGGCCGTGATGTAGTGGATCGAGCTATCGACCGAAAGGCCGAGCGACACCGCGGCGATCATCGCCGTGCCCATGTTGACGGGCTCACCGATCCAGCCGAGCAGGCCGAGCACCACGAAGATCGGCAGGGCGTTGGGCACCAGCGCGATCGCCGCGACGAGCGGGCTGCGGAAGGCGATTGCGAGGAGAAGCGTGATGCCCGCGGCGGCGATGCCGAACGTGAGCCACTGATCGGCGAGCAGCCGATCGACGAGCTGGGCGAGGAGCACGAAGAAGCCGGTGACCTCGCCTGCTGGGAGTCCGTCGCGGGCCGGCGCCTCCTCGGCCACGATGCGTTGCACCTGGGCGATGATCGACCGCTTGGCCGCGGCGGGCTGGCGTTCGCGGGCCCGGAGCATCACGCGGAGCCAGGTGGAGCCGTCGGCGGGATCGCGGCCGACGAGGGCCGAGCCGAGCTGGGGAAACTGCTCCCGCAGGAGGTCGATGGCCCGGGCGACCATCCAGTTGCCCACTGTCGTGCTCTCCAGCCGCTCGAGCGACACGGGAGACACCGCCGCCAGCACATCGGCCACGCTCATCACCTTCGTCAGCGCAGCCGTGGGCACGCCGCCGGCGGCGGGGGCTGTGACCTCCGTCCGCAGCCGGTCCTCCAGCCGCGCGAGCTTCGCCAGTGTGGTGCCGTCGATGGTCGTCGGCGCCGGGATGAGCACGTCCCACACGCCCGCGCCGCCGAGCCGCGACTCGACCATCTCGTAGGAGGCGACGGTCGGGCTGTCGGGGCGGAAGTTCTTCGTGAAGTCGGTCTCGACGGAGAGCCAGCGCATGCCGGAGACCGCGACTGCGGTGAGGGCCGCGACCCCGGCGAGGATCGGGAGGGGATGCCGCACGATGCGTCGCACGAGCAGGTCGAGCCCCCGTTCGACCGCACCTTCGCCCCAGGCCAGCTGCGGGTCGGCGTCGAACCGGCCGGCGAGGGCGAGGAAGGGAACGGCCACCGCCACGGACACGAGCACCATCGCGGCCCCGACGGCCGTCATGATGCCGAAGTCGTGAACCGGCCCCACGCGGCTGGCGACGAGCGAGCCGAAGCCGATCACGTCGGTGGCGATCGCGCCGACAGTGGGCCAGAACAAGCTGGCGAGGGAGGACCGTAGCGCGTCGGCAGGGGGCAGACCGAGGTCGCGGCGGCGGCGGAACTCGACGATCAGGTGGGTGACGGTGGCGATCGCGACGACCGTCACCATTGCGGAGAGCATCGTGGAGACCATCGTGAGTTCGAGACCGGCGACCGCGAGCACACCCCGGGTGCTCCAGAGCGCCAGGAGCACGACGGCCAGCGGCACCACCAGCCACCGCAGGCTCCGGAAGCAGGCGAGCAGCACGGCGCCCGAGAGGATGCCGCTCGTCGTGCCGAGCAGATTGCCGTCGCGGGTGAGCATCGCGAAGCCGTCGCGGAGCATGACGGGCTCGCCGGCCACGGTGCCCCCCGGCAGGTCTGCCACTTCGGCCCGCAGCCGGTCGATCACGTCGGCTCGCGACACGGCACGGGAGCGCGGTGATTCAGCCGTGGCGGCATCGAGCGGCTCGAGCACACAGACGATGCCCGCGGTGCGATGGTCGGCTCCCACCGCGTATCCCTCCATGAGCGCCACGACCTTGCGGGCGGTCGGGCTCGCGTCGAT
>CAMDDA010000017.1 GCA_945890755.1 Candidatus Kuenenia stuttgartensis
ATCAGATTCCGGCACGGGATCCCGTGAAGAACTCATTTTTCACCCGATACCTTCTTTTCTTCCGGTCGACAGCGGGAACCTTACAGGTGGACATGTGTGGCGGCGAACGCGCAGAAGCTCGCTGCGCGCGACTTTGCTAATGATTCCCGCGCGGCCGGCCGCCTCCGCCTTGCCTCCGCCTCGCTCCAGAGCCGATAGAGAGCTAAAATGCGGGTGCCGCGGCCTCGGCCGCCCCGCCGGTTTTCCTCCCCTCCAGCACTGCCATGACCAGCTTTACGGATCCGATCCGCGCGGTCTGCCTCGTGCTCGTGGCCACGGCCGGCATGGCTGCCGACCATCCCGGCCTGGCCATCTATAAGGAGCACTGCGGCCGGTGCCATGGTGAGACCGGCGGCGGCACCACGGACGTGCCCGAGCCGCTCGTCGGCGACCGATCCGTGAACCAGCTTGCGGCTTACATCGACGAGACGATGCCGGAGGATGATCCCTCGCAGGTCACGGGCGAGGCCGCCCGGCAGGTGGCCGAGTACATGCACGGGGCCTTCTATTCGGCCGTGGCCCGGGATCGCAACCGACCTGCCCGGGTCGAGGTCTGTCGGCTCACCGTGCGGCAGTATCAGAACACGGTCGCCGACCTGATCGCGAGTTTCCGCGGTCGCGGCCCGGGCGTGGATGACCGCTGCGGGCTGAAGGGCGAATACTTTCTCGGCCGCGACTTCGATCGCGGTAAGAGCCTCGTCTACGAGCAGATCGATCCGCAGGTGAATTTCCACTTCGGTGTCGAAGGCCCGGACCCGGAACGATTTCAGCCCAATCGATTCGCCATCCGCTGGACGGGATCGATCGTTCCCCCCGAGACGGGCGTCTACGAGTTCGTCGTCCGCACCGAGCACTCCGCGAAACTCGTGCTCAACACCGCCTGGTACGAGCCGCCGCTGATCGACGCCTACGTGAAGTCGGGCAACGAGACCGAATACCGGGCCAGCGTGTTCCTGCAGGGAGGCCGGGCCTACCCGTTGCGACTGGAGTTTTCCAAGGCTAATCAAGGCGTCGACAATACAAAGTACGAGCCGCTCACGAACGCGTCGATCGAACTCCTCTGGAAGCCGCCCCACGGCCTGCTCGAGACGGTGCCCGAGCGGTGCCTGATTCCGCACGATGCGCCGCCGGTGTTCGTGCTCCAGACGCCGTTTCCTCCCGACGACAAGTCGATCGGCTACGAGCGGGGCACGACGATCTCGCAGGAGTGGTATGCGGCCACCACCGCAGCGGCGGTGGAGACGGCCGACTACTGCCTGGATCACGTCGAGCATCTGGCCGGTGCGAAGCGCGACGCACCCGACCGGGCCGAGAAGCTGCGGCGGTTCGCGGCCAGCTTCGCCGAACGGGCGTTTCGCCGGCCCCTGTCGCCCGAACTGAAGGCACTGGCGATCGACCGGCCGTTCGCCGACGCCCCCGACCTCGACGCCGCCCTCAAGCGGTCGCTCCTGCTCACGCTCGGGTCGCCGCGGTTCCTCTACCGCGAGGCCGATGCGGCGGCCGGGACGAGCGACGCGTTCGACACGGCGGCCCGGCTGTCGTTCGGCCTCTGGGATTCGATTCCCGACCAGCCGCTCTGGGACGCCGCCGCGAAGAACCAGCTCACGACACCCGAGCAGGTGCGGAAGCAGGCCGAGCGGATGGCGCAGGACCGCCGCACGCGGGCGAAGGTCCGCGATTTTCTCTTCGGCTGGCTCCGCGTGGACCTCGGCCCGGAGATCACGAAGGAGGCCAAGGAGTTCTCCGCGTTCTCGCCGGAGATCGCCGCCGATCTGCGGACGAGTCTCGAACTGTTTCTCGACGACGCGGTCTGGCGCACGGGCGACTTCCGCCGACTCTTCACCGATGACGAGGTCTACGTGAACGGCCGGCTGGCGCCCCTCTACGGCGGCTCGCTCGCAGCCGACGAACCGTTCCGCCGCATGCGGCTCGACGATGGCCGACGGGGCGGCCTGCTCTCACACCCCTACATGATGAGCGTGCTCTCCTACGCGGGCGCGACGTCGCCGATCCACCGCGGCGTGTTCCTGGCGCGGACCGTAATGGGCAACACGCTCAAGCCGCCGCAGGAGGCGATCGCGCCGCTCGCTCCGGATCAGCATCCCGACCTCACGACCCGTGAACGCGTGACGCTCCAGACGCAGGCCGTCGCCTGCCAGACCTGCCACACGATGATCAACCCGCTCGGCTTCGCGCTCGAGGAGTTCGACGCCATCGGCCGCTACCGTGAGACCGAGGTCCGCGGAGGCGGTTCCAAACCAATCGACCCGTCAGGCGGCTACCTGCCCCGCGAGGGACCGGCGGCCCGGTTCCGTGGCGCCCGGGAACTCGCCGCCTACGTGGCCACCAGCCGCGATGCCCAGGAGGCCTTCGTGCAGAGCCTGTTTCACGCTCTCGTGAAGCAGCCGGCCCGGGCCTGGGGCCCCGACACGCTGGAACGGCTGCGCCAGTCGTTCGAGGCCGGCGGCTTCAGCGTGCCCCGCCTGCTCGTCGATATCATGACTGCGGCGGCATTGCCGCCGAAAATCGAGGTGGCCCAGGCCGCCGTTCCGGAGACCACGCCATGACGCCCGCCTTTGTCATCTCGCGCCGCGATCTGCTCCGCCGGCTCGGTGTGGGCTCAGCCGTGCTGCCGTTTCTCGGCAACCTCCCGAGTCTGGCCGCTGCTGCGACCGCGGCGCCGAAGAAGCGACTGATCATCGTCTTCAGCCCCGACGGCGTGGTGAAGAAGAACTTCTGGCCGACCATCCCGGGGCCGTTCCTCACCCCCGGCCCGATTCGCGTGCCGGCCGAACTGCCGCCGATCCTTCAGCCACTCGATGCGTTTCGCGACCGCCTGCTCACGCTGAAGGGCGTCCATAACAAGGTGAAGGGGGACGGCGATCTCCACATGCGCGGCATGGGCTGCCTGCTCACCGGCATCGAGCTCTTCCCAGGCAACGTTCAAGGGGGCGGCGACACGCCCGCCGGCTGGGCGAGCGGCATCTCGATCGACCAGGAGATCAGGAATCACCTCCAGTCGCGACCGGAGACGGCCACGCGATTCGGTTCGCTCGAATTCGGTGTGCTCGTGCCCAACCGGGCCGACACCTGGAGCCGGATGGTCTACACGGGCCCCAACCGCCCCGTGGCGCCGATCGACGATCCGTATCAAATGTTCCACAAGCTCTATGGCCGGATGAAAGACCGCGAGAGCATGCAGAGCGTGCTCGACGAAGTCCGCGAGGATCTCGCGACCGTAGCCCGGGCGCTGCCGGCCGAAGACCGGCGGATCCTCGAGGAACACACGGCCCTTGTGCGGTCGTTCGAGCAGGAGCTCTCGAGCCACCGCGTCGAGGTGGCCCACGCCGTGCCCACGCTCGAAGAGGGTGTGGTCGAGCAGAACGACCAGATGCCGAAACTCAGCCGGATGCAGATCGAACTCGTCGTCTCGTCGCTGGCCGCGGATTTCACCCGCGTGGCCACGCTGCAATACACGCAGTCGGTCGGCTCCCCGCGGTTCAAGTGGCTGGGGATCGACGAGGGACAGCATGCGCTCTCCCACGAGCCCAACACCAACGAGGCCGCTCAGGAGAAGCTCACGAAGATCGACGCCTGGTATGCGGGCGAGATCGCCCATCTGGCGAAGCGGCTGGCGGAGACGCCGGACCCGGGGGGCTCGGGCTCACTCCTCGACCACACGACGATCCTCTGGACGAACGAACTGGGCGAAGGCAACTCGCATTCGCACGCCGACGTTCCGTGGGTACTCGTGGGCAACGGACTCGGCTTCTCGATGGGCCGCGCAGCCGACTGCGGCGGCGTGCCCCACAACCGCCTGCTCATCGCACTCGCCCACGCGATGGGCCACACCGACCTCGCCCGCTTCGGCAATCCCGACTACTGCGGCGACGGCCCCCTCACCGGCCTCACATGAGGCATGCCGTTCCAGCTACGGCCAGCACGGTGCGAAGGAGCTAGGCGGCCCCGAGAGGTTTGATCCTACGTACTGCTTTCTCGAGGGATCGCGATGCGTCGTAGAGATCGACGGCACGCTGCGCGTTGAGCCAGAACTCCGGCGAGTTGCCAAAGAGTCGCGACAATCGCACGGCCATTTCCGGACTCACAGCACGGCGGGTTCGCAGAAGTTCGTTTACCGACTGGCGAGACACTCCAATCGCAGCAGCCAGCGCCGTCACCGTCAGGCCATAGTCCGGCATGAAGTCTTCCCGAAGCATCACGCCCGGATGCGTTGGCCTCCGAGACAGGCGGCCTGTACGTGGAATGCTCATGATCGAATCCTTTGCTTCAACTCAGTGGTAGTCGCACACTTCGACATCAAACGCGTCGCCGTCTTCAAATCGAAAGCAGATTCTCCACTGATCATTGACGGCGATTGCGAGAAAACCCTTGCGATCGCCCGCCAGGGCATGAAGTCGGTTTCCCCGCGGCACCTTCAAGTCATCGATGGTCGTGGCTAGGTCGATGTATTCCAGTTTCCGAACCGCTCGTTCGACGACGTCGGGCGGCAGTCGCTTCGCCTTGCCCTTCTCGAAGAGATCCCGGGTCCGGCCATCGGCGAACGACTTGATCATCTCTCAATTGAAACGTGTCACGTTACGCGTGTCAACTCCGCAGAGCCACCGTGCAGACCGCTGAACGGCCTCTGGCCGGACGGCACCCCCGACGGCTTCAGCACTCTGGCGTGGCAGGAGGCAGGATTTCGGGCATACTCTTCGGGTGTCATTCCCCCGGAGATGTGCCATGCCCGCTGAATTCCGTACCCGCCTCGCCCGCGTTGTGGTAGCCCTTGGTGTTGCGACCTGCGCCTCATTCACCGCGGCCGCGGCTCCGACCAAGAACCCGGCGTATGCCGACCCGGCTCAGACCGACGACGACTTCCCCTTCCAGGGCGAGTATGCCGGCACGCTGACGAAGGGGGGCACGTCGGAAAAGTACGGCGTGCAGGTGATCGCACTCGGCGACGGCGGGTTCGACGCGGTCGGCTATCCGGGCGGCCTGCCGGGCGACGGCTGGACGCCCCCCACCAAACTTCGCGGCAGCGGTAAGCGGGAGGGTGCGGTCGTGAACCTCACCGGCCTCGACATCGGTGGCGCGAAGCGGCAGGCCCGGATTAAGGACGGCTCGCTCACCGTGCTCGATGATGCGGGCACCACGCTCGCCACGTTCCCGAAGGTGACACGGAAGAGCCCGACGCTCGGGCAGCCGGCCCCGACTGGCGCCATCGTGATCTTCGACGGCACCGGGCCGGCCGACGAGACGAAGACGCTCGTCGATCCGCGGCTCACCGCCGACGGCCTCTTGATGGAGGGCGTCACGTCGCAGGTGACGCACGGCGATGCGACCGTGCACATCGAGTTTCGCCTCCCCTACCAGCCCAAGGACCGCGGCCAGGGGCGGGGCAACAGCGGAGCCTACGTGGCCGGCGCCTACGAGGTGCAGATGCTCGACAGCTTCGGCCTCGAGGGCAAGAACAACGAGTGCGGTGGCATCTACAGCGTGGCCGCCCCCGCCGTGAACATGTGCCTGCCGCCGCTGGAGTGGCAGACCTACGACATCGAGTTCACGGCGCCGCGGTTCGAAGGGGAGAAGAAGGTGAAGGACGCCGTGATGACCGTCCGCCACAACGGCGTGCTCATCCACGAGAACGCCGCCATCCCCAAGATCACGCCCGGCGGCGCCATGAAGACCGAGCAGCCCACCGGCCCGCTCCATCTCCAGAACCACGGCAACCCGGTCCGCTACCGCAACATCTGGGTGCAGCCGAAGTCGTGAGCAGCGGCCAGAGGGAGCCATCGCCGAAGGCCGCCGACGTCGCGCAGGCTGCCGCGCGGCTCACGGCCGCTCGCCGCGTGCTCGTGACGGGTTTTCAAGGGCTCGCGACCGACGCGGTCGTCACCGCGTGCGATGTGGCCGAGGCGCTCGGGGCGGCCGTCGATGCGGGCGACGCCGAGACATCGCGGCCGGCGGCGCCTACGATCGCCCGGGTGGGCGAAGTGACGGCCGACCGCGCGGAACTCCGCGACCGGGCCGATCTCGTCATCGCCTGGTTCTGCGATCCCGACGCCGCGTGCCCCGGTTTCAGCGGTGAATTCATCGCACAGGCGCCTGCCTCGGGCGGCAACCGCCGCGTCATCGCCATCGGCCCCGCAGCCGTGCGGGTGGCGGGGATCGACGTGGGGAACGCCGCGTGCGACCGCGGTGCGGCCATCGAGGCGGCCCGCATCCTCCAGCACATGCTGCTCCACGGTGATCCGCCGGCACATGCCGAGCCGACGGTCGTGGCCGCCTGTCGCACGCTGCACGCGGCCATCGAAGAGGCGACCTGCATCGGCTTCGTGACCGACGACTCGGCCGACCCGGTGGGCCTCGAAGACTGGAGCCTCGTGCATCTCGTGCGGATGCTCGCCCACCGGAAGCCCGCATTCGAGATTCCACTGCGGCCCCGGGCCGCAGTGTTCGATGCCGTATGCACCTGGCGCTACGGTGCCGCCGGTGCGATCGCCCGCGCCGACCGCAGCGGCGGCGAGTTTATGCCCGGTGAGGCCTCGGCTGAGCAGCTCATCACACGAGGGGAGGTCGATGCCGTGCTCGTCGTCGGCGGCCTGGCTGCATCCGTCGAACGTGCGCTCACCGCTCGCGGCCAGCAGCTCGACGTGATCCGACTCACCGGCCCCGACGCCGCGATCGTGGCCGAACTGCGGACATTGCTCGCGGCCCTCGCGACACGAGGTGCGTCATGACCGCCGCTGTCTCGCGACTCCTGCTCGCCGGAGGCACGATCCACGATCCGGCCAACGACCGCGACGGAGTCGTCGCCGACATCTGGATCGAGGACGGCCGGATCATCGCCCCGCCCGCCGATCCACGTGGGTTCACGCGGATCGACGCCTCCGGCCTCGTCGTGATGCCCGGCGGCGTCGATCTCCACAGCCACGTGGCGGGCCCCAAGGTGAACGCCGGCCGGCGGATCGCGCCGCAACTGGCGCGGCAGCGGCCGGCTGCCGTGCCCACGATCCACGCCACCGGCGCCGCCTACGCCGCCCTTGGCTATACGACCGTCTTCGACGCGGCGATCGCCACGGCTGCCGCCCGCATCGCCCATACGGAATTGGCCGACCTGCCGATCCTCGACAAGGGCATCTACCTGCTCGCCGCCGACGAAGCGGCCGTCATCGCGGCGGTCGCCCGGAACGAAGCCCGCGAAACGGCCCGGCTCGTCGGGGATGCCATTGCCGCCGGCAGGGGCTGGGCCGTGAAGGTGGCCAATCCCGGCGGCGCGGCCTTCTGGAAGCACGGCCGCCGGGGCGACCACCACGATCTCGACACGCCGTTGCCCGAGCATCCGGCGCTCACGCCGCGGCTGCTCCTCGACCGGCTGGTCACCGCCGTCGAAACGCTCGGCCTGCCCCATCCGCTCCATGTGCACACGGCGAACCTCGGCCTCCCGGGCAACTGGCGGTCGCTGCTCGAGACGATGAAGACGTTCGCCGGCCGGCGGGCGCATCTCGCCCACGTGCAGTTCCACAGCTACTCAGGTGGCGATCTCGACGAAGGCTCGTTCGGCTCGGGCGTGGCGCCGCTCGTGGAGTTTTTCAACGCCCACGACTCGCTCACGCTCGACGTCGGCCAGATCCTGTTCGGCGACACGGTGGCGATGACCGGCGACGCCGCCGCGGCCGAGCATCTCGCCCACGCCACCGGCATGCCCTGGATGGCCCACGACCTGCATCTCGAAGGGGGCTGCGGCGTGCTGCCGATCGCCTACCGCGAGAAGAGCATGGTGCATGCCTGGCAGTGGGCGATCGGCCTGGAGTGGTTCCTCACGACGACCGACCCGTGGCGGGTGGCCCTCTCCACCGACCACCCGAACGGCGCCCACTTCACGGCCTACCCACACCTCATGCAGCTGCTCGGCGATGCCGCCTTCCGCCGCGCGGCCTTCGACCGCATCCACCCCGCCGTCCGCAGGCGCAGCCCGCTCAAGGATCTCTCCCGCGAATACACGCTGCAGGAGCTGTGCATCATCACGCGGGCCGCCCCGGCCCGGATCGCCGGCCTGCCGCACAAGGGCCACCTCGGCATCGGCGCCGACGCCGACATCACGCTCTACCGCCCCGACCGCGACCTCGCGCGGATGTTCTCGATGCCGGCAAAGGTGTTCAAGGCGGGCGTGCTCGTCGCCGAAGACGGCCACCTGCGTGCGGCCCCGTCCGGCCACACGCTCGCGAGTAGGCCCGTCACTCCGTGACTGCCGCCATACAAGCCCCCAACCTCATAGAAGCCCCCACGCGCAAGCAGGGGGATCTGTCCTCATACAAGCCCCCATGCGCAAGCAGGGGGATCGCAAGTAGGGGGATCGTCACGCCGCACACCGACGCCCCGTTTCGAAACCGAATCGATGCTGCATCCCCCGGCTCGCGCCTGGGGGCTTTTATAAAGTGATGGCGGCGATCACCTGCGCCACCATGCGGTCGGAAGCAAAAGCAGTCTCGGCACGGCCCCGTCCGGCCGCCCCGTAGCGGGCCGCCAACGCCTCGTCTTCGATGATCCCGAAGGCCCGCCGCGGAAACTCGCTCTCGGGGATCGCAGGCACGATTCGCCCCGTCTCGCCATCGACGATGAACTGCCGCGCGGCGTCGCCCTCCACGGCCACCGTCGGCAGGCCTCGCGCCATCGCGTCGAGGAGCGCACCGCCGAATGCCACCTGCCCCGATTGCCAGACGAGCCGCACCTCGCCCAGCAGGTCGGGCAGGATGTCGCAGTGGGGCAGCACGACGAGCCGTTCGGCGAGCTCCTGCACCCGCGCCCGCCGCCGCACCCGCGGCAGGAGCGGCCCCGCGCCCACGAGCACATGCTCGAGCCCCTTGTGCACGACGCCGAGTTGGTCGATCGCCCAGATCAGCCGCTCCAGCTTCGAGGCGGCCACCAGCGGTGCCACGCAGAGCGTCCAGATCTTCGTGGGATCGAGGCCGAGCTGCGCTGCGATCGCAGCACGTTCGAGCCCGCGTCCTGGATCAGCCGTGATACCCGGCGCGACGACATCCACTCGCGGCCCACTCCAGTCGGTGCGACACGACGACGCCACGGCGGGTGACGTAGCGAGCACGAGATCGAGCTGCCGCAGCGCCCGCGCCTGAAGTGACCGCACGACCGGGGCAGCGAGCCGCGCCACGACGTGCGTCTGCGGCCGCACGAGCTTCACCGCCGCGGCAGCTCCAAGCAACGATCGGCCGGCCACGATCGCGACGTCGGGCCGCAGCCGCCGCACGAGCATCGTGAGCCGGGCCGCCGCCGCGACATCGACCCCTGTCCTCCGGCCGAGCCGATGCACCGGGATGCCCTGCGCTGCGAGCCGGTCGGGCACCGCGCCCCCCCGCGACATCACCGCCACGTGCACGGTGCGGCCGGCCGCACGCATGCCCTCGGCAAGCAGTTCGGTCTCCCGGCCCGTGCCGACCGGATCACGTCCGGGCGTCACCAGCAGGATCGACGGGTGTGGGTCGGTGGGCATCGGGCCTCGGAGCACTGCCAACGCGGGCGGCGGCGATATCTGCGGAGTCGAGGGCCGCGAGATGGGGTAGGTGCCGCCACGCGCCGTCGAAGTCGAGACCATACCCCACGACGAACACGTCGGGAATGTCGAACCCCACGAAATCGGGCTGCATGGCCACCTCGGCCCGGCCGGCCTTCTGCACGAGGACGAGCGACCGGATGCTCGCGGCCCCACGCCGGCGGAGCTCCGCGACGAGGGCCTCGAGCGTGCGGCCGGTATCGAAGATGTCGTCCACGAGCAGCACGTCGCGGCCGGCCAGATCGGGGAGGGAGTCGAGCCGCAGTTCCAGCCGGCCGGGCGCCGTGGCCGTGCCGCGGTAGCTGCTGGCCGACACCATGCTCAATTCGATCGGGCACTCGAGCCGCCGGATGAGGTCGGCCACGAGCACGATGCTGCCGGTGAGCACACCCACCACGACGAGCGGTCGGCGGCCGTACTCGCGGCGGACCGTGTCGGCCAGCCGGTCGATTCCGGAGGCGAGTTCGGCGGCGGAGAGAAGCACCTGCATGGGGCGGGAGTGTATCAGCTTCGGGCGGTCGCCTGCCTACAATCAGTCGGTTTCCACGCCCCGGATGACTCGCCAGCCGCATGCCCCCGCCACCCCGTCCACACTGGTCGCTCATCACGGTGGCCGGCCACGCCTGCGAACTCTACGAGCCTCCGCAGCCTCGCCCCGGCCGCGCGGCAATCTACCTGCATGGCGTCCGCGAGCGCTGGCTGCAGGAGTTGCCGGTGCTCCGCGACCTGATCGAGGCCGCAGGCCTCCCGACGATCGCGCCGCGCAGCGGCCGCTCGTGGTGGCTCGACAAACCACTGCCGACGTTCGATCCTGAGATCACCGCTGAGCGATACGTGGTCGAGCACGTGCGGGGCGAAGTAGCACGGCGCTTCGGCGTGCAGCCTCCGGGCATCGGCCTCATCGGCACGAGCATGGGGGGCCAGGGAGCCCTACGGCTTGCGTATCGCCACCCGCAGTTGTTTCCGGTGGCGGCCGCCATCGCCCCCGCGATCGATTTTCATCTCGCGATGCGGGAGGCGGGCGACCGCGACGACGGCGAGTACTACGACACGCTCTGGCAGCTCTTCGGCGACGTCGAGCGGGCCCGGCAGGATACTGCGATCCTTCATGTGCACCCGCTCAACTGGCCAAGGCATCAGTGCTTCGCGAGCGATCCCACCGACTTGCACTGGCACGACGGCGCCGTGCGACTCCGCAGCAAGCTCGTGGCCCTCGGTATCCCGCACGCGGCGCTGCTCGAGCCGCTTGTCGGACCGGGCGAAGGGCATTCGACCATCTACTACGATCGCATCGCGCCGGAGATCATGCGGTTCGTGCTCGACGCCCTCGACGCGGAAGCCCGCCGGCTTCCGTAGGCCCGTTGCTCCGCAACGGGCTGCCCGTCACGGAGTGACGGGCCTACAACGCACCTCACGTCGAGGGCAGTGGACGCTGGGGCTGCTGCGGGGCGGGCCTACGCGGCGCCGGCGCCGCGGCACCGGGCAGCCCGGGGGCGGGACCACCGCCGCGGAGTTGATCGAGGTCGAGATACCGCGCGTCCTCCACGTCCACCCGATTGAGGCCGCGCCAGTAGAGGATCTTTCCCGCCGAGGCACTCGACGGCTGGCCGCCCACCTGCAGCTGGCGGAAGAGCTGGGCGTCGCTGCGGCCATCTCCCTCGAAGACCAGCAGGTCCTTGGCCTCGCTCCACGTGAGCCGCGCACTGCGGGCCGTAAATGCCTCCCCTTCCACGAGCACGTTGCCGCCAGCCGCCAGCTCGATGCCCGGCCGCTTGCTCGCGGGCTGCGGCGGCGACTGGCCCAGCCCCAGCACGTCGCACGACACGGTGAAGACGCCGGCTGGCAGCCCCGCGGCTGCATGGGGGTCGAGGGTGTCGCCCCAGCCGGCCACCGGACCCCAGATCGCCTCCACACGCTGATGAAACTCCATCATCCGGCGGTTCAGATTGCCGCGCAGCCCACGCTGAAAGTCGACCCCGAGATAGCTGAGCCCGGGCGCAGCGGTCGTGGCCGCCACCGGCCGCACGCCGCCCCGCGGCGGTGCCCCCGCGGCCCCGCCTGGAGCGAGGTCCAGGGCCGGCGATTGGCCGAGCCGCGTGCTCGTGAGCCTGCCCGGGCCGGTGCCGGCGATGTCGCCCGTCGCCCGGTCGATCACGAGATCCTTCACGAACAGCTGCTCCTTCGAGCGGCCACCGTCGGCCGTCTGCGACTCGCTCTCCACCCGCACGCCGCTGCCGCAGGCAATCCTCGCCACCTCCGGCTGCGGGCCGCCGCGCTCGACGCCGTCGGCACCGAGCGTGAAGGGTCGATCGAAGACGACATCGAGTGAGCCGGCATGCACCGTCGCCTTGTCACTCGCCGCCACGACCTTCTCGACGAACCGGGCCGTAAGCCCGTCGAAATCCATCCGCCCCTGCCAGACGACGTTGAGCTTCTGCGCTGCGGCGGCCGGGGCAGCACCGGGTGCCACGACCTGAGCCGGCGGTGCCGCATCGTCACCGAATCCGAAGACATCGAGGCTGGCCCCGGCCTGTCCTGCCGGCAGCGCAAGCCGGCCTGCGCCATCCACGGTGAGCCGGCTGCGACCGCGGTCGAATTCGACGAGCGGACCTTCGAGTTCGAGCCCTCGCCCGTTCACACGGGCCGGTCTCCCCGACACGATCGCGCGGGCATCGAACCGCTGTGGTCGCGACACCTGCACCTGGTCACCCAGAATCTCCAAGGGAGGCTCGGGCGGCGCGGCGGCGGCGAGCGGCTGTTCCAGAAGCCGCACCTGCGCCTCCATCGACAGTTCCTCGATCTGATTGCCGGTCGGTGCGAGCACGACGAGCCCGCGCACGAGGCCTGCCGAGGCGATGAGTTTGCCCCGCGGCTGTTCCTCCCGCGGCTGACGCGGCTGGGCGGGTGCCGGAGTTGCCGGTGCAGCAGCCGGCTGCGGCGGCGGCGTGGCCTGCGCAATCTGCGGCGCCGGCTGCTCGCTGCGAAACCAGAGCTCGAGCCGGTCGGTCCGCACGGTCGCCGCGTCGGCATCTGCCTCGACGATACCCCGGGCCAAGAGCCGCGACGGCCGCACCCGCGAGAAGTCGGGCCCCGGCGGACCGGCCCGCTTTGGCTTCGGCCCTGCGGCGGCCGCCATGTCGAGCCAGAGATGCATCTCCGTCGCCGCCAGCCGCCCCTGGCGTTCCACGACCACCTCGGAATCACCGGCGATCGAGACGACATGCCCTTCTCCGTCGGGCCGCATCCGCAGCCACTGCTGCCACCGCACCTGCATCGGCGGCGCATCGGCCGCGCGGCCGCGGAGCCAGCCCGGTCCCACGGCGAGCAACGAGCCCGGATCGCCGGGCGGGCCCGGGCAGTAGTCGATGCGGCGGGCCTCCATCTCCGTGTCACGAACGGTGAGCGCGACCGGCTCGTCGCCGTCGAGCAGGATGCGGCGAGTGGCGATCTCGTAGCCGAGGCGTGCGGCCCGTGCCTCGAGTTCGGCGCTGTCGCTGGTCACGACCACCGGACTGCCCTTCGCCTGGATCTCGACGGGCTCGAGCCCTCCCTTGCCCCCTTCCCCGCCAGCGGGCTTGGCCTCGCGGCGGGCGAGCATGATCGCGAGCAGGTCGCAGGCGAGGTGATCGGTGGTCGATTCGGCGGTGGTGCGGATGACATCGACGTGATCCTCGAGCGTGATCACGTTGGCCGAGACGTTGAGGCAGAGGCTCCCACGGCAGCTCACGAGCACGGGCGCCGGAGGCTGGTCGGCGGGCGTGGCCGCAGTCGCCGCAGCGGCCTCGGTCTCACGGCCCGGCAGAAAGCCGCCGGCCAGGCCTTCGAGCCGCATCCGCACGTCGCGATCGAGGCGGATCGAGTCCACGCCGCCGATGTTGGGCCCCTGATCGGACACAGGACCGCCTGGCTTCCCCGGCTTCACGGCCGTTGCCTGCCGCGGCGCCCCTTCACGGGGCATGAGTTTGGCCAGCATGCCACGGCCGCTGCCGCTCGACCGGCCGTAGCGGAACTGCACCATCTCATTGGTCTGCACCTCCAGCTCGTCGAGCTCGATATCGCGGGTGACGATCTCGATGTCGTCGTCGGCGTTCGGCGCCGATGGCGTGCCCCGGATCGTCACCTGGCCCCGGAGGCTGCCGCCGATGAGCTTGGCAAGCCTGCCCTGCCTGAGATCGAGCGGTTCGTCGAATTCGAGCACCGCCCCCTGCGGCGCCCGGAGCACGATCGTTCTGCCCCCCGCCTTCTCGGACGCCACGCGGTTCCGGTCGGGCAGCACGACGAGCGTGCACGGCACGAGGTTCACGCGGCCGTCGGGGAGTGAGTGGTAGTCCTTGAAGAGCAGCCGCATCTGCCGGCTCTCGAGCACGATGGGATTGTCGCGTTCCCATGAGCCCGCGGGAAACACGTCGCCGATCGCTGCCAGCCGACGATCGGCCCGGGCCCGGATCGCCGCCGCCTCCTCGGGCGTCATCTCGTGGGCTGTCGCCGTTTCGCGAATCCGCGGCTCCACGAACGGCACGACGGCAAGCCGATAGAAACCCGCCGCTGCGAGCACGACGAGAAATACTCGCAGCGTCCGGCCGAGGCGATGTTCCAGCATGGTGTTCACCGTGACGCCGGCCCGCTCAGGCCCGCCCCGCGCCGGAGCCGGCAGGCTGGGCCGCCGCATAGCGGGCCACGATCGCCTCCCAGCCGCCACGGGCACGGAGCATCCGTTCGATCACCTCTCGCACCGCCCCCTTGCCGCCTGGCAGCGCGGTCACGACCGCCGCCGCGGCCTGCACCTCGGCGCACGCATCGGCCACCGCGATACCCACGCCACACCGCAGCAGCACCGGCAGATCGGGGAGGTCGTCTCCCATGAAGGCCACCTGCTCCCAGGCGAGGCCCAGATCCGCCACGATCGCGGCCACCGCCTCGAGCTTGTCGTCCACCCCCTGCCGCACGAGTGCGATACCCAGCTCGTCGGCCCGCAGTTGCACCACGTGGCTCGACCGCCCCGTGACGATTCCCGCCCGGCAGCCGGCCCGCTGCCAGAGCCGCAGGCCCAGGCCGTCGCGGATGTTGAACGTCTTGTGTTCGACGCCGTCGTTGCTCCAGGTCACACCGCCGTCGGTCAGCACGCCATCGACGTCGAGCAGCAGCAGCTGCACGGCGGCGAGACGGCGGTCGAGATCGGCGGAGACAGGCATCGTGAAATCCGGATGAATGATGCGGAGCAGCAGGTCAGGCCGCGGCGGCGGAGCCCGGTGCCGGCACGGCCGGCGTCTCGGGCGCCGCAAGGCCGACGAGATCGACGATGTCGAGCAGTCCGTGCGGCCGGCCATCGCGATCGATCACCGGCAGCTCGCTGAGTCGCCGCGCGTCCAGGATGGCCACCGCATCGCGGAGCCGTGTGCCGAGCGGAATCGTGGTGGGCCGCGGCGTCATCACGCGGCTGATCGGCGCATCGAGCGCGGCATCGTCGCGGCGCTCGAAGATGCGGGCCAGGTCGCTGTCGGTGAACAAGCCTGCGAGCAGTCCTGCCTCGTCGACGATCATCACGGCCCCCGTGCGGCGGGCGGCCAGCGGTCGGGCGAAGACGGCGCGGACGGTGTCGTGGGGCGCCGCGATCCGGCACTCGTGCAGCGACCGCATCGCCTCGTCCACGAGCATGAGCTGGCGGCCCAGGCTGCCGCCCGGATGGCGGGCGGCGAAGTCCTCCGGCGTGAACTCGCGGAGCCGGCAGGTGACGAGGGCCAGCGCATCTCCGAGCGCGAGCATGAGCGACGTGCTCGTGCTCGGGGCCAGCCCCAGCGTGCAGGCTTCGCGGACGGCGCCCGTCGGCACCACCACGTCAGCCGCGCGGCCGAGCGTGCTCGCCGGCCGGCCGGTGAGGGCAACGATGCGAATGTCGCGGGCGGCCACGTGAGGCAGCAGGCGCACGATCTCCTCCGTCTCACCCGACTGCGACATCGCGAGTACCACGTCGTCACGACGCAGCGCCCCGAGGTCGCCATGCATCGCCTCGGCGGGGTGCAGGAAGTGGCTCGGCGTGCCGGTGGAGGCGAGCGTCGCGGAGATCTTCCGCGCCACGAGCCCGGCCTTGCCGATGCCGGTGACGACGACGCTCCCGGTGCAGTTCAGCAGCAGCCGCACGCCCCGCGCGAACGCGGCATCGAGAGCGTCGGCCGCCCGCAGCACGGCCTCGCCTTCGGCCCGCAGAATCGTCCGCCCGATCTCGATCAGCCTGCCGTCGCTCGCGTCGACCATGTCTGCCTCACCCTGGAGGATCCGCGCGATCCGGCGCGCGGGGGCGGGACTATAGGCCGACTAGGCAAGGCCCGCAACGCGTGTTTCCCCCGGCGCCTACTGGCTTAAGCCGGCTTCGTGCTGCCCACGCCCCATCGCCGGACGCTCGCTACGGGCATCCATGCCCTTCGCTCGCTCGTATGCCGCCTGCGCTTCGCCATCCTGGCTGCGCTGGTCGGCATACGCCGGCTCCCGGGGCATGGGCAACCCGAAGCCTCCCGCTACCGATTGAGCGAGGCTCGGGGTTGGCCGTGCCCTCGAGCGGGCTGGGGGAGTAAGCGCAGGCAGGGAGGCGAGGGGGTCGGTGCAAGCTCGAGGAGCATTTGGACCGAGTCTTCGAGGTCCCGCGACGAGACTTGTACCGCCCCCGAGCCGGCGACACACCTTTTACGTGTGCGACCTCAGCGAGCGTCCGGCGATGGGGCGTGGGCAGCCCGAAGCCGGTTTGGGCGCACAAGCGTCAGGACTTGGCGTATTTTGCCGCCATGTCGGCGAGCGTGATGCACTTGATCTTGCCGGCGTTGCCGGCCTGGCCGAACTGCACCATCCGCTCCGCGCAGACCTTCTTCATGGCCTCGCGGGACGGCTTGAGGTAGTCGCGCGGGTCGAACTTCTCGGGCGCCTCGGCGAGCACCTTGCGAATCGCGCCGGTGATCGCCATCCGGCAGTCGGTGTCGACGTTGATCTTACGGACGCCGTGCTTGATGCCCTTCTGGATCTCCTCGACGGGCACGCCCCAGGTCTGCGGCATCTTGCCGCCGTACTTGTTGATGATGTCCTGCAGATCCTGCGGCACGCTCGACGAGCCGTGCATCACGAGGTGGCAGTTGGGGAGCTTGGCGTGGATCTCCTCGATCCGCTTCATGGCGAGCACGTCGCCGTCGGGCTTGCGAGTGAACTTGTAGGCACCGTGGCTCGTGCCGATCGCCACGGCGAGTGCGTCGACGCCGGTGGCTGCCACGAACCGGGCCGCCTCGTCGGGGTCGGTGAGGAGTTGGTCATGTGAGAGCTTCCCGGTGGCGCCGTGACCGTCCTCAGCCTCGCCCTCGCCGCTCTCGAGCGACCCGAGGCAGCCGAGCTCGCCTTCCACCGACACACCCTGCCGGTGGGCCAGCTGCACGACCTCCTTCGTCACCTTCACGTTGTAGTCGAAGTCGGCCGGCGTCTTGCCGTCGTCCTTGAGCGAGCCGTCCATCATCACGCTGGTGAAGCCGTGGTCGATCGCGCTCTGGCAGGTGGACGGAGAGTTGCCGTGATCCTGGTGCATCGCGATCGGAATCAGCGGATAGAGCTCCGCGGCGGCGAGCATGAGATGCCGAAGGTAGTTGTCCTGGCTGTAGCTGCGTGCGCCCCGCGAGGCCTGCACGATCACGGGCGAGTCGGTCTCCTTGGCCGCCTCCATGATCGACTGGATCTGCTCCATGTTGTTGACGTTGAACGCAGCGAGGCCGTAGCCATGTTCGGCGGCGTGGTCGAGCAGAATCCGCATGGGGACGAGCGGCATGGGGGCATCTCCAATATCTGGGTGGCGGGGGCCGTCGGGGCTGACAGCCGGCGGAGCATACGGGAAAAGTGGGTGTGGTAGAATCCCCTCACCATCCTGGCTGAACTCCGGACACCCGGTTCATGGACCTCCGCCCCGTCACCGATCCGCTCCGCAGCTTTCTCTACGTGGCCGGGGGTTGGGCGTGCCTGGGGCTGGCGATGATCGGCGCGGTGCTGCCGCTGCTGCCGACCACGCCGTTTCTCCTGCTCGCGAGCTGGTGCTTCTATCGCGGCTCGCCGCGGATCCACGCCTGGCTTCACCGCTCACAGTGGTTTGGCCCCACGCTCGACGACTGGCACCACTACCACGGCATTCGCCGCAGCCTGAAGCATCGGGCGATCGTGATGGTCGTGGCCGTGGTGGCGATCAGCCTCTTCTACAGCTCGCTCCCCTGGTGGCTGCGATACGTCGTGCTCGGCCTCGTGGGCGTAGGCCTCTACACGATCTGGACGGTGCCCACGCTCCCCGACGACGCGCCGAAGCCCCCCCGTACGCTTGCGGAGTGATCGCGGTCACTCGAGCCGGGCGTCAGGCTCGGGAAGCCAGTGCGTGAGGATCGCGCCCACGAGGGCGTAGCCCCCCGCGACACACGCCCCCACCAGGGCGATCCGTAACGGATCCGGCGGTGTCGCCGCGGCGAACGTGAGCGTGAGCCAGGCCGCGGCCGTGCCCAGCACGCGGCCGCCGATGTTCGCGGCGAAGCTCTCCCCGGTGCCCCGCAGGTGCGTGGGGAAGACGTGCGGGATGTAGTTGCCCCAGAAGCTGAACTGGGCCACCGTCAGCAGCCCCGCGAGAAAGATGCCGGCCTTGATCCAGGGGAGCGACTCCGCATTACCCAGCTGCGTGGAGATCCACCAGAAGAGCGCGGGCACCACGACGAGCGCCGGCCATTGAAACACCCGCAGGAGCGTTCGCCGGCTGGCGATCCGCAGCGCGGCGAAGGCGAGCAACACGCGGCCCACGAGCCCGCCCACCTCCTGGAAGATCGTGACCTGGGCCACCGCTTCGTCGGTGGCGTTGCCCGCCACGCCCTTGAGTCGGGCAGGCGTCGGCGCGGGCTTGCCCGCCTTGTCGGCCGCGGCGACCGCCTCCTGCTGCGCGGCCTTGGCCGTGGCGAGGATCGCCGCATGCCCCTTGGGCCCGCCGAGGATCTGCGGCAGTTGCTGGATCGCGCCGAAGGCGATCCCGTAGCTGGCGGCGAACACGAGCGTGGTGACGATCGTCGTGCGGATGAGCGCCGGGCTGAAAAGTTCGCGGAGGCTCGGTCGCCGCAGCGTGCCGGCCGCCTGCTTCTCGGCCCAGACCGGGCTCTCGGGAAGGAAGGGCCGGATCAGGACCAGCGGCAGCGCGGGGATCACGCCCGAGATGAGCGTGTACCGCCAGGCCTCGTGGCCGCCGTTGATGGCCGGCAAGAGATCGGCATAGCGTGCGGCGAGCACGTTGGCCGTGCCCACGAGCAAACCGCCGAGCGACGAGAAGGCCTGCGTCCAGCCGAGCACCCGCTCCCGCTGCTCGCGGTCGGGAAACAGCTCCGCCAGCCAGGCCACGGCCGCCACGAACTCCACGCACACGCCGATGAAGACGAGACACCGAAAGAAGAGCAGCTGCGGCAGCGACGTGGCGTAGCCGGCCGCGAAAGCCGCGAAGGCATAGAGCAGGATGCTGAACGTGAGCACGCGGCGGCGGCCGAGCAGATCGGTGAGGTAGCCACCGACGAGCCCGAACACGCCACCGGCGATGGCCGGCACGAAGAACAGCGCCCGGGCCCACCGGGCGTACTCGGGCGACCCGGGCACGAGCAGCGGCGTCCCGTCAGGCGTCAGGCCGCCGAGCGCCGCCAGCGCCGGTTTGATCACCAGCGGCAGCATCAAGAGCTCGTAGATGTCGAACGCGAAGCCGATCGCCGCGATCGCGCACACGAGCCAGCCGGTGAGCGAAAGGCGGCCGGACGCAGTGGTGCCGACAGACGACGAACCCATGAGGCGACTCCGAAAAAGACACGTGCCGGTCAGGCGCACAGCCTACCGGCACGAGAGGCCCGCACGCGACGCCGGGCTCGCATCACTGCGGACCGATCGAAGCCGGGTTCTTCGCGAGGAAGTCACGCGGGCCGCGGGTCGTGTAGTAGGGATAGGCGACGGCGCCCGTCGGCGGGCCGGCCGGCTGCGTGCCGCCGTAATCGCTCGCGGCGAGCGCCGCCTTCTCTTCGGGCGAGAGGTGGTGCTTCTTGAGACCGCCGTAGCGGCCGGTGTGCGGCACACGGCAGGTGCCGCCCGGGCAGTCCTGGCAGGCACCCGTCTCGCAGGCACCGGCTTCGCAGTCGCCCGTCGGGCAGCTGCCGTCCTGGCAGGCGCCATCCTGGCACGGGCCGCCTTGATGCCTGGCGTGATGGGCGTAGGGCCCGTCGGCATTGAGCAGGAACAGGCGATCGATGATCGAGCAGCCGCTGGCCCCGACGACGAGAGCCAGCAGGGCGGTGAGCGAGAACGCGCGTTTCATGGCAGGGGTTTCCGCATGGGCGGCCGAGTTGCCGGCGGCGAACCACCGCCCCGCGCACTCCTCCGCGTTACGGGTCGTATCGGTCACACCGCAGGCGCCGATTGAGGAAACCCTGCGGGTGGCAAGCTGGATAAGCTCCAGCTGGTGGCGACCCCCCGCCCGCTGCCATAAAAGCCCCCAGGCGCTAGCCGGGGGATCGTGCGACGCAGCGGTTCATCCCCTCGCTTGCGCTCAGGGCGTGTATGGGGAGCGAGGCTTGTATGCACCGACCCCTTCGCCTAACCGAACGCAGGGCATCTCGATTTCAACCGTCGAAGCGGCTGACGATGAGCGAGATGTTTTGGCCGCCGAACCCGAAGCTGTTGGAGAGGGCGTGGTCGCACTTTCCTTCGCGGACCTTGTTGGGCACATAGTCGAGGTCGCAGTTGGGGTCGGGCGTTTCGTAGTTGATCGTCGGAGGCAAGAGCCCGTCGCGGATGGCGAGCAGGCAGACGATGAGTTCCGTGGCGCCGGCGGCCGCGATGAGATGCCCCATCATGCTCTTCGTGCTCGACACCGGGATCTTGTAGGCGTGCTCGCCGAACACCTTCTTGATGGCGAGCGTCTCGACCTTGTCGTTGACGTCGGTGCTCGTGCCGTGGGCATTGATGTAGTGGATGTCGTGCGTGCCGAGGCCGGCGTCCTGAAGGGCCATCGTGATGCACGACGCGGCGCCACGGCCCTCGGGATGCGTGTCGGTGATCCGATAGGCGTCGGCGGTCGAGCCGTAGCCGATCACCTCGCCGTGGATCTTGGCCCCGCGCTTCTTGGCATGCTCCAACTCTTCGAGCACCACCATCGCGGCCCCCTCGCCGAGCACGAAGCCGTCGCGGTCGTTGTCGAACGGCCGACTCGCGCGGGCAGGCTCGTCGTTGCGGGTCGAGAGAGCGGTGAGCAGGTTGAAGCCCGTCACGCCGAATGGATGGATCATGCTATGAGCGCCCCCCGAGAGCATCACGTCGGCCTCGCCCCGGCGCACGATCTCCACCGCCTCGCCGATCGCCTGACTCGAGGCGGCGCAGGCCGTGAGGCAGTTGAGGTTCGGCCCTTGGGCGTCGACCATCGCCGCGAGGTGGCCGGCGGGCATGTTCGGCTCCTGCTCCACCTCGGCGAGCGGATGGAGCGTCTCCAGCCCCAGCTTCGTGAACTTGGCGACGGCGAGCGTCTCCCCCTCGATCGCCGCCATCATCATCCGCGTGAAGGCGTCGAAATCCTGCTGCCCCTCGCCGCTGCCGAGATACACGCCCAGCCGGGTCGGGTCGGCAGGCAGCCCCTGCGGGAGCCCGGCATCGGCCATCGCCTGCAGGGCCGCGCCCGCGGCGAATCGCGTGTGCCGGCCGCAGAAGTGCCAGAGCTTCTCGTCCTGGCCCTCGTCGGTGATGTCCCAGCCACGGACCTCGGCGGCGATCTTCGTGGGAAACTTGGAGGCGTCGAAGACCGTGGTCCGGCCGACACCCGAGGCGCCGGCGACGAGGTTCTTCCAGAGCTGCTCCACCCGCGTGCCGAGCGGCGTAATGCAGCCGATTCCCGTCACGACCACTCTGCGCCTGCCCGCCACCATGCTCTCACCCTCCGTGAAACAAGGCCCTGCGCCGCGGCCGAACGGCGACTACCAGTCGGGACGGGCCAGTGGCTGGCCGGCCTCGTCGCGGCCGACGTCGTAAATGTGCATGTGGTCGAGCCACTGCAGCAATTCATGCGGCTCGAACAGTTGCGGCACGCCCTCGCCCGGCTCGAGGTGGGCGAAGAACAGCTCGGCTTCACCCTGCACGCGGTCCCCGACGGTGCTCTTCACCTTCGTGAGCGAGCCACCCGGCTTGAGGTCGAGAATCTCGGCGTGAAACCGGATCGAATCACCGGGCACGGCGTCGAAATGAAACTCCGCCGCCGCCACCTTCGCGAGCACCACCCGGCGATTGAACTCGATCGCGTCGGCCACCAGCAGCCCGGCGGTCTGCGCCATGCCTTCGACCACGAGCGAGTTCGGCATCAATGCCGCACCCGGAAAGTGATCATGCATGTGCTCTTCGGCGAGCGACACGTTCTTGACGGCCGTCGCCCGCTTGGCACGAACGAACTCGTCGAATCGATCAACCCAAAACCAGCGCATCGGTCCTCGTCACCTACGGGCAGCCCTTCGTGATCAGCCGGATCAGCCGGCCACCTTGCTCGCCACGTAGCGAACCATGTCTTCCACGGTGAGCGTGTTGGCAAAGTTCTGCACGCTTGGATTCGCCTCGAACTTCGCCAGGTCGGCGAACGGCATCCGGGCCTTGAGGGCCGCGAGGCCGGCGGCATTCACCTTGCCGTTGGATACGAACTCGGTGCTCGAGAGCACGTCCTCGGGGAAGAGTTCGCCACGGGAGATCTTGATGCCAAACGCCTTCTCGAGGCGGAAGACGATGTCGAGGAAGTCGATCGACTCGGCACCGAGGTCGCCCACCATCGTGGCCTCGGGAGAGACATCCTCCTCATCGACACCGAGGGCTTCCACGAGGGCGGCTTTCACCTTTTCGAAGATTTCATCGCGGGACGGCATCGACGGCTCACCTTGGAAACGAGGAAATGTGGGGGGTCAGGAGTGTGTGGTTGTAATGTGGATTCGTCCGCATGGGAACCCGAATTGGGCATTTTTCCGCGGCAGGGAGCGGAAGCCGCCGGAAAACAGCCCCTACCGTGCCACCCCGGCCATCGACACGCGGCTGCCCGCCGGGGCGACAAAGGCGGCCGGCAGGGGACCGTTGCCCGCCGCTTTGCCGGCGCCGTGGAGCACGGCCCACATCTTTCGCAATTCCGCCCTGACACGAGCATCGATCGCGGCGCCGTGGGGCGTGCGGTCGGCGAGGTTGTATCGCTCCAGCACCAGCCGGGCGGTCAGGCTGGTCCGGTCGCCCACACTCCCGCTCGCCTTCACCTTTGTGTGGGTGGCGTCCTGCGACAGCACCTCGGCCGTCACGGTGAGCGTGCGGCCCGGCTGCACGAAATCGCCGTATTTCACGTTTCGGGCCTCACGGAGCACGACGATGCTGTGGGCGAAGTCTTCGCCGAGCCGGATCGTCCAGGCGGCCGCCTGGGTCATCGCCTCGAGCATCATGACGCCCGGCAGCACCGGAAACCGGGGAAAGTGGTCGGCGAGGTATTCCTCGGACAACGACACGGCCTTGACTGCCGTGACGCTCCTCCCGGGCTCGATCGCCACGACCCTGTCCAACAGGGTGAACCGCATATCAGATCCTTTTCGAGAAACGGCCCGTCCGAGCCATCTAGGCCTCGCAGTATAGGGATCGAGCCATACCCCACAACGCCCGGGTGTTGTTTTCCGCTCGCCCACTGCGAATGATTTCATCGCTCCAGGGACGGTGCCTTCGGCCACCCTTTCAGCCACCCTTTCTGGAGCATTCCCGATGCCCACGTTTCATGCCGGAATCGCGCCCCGCTTCGAGGATCTACGCGACGAGTTCGACCGCGTCTGGACGTCGCTCGCCACCGCCCCAGAGCGGCAAGGCTGGCCGGCCCGTCGTGCCGAACGCGGCTCTGCCGAGCGGCTCTTTCCGGCGGTGAACGCCAGCGAGAGCGACGAGGCCATCGTGGTCGAGGCGGAGCTGCCCGGCCTCGACGCGGGGGATGTCGAGATCTCCATCGCAGGTGACGAGCTCGTGCTCCGCGGTTCGCGCACCAGGCGGCCCGAGCAGCCTGCGGGCAACGGCGAGAAGCCGACGGCCGTCACCTGGCAGCGCCGCGAGCGGGGCAGCGGTGAATTCGAGCGGCGGATTGAACTGCCCGTGCCCGTCGATGCCACGCGCGTCGAGGCCCGGCTCGTCGACGGAGTGCTCACCGTCACCTGCCCGAAGGCGCCGCAGGCGCAGCCTCGGAAGGTGACGGTGCAGTCGGCCTGATCACCAAGAGCGGTGCGATCCGGACCGCTCGTCGCCGTTTCCATGCTGAACCCATGCTGAACCCGTAGCCCAGGAGCAATCCCATGACCACCGAAACCCAACCCCAGACGGAACTCACCTTTCGCCCCGACGTCGACATCTGCGACTGCGGAAACGAGGTGCTGATCGTCGCCGACGTGCCCGGAGCCAACCCCGGTGCGATTGACGTGTCGTTCGACGACGGCGTGCTGTCGGTCCACGCGCCGGTGGCCGCCCGCACTCTGTCGGGCAGGGCTCTCCAGCAGGAGTACGGCATCGGCGACTACTGCCGCTCATTCAAGCTCGGCGAGGGCTTCGACGCTTCGTTGATCTCGGCGGAATGCCGCCGGGGTGTGCTCGAGATTCACGTGCCGCGGCTCGCGTCCGTACGGCCGCGAAAGATCGCAGTCCGCACCGCCTGACCGTCTCCGGCGTCCGCCGACGGTCGGCGGCCGCCCGTGTTCGTTGCCGACCCCTCCACCTTCGAGAGCAGGAGATACACGATGAGTCTGATTCCTTTTCGCACGAAGCGCGCGACGGGCATGGAGCCGGGAAGTCTCGCCACGCTGGCCGACTTTCGCAACGAGATGAACCGGTTGTTCGAAGGCTTCTTCAGCCGGCCGCTGCAGATGCCCGCCTGGTTCGAGACGGTCGAACCCGGTCAGTGGCTGCCGTCGATCGACGTGTCGGAAACCGACAAGCAGATCCACGTGCGGGCCGAACTGCCGGGGATCGAGCCGAACGACGTCGATGTGAGCGTGTCGGAAGACCGCCTCGTGATCGCGGGTCAAAAGACATGCGCGAAAGAGGAGGCCGGGGAGGGCTGGACGCACCGCGAAAGCCACTACGGCAGCTTCAGTCGCGCGATTCCGCTGCCCGAGGCGGTCGATCCTGCGAAGGTCACGGCCCGCTACGACAAGGGCGTACTCACGGTCGAGCTGACGAAATCGCCCACGAGCACCAGCCGCAAGGTGCCCGTGCTCGCCGGCTCCACGTGACGGTGGCCCGACAGGCTCGCTATCCTGATGGCCGCGGGGAGCGATCGCCTCCCGCGGCCATTCGTGTTTCGTCGTTCGTGTGCCGCCGGTCCGGATTCGTATGCCGCTCGTCCTCACCCCGCTCCCGATCGACCGCGGACCACTGTCGATCGACCTTTGCGGCATCGTGCCGCACGCCGTTCGCGACCTCGACCGCGCCGCCATCGCCCGCCTGCCGATCCGCGCCGACGGTCGACCAGCCCAGTTGGGTGAGATCTTCGAGCTGGCGGGCGATCCGACAGACGAAGTGATCGAGTGTCGCGGCGACTTCTCTCGCGTGCATTCGCTCGGTGCTGCCATGGCCTCGGGTCGGATCGACGTCGCCAGTGACGTCGGCCGCCATGCCGGCGCCGGGATGGCCGGTGGCATCGTCGCCATCGCGGGCTCCGCCGGCGACTGGCTGGCTGCGGAGATGACCGGCGGAGAGGTGCGGGTCGGCGGCAGTGTGGGCCACAACGCCGCGGCTGCTCTGCCCGGCAGCCAGTTCGGCATGCGGGGCGGACTCGTGATCGTCGGCGGCAGCGCCGGACCGCTCGCAGGAGCGCGGATGCGACGCGGCATGCTGGCGATCGGCGGCGACAGCGGCGAGGCCGCCGGCTTTGAAATGCGGGCGGGCACGGTCGTGATCGGCGGGAGCGTCGGCCCGCGGGCCGGCATGGGGATGCGCCGCGGTTCGGTGATCGCCCTGACCGACCGCCCGACCGTGCCGCCGACGTTCCGGCGCGGCGCGACCTGGCAGCCCGCCTTTCTTCCGCTCCTCCTCCGCCGGCTGGACCGTGCCGGCTTCGCGCCGGCCCGCCCCTCCCCCTGCGGCCCCTGGCAGCACTGGCACGGCGACGCGCTCACGGGCGGCCGCGGTGAACTGCTTTTCCCCGCATAACGGCGATCCCCTCGCTCGCGCTCAGGGCTTGTATGGGGAGGCGCAAGCCGGGCGATCCGACATACAAGCCCCCAGGCGCAAGCCGGGGGATCCGACATACAAGCCCCCAGGCGCAAGCCGGGGGATCCAAACGCGGGAGAGCCCGCGCGTGCGTCCCACGGCCCGCACCTTCCCGGCGATTTCAACGCGTCCGCGCTGGAAAATCGCGGTTTTTCGGGGGCCGGCTTTCGCCACCCCGGTTCATCGGCTACCTTTCAAGGTTCCCGAGTTCCAGCCCCCATCATCACCTATGCCCACGATCAGCCAACTCGTCCGCAGCCGTCGCCGCCCCAAGCGGAAATTCTCCAAGTCACCCGTGCTCGACCGGTGCCCGCAAAAGCGTGGCGTGTGTCTCCAAGTCCGCACGATGACTCCCAAGAAGCCGAATTCGGCCCTGCGAAAGATCGCCCGCGTGCGACTCTCCAATCAGAAGGAAGTCACCGTCTACATTCCGGGTGAGGGCCACAACCTCCAGGAACACTCGATCGTCCTCATCCGTGGCGGCCGAGTTCGCGACCTGCCGGGCGTGCGCTACCACATCATCCGGGGAGCGCTCGACACGCTCGGCGTACAGGGCCGCAAGCAATCCCGCAGCCTCTACGGCGCGAAGAAGGGCTGATCCCCACAGGCACGCACATCCCGACACTGACCACGAAAGACCACGACGATGGGAAACATCACATCCAGCCGCGAACAACTCCGCCCCGATCCTCGTTTTGGATCGCTCCTCGCCAGCAAGTTCATCAACTGCCTGATGGAAGACGGCAAGAAGAGCGTCGCCCAAAACATCTTCTACGATGCGATGGAGATCGTCGCGAAGAAGATCACCGACGTCGAGCCGATCGAGGTCTTCAACCGCGCGCTCGAGAACATCAAGCCTGCCGTTGAAGTGCGTTCGAAGCGGGTGGGTGGTGCCGCCTACCAGGTGCCGATGCAGGTCAATCGCAATCGGCAGCAGTCGCTGGCGATCCGTTGGCTCCTGCAGGCCGTTCGCGAGAAGAAGGGGCGGGGCACGTTCGAGAAACTGGCGGAGGAGATCATCGCCGCCTACAAGCGGGAAGGTGCCGCCGTCACCAAGCGAGACAACGTCCACCGCATGGCCGACGCGAACAAGGCCTTCGCCCACTTCGCCTGGTAGGCTCGGAGCCCCGTGGCTCCGCAGCGGGCAGCCATCTTCCCGTAGGCCTGTTGCTCCGCAACGGGCTGCCCGTCACCGACTGACTCGTCTACCGGATCAGCACCCGCGCGGGCAGGATCAACTGCGGAGTGCCAGAGCAGACCTGCACGAGCGTGTCGGCCTCGCCAGCCAGCACGTCGAGCCCCGGCAGGCCGCCGATCCGTGCAAGCACGAGCATCCGCACGGCTGCGAACGGATCGGATGGCTGGCCAGCGGCGCCGAAGAGATCGTCGAAGAGACCCTTGGGCTTCGGCAAGAGGAGTCGGTCGGCCGTCTCGTCGGCCGCGAGCCCAGCCAGATTCCGCGCCTCATCGATCGCGTCGTCGAGCGTGCCGAGCCGATCCACCAGCCCCGCCTCCTTGGCCATCCGCCCAGTAAAGACGCGGCCTTCGGCCAGCTCGAGCACGCGATCGAGTTTGAGCTTGCGGCCGGCCGCCACCTTCGATGTGAACAGCCGGTAGACCTCCTCCATCGAGCCCCGAAACGCCTCCCGCTCATGGGCCTTGAACGGCGTCGCCATCGAGAGCCACCCTGCGTTGCGACCGCGACTGACCACGTCGGTGTGGACGCCGACTTTTTCCAAAGCATCGCCGACGGCCACCTTGCCGCCGACGACCCCGATCGAGCCGGTCAGCGTGCCCGGGGCAGCCACGATCCGGTCGGCAGCCACGGCGATGTAATAGCCCCCGCTGGCGGCCGTGTCGGAGAGGCTGGCCACGACGGGCTTACGGCACCGCTCGGCCTCGCGCCAGATGAGGTCGCTGGTCAGGGCCGATCCGCCCGGCGAGTCGATCCGCAGCACGATGGCCACCACCTTCTCGTCCTTCTCGGCGTCGCGGATCGCGGTGATCACGGCCTCGGAGCCGGCGGCCCCGCCGGAAAGGAGCTCGGCGCGGCCGCGGCCCTCCCGGATCTCGCCCGTAATGTGCACGATCGCGATCCGCTTTCCCTTGCCGTTCGGCGCATCCTGCGCCTGGCCGGAGACCAGTTCCATCAGTTTCACGAGCCCGCTGATGCCCGAGAAATCGTCGTCGATCTTCCGCCGGCCATAGTCGCGAGCCAGCTTCGGCTCCTCGGCCCGAATCCGCTTCGCCAGCGCCGTGACCGCCTCGTCTTCATACCCCACCGCATCCACGAGCCCGGCCGCGCGGGCTGCCTCGGCCGGGAACAC
>CAMDDA010000018.1 GCA_945890755.1 Candidatus Kuenenia stuttgartensis
AGGCATGGATGCCGTAGCGAGCGTCCGGCTCTCGGGGCATGGGCAGCCCCAAGCGGCGAGAGCAAACTGAGGTTGCGAACCAGCAGCCCGTTGCGGAGCAACGGGCCTACGGGATGGAGCAACGGGCCTACGGGTGCCGAGTAACGGGCTTACGAGTTACGCGAGAGCGTGCGTTCGAAGAGGCGGACGTAGTCGCGGCCGCTGTGCTCCCACGACCAGTCCTGCCGCATCACGTGCCGCACCAGCCGCGTCCAAAGCTCGCGGTCGGCGTGGGCGTCGAGGGCCCGGCCCAGTGCGTGCTCGAGTGCGAGCGGGTCGATCGCGTCGAACGTGAAGCCGCTCGCCGTGCCCTGGGCCAGCGTGTCGGGGTTCGTATCGACGACGGTGTCGACGAGGCCACCGGTCGCGCGGACGACCGGGATCGAGCCGTAGCGGAAGGCGTAGAGCTGCGTGAGGCCGCACGGCTCGAACCGGCTCGGCACGAGCGTGATGTCGGCGGCGGCCTGCACGAGGTGGGCGAGCCCCTCGTCGAACCCGATCACCACGTCGACCGTTCCGGGGAACGAGGCCGCGGTGCGCTCGAGCGCCTCCTCGTACCAGCGGTTGCCGGTGCCGAGCACGACGAAGTGGGCCCGGCCGCTACCGGCCATCCGACTGATCAGCTCGACGACCAGTTCGACCCCCTTCTGCTCGGCGAGCCGGCCCACGAAGGCGACCAGCGGCCGGGCATCGGGCGCGGCCCGACCCAGCCGCGCGGCGAGCGCCACGCGGGCCGCATACTTGCCGAGATCGACATCGTGTTCCGAGTAGTGCCGCGGGATGTGCGGATCGTTCGCCGGATCCCAGGCCCGCGTGTCGATGCCGTTGACGATGCCGGTGAGCAGTCCGCTCCGTGCCGCGAGCACTCCCTCCAGGCCGCAGCCGCCGGGGGAGTGCTGGATCTCACGGGCGTAGGTCGGGCTCACGGTGGTGATCGCGTCGGCGAATACGATGCCCGTCTTGAGCAGGTTGAGCTGCCCGTAAAACTCCATCTGCTCCCAGTTGAAATGCTGCCAGTCGATGCCGGTGAGGAGCATATCCCACTGCCAGAACATGCCCTGGTAGGCCATGTTGTGGATCGTCATCACCGTCTTGGCGTTGGCGACCGCGGGCCACGACTTGTAGAGCAGCTTCTGGTAGGCGGGCACGAGGCCCGTCTGCCAGTCGTGACAGTGAATGATGTCGAACGACGTGGCCTGCCGACCCGCGAGTTCGAGGGCCGCGCGGCAGAAGAAGATGTAGCGTTCGGCGTTGTCGGGATAGTCTGCGGGTGAGCCGTAGAGCCCGGGCCGGTCGTAGTAGTCGTCGTTGGCGACGAGAAACACCTCGCCGCGGGCATCCGGCAGGCGGCACTTCAAGATCCGCGCCACCGGCCGCCGGGTGCCGATCGGCACCTCGAAGGCGAGATCGGTCGGCTCGATCGGCAGCCCCTTCGCGAGCGCCTCCCGGTAGGCAGGGATCACGAGCGTGGTCTCGCAGCCGAGTCGGCCGAGCACCTCGGGCAAGGCCCCGGCTACGTCGGCTAGCCCGCCCGTCTTGGCGAACGGCGTGGCTTCGCTGGCGACTTCGAGCACCCGCATCCGAACGGCCTCGTGGGCCCGGCAGCGCGGCCACGCGCCACCGGATGCTCTACTATAGATCGCAAATTCGACACGGTTTGTCAGCCGCCACCTTTCCGTCCCACCCGCCCGCGCTACCCATGAGCCCGCTCGTCAATCCCGCTGCCCTCTTCAAGCTCCGGCTCCCCTGCCCGCGGCGTGCCAAGCTCTGGCCACCGGCGGCCGCACAGTTCGACGACGCCTGCCGGCTGCCGTCGTTCGCGCCGCTGGCCGGCGTGCCCGACCTGCTCGAACTCTCGACCGCATGGAACGAAGGGGGCCTCGGGGTGCGGGCCGCGGCCCGGGGCGTGGGCAACGCCCGCTGGTGCCATCCCACCCGGCCGGAAGACAGCGACGGCCTCCATCTCTGGATCGCCACGCGGCCCACGGGGGAGAGCCATCGCGCCGGCCGGTTCTGCCGCCGGCTCGCGCTCCTGCCCACCGGCGGCGGTCGCCTCGCCGACAAGCCGGTAGCCGTGGTTGCCACGATCCCGCGAACGAGCGAAGTGCCGGCGCCGCTGCCCGACGGCTCGATCCAGATCGATTCGAAGCTGCTCGCCGATGGCTGGCAGATCGAGGCCTTCATCGGTGCCGCCGCGCTGCCGGGCTGGGACCCGGCCGAGATCCCGCGGCTCGGGTTCTTCGCCGCCATGGTCGATCGGCGGCTCGGCCGGCTCCCCTGCTTCGCGCCGCCGGAGTTTCCGTGGGACAGCGACCCCACGACCTGGGCCGAACTGGAACTGACGACCTAGGCCGGCCTGCGGGTGCGAACCGTCACTCCGCGACGACGCCCTTTGGCTCGGCGGCGACCTCTGCCACCGGCTGTTCGTCGCTGGTCTCCGCCGGCTGTGCGGCGGTCTCCGGTGGTGAGGCGGCGGAAGAGGGCTCTTCACCTGCGACAGGCTGGCTGACCGGCTGCTCCGCGGCCGTCAGCGTCTCGTCTCGCAACGCATCGACGATCTGCCGCAGGCCGTCGAGCTGCGTTGCGATCGCCTCCGTGGCCTCGCCGAGCATCCGCTGCTGCTTCGTCCGCAGCTGCACCGACGCGGCGTTCATGCCCTCCTGCCGCTCCCGCAGGTCGTCGGCCTGACGGATGACCGCCGCCTCGACCTCCGCGATCGAGGCCTCGACGGCCCGCACGATCTCGGCCCGGCCGGCGAGCATCGCGTCGTGGTGCTTTGCGAGTCGCGAATCGGTCTCATGCCGGAATCTCGCGACGTCCAGGGCCAGTTCCACGAGCTGCCGTCCGCAGAGGCCGGCGGCTTCGGCGTTGTGCCGGGTTTGTGTCTCGACCGCGGCCAGCGTGGCCTGTGTCTGCCGCGCCAGCGCCTCGATCCCGGCGATCGTGGTGGCGAGATCGCCCACCGCTGCCGCCTGAGCCGTCAGCGTGTCGTCGATCCGCCGGAAGCCTGCTTCCGTGCCGGCAGTGGTCCGCTCGAGTACGGCGGCGACGCGATGCACCGCGGTGTCGATCACCGCCACCTTGTGCCCCAGTCGCCAGACGAGCGTCGTCGCCACGAACCCGAGCACGGCGGCGGTGGCCGCCACCCAGGCCCGCGACCGGTCCGCCGCCTGACCGCGGGCGACCTCTTTCTCCATCCGCGACATGCAGGCCACGAGCCAGGACATGTCGCCGGCGCGGCCGGCTGGCCCCTCGGCATACCGATCGCCACCAGTACCCGTGTCGTGTGTGGTTGCCATGATGCCTCCCAGGGAAGTTCCCGACGCGGGACGAGCGGCCTGTCGCGCACCGGCCCCCGCGCACTCCCCGGGGAGAAGATCGGCGGCCTGCCGGTAGCCGCTTCACGATCACCCGGTCCGCCGGAGAGGTCACCCCGCACGGCTTTCCCACGCCGCACACTCAGCCACCGGCATCGTCGCTGAATGGCTCGATCTCGACGGCCGCGGGGGGCAGGCTGTCGAGGAACACGCGGCCATAGTGCTTCGTGAGCATCCGCGGGTCCAAAATAACCACGGTTCCCCGATCCGTGTGCGTGCGGATCAGGCGGCCGAAGCCCTGCTTGAGCTTGAGCACCGCCTCGGGCAGTTGATATTCGGCGAAGGCATTCCCGCCGGCCTGCTTGATCGCCTCGATCCGTGCCGCCGTGAGCGGCCGGTCGGGCACGGCGAAGGGCAGCTTCGTGATGATCACGTTCACGAGGCAGTCGCCCGGCAGGTCGATGCCCTGCCAGAAGCCGTCGGTGCCGAGCAGCACGCTCCCTGGCCCCTCGCGAAAGTCGTCGAGCATCCGCGATCGCGGCAGGCCGTCGGCCTGGCTCACGAGCCGAAAGTCGTGCCGCACGCACCAGCCGGCCAGTTCGGCGCCGGCCTTCGCGAGCGCCGCGTGGCTCGTGAAGAGCACCATCGCCCGCCCCTCGCTCCGCGCGACGTAGCGTTTGATCATCCGCACCACCGCTGCGTCGTAGGCCGCGCCGCTCGTCGGATCGGGGAGCCGGTCGACGAGCACGAGCCGCGCCTGCCGCGGATAGTCGTAGGGGCTGCCGAGCCGGCGGGTCAGCGCGGCCGGTGGCACGCCCAGCCGGGTGCGGAGGAATGCGAAGCCGTCGGCATCGGCCGGCGGCTCGCCGTCGAACGACTCCTCGGCCCGGCGTGGCGGATTCACGGCCAGCGTGGCGCTCGCGAGCACGACGGTGCCCACACGGTCGAAGAGCTCGCGCCGCAGCGTGCCCGCCACATCGACGGGCGCGCTCGACAGCGTGAGCCGCTCGCGGCCCCGGCGCGAGCGCCGCGACTCCACCCACCACACACTCCCCGGCTCCCCCTGTTTCAGCCACACGTTGACGGCCGCCGCATGCACGGTGAGCCGGTCGGCGAGTGATTCGAGGTCGTGTCGCTCCGCCTCGTTGGCCAGACCATCCGCCGCGTTCCGCAGCTTGCGGGCGAGCGACATGAGCGGCTCGCCGAGCGTGTCGTCCACGAGCCCCGGCTTCGGCACCCGCCACGGCGGCTCACCCCGCAGGGCGAGCGCCTCGCGGACGTCATCGAAAAAATCGTCCGCGGCCCGCCGGCAGCGGCGGACGTCGGGTTCGAGGTCGTGCATCCGGTAGTGGGCCAGCAGCCCCTTCTGCGACCGCTCGTTCCAGAGCTTCGACAGCACGCGGTCGATGCCGCTGCTCGACACGCCGATGCCGAGGTGCTCGCTGGCCACCGATTCGATCGTATGGGCCTCGTCGAACACCACGAGGTCGTGGTCGGGGAGGAGCTTCGCCCCGGCCCGCCGCACGGCGAGGTCGGCGAAGTAGAGGGCATGGTTCACCACCAGCACCTGCGCATGGGCCATCCGCCGCCGCGCGGCATAGTAGTGGCACTGCCGATGCGTGGGGCAGGCCCGGCCCATGCAGTTGCCGGAGTCGCTGGCGATCTCGTCCCACACGCTCGGCCGCGGCACCACGTCGAGGTCGGCGAGCGAGGCGTCGCCCGTTCGCCTGGCCCAGGCGGCCAGTTCGAGCAACTCGGCCCGCTCCTCGTCGTCGGGAAACAGGCTCCCCGACCGTTCCACCGCGAGCTGCAGCCGCCGCAGGCTCACGTAGTTGCTCCGCCCCTTCACGAGCACCGCCGAAAACTCCCGCGGCATCACCGCGGCCACGAGCGGGATGTCCTTCGTGAGCAGCTGCTCCTGGAGGGCGATCGTGTGGGTGGAGATCACGACGCGGCGCTGCCGCGGCCGGGCCGACTGGCTGCCGCGATCAGCGGCGGGCTCGTCGTCGAAGTCGTCGTTCGTGTCGGCGGCGGCCACCGGGGTGGGCGGGGTCTCGACCTGATCGGCGGTGACTGCGAGCACGGCCGGCACGAGATAGGCGAGGCTCTTGCCCACGCCGGTGCCCGCCTCGACGACCGCATGCCGCCGCTCGGCGATTGCCTGCGCGACGACCGCGGCCATCTCCTGCTGCTCGGGTCGCGACTCCCAGCCTGCGAGCCGGGCTGCGAGCCGCCCGCCGGGCGCCAGGAAATCGTCGGGCGTCAGCGGCGTGGTCATCGCCATGAGTGTAGCCGACGGCATGGTAGGATTGCGGCGCGCGTGGCTCATCGCGCTCCGCCCATCCGCCTCGAAGGAACGTCTCGTGTCGTCATCGCACTCCCCCGAAAACGCAACGCCGGCCGCACCGGCTGCCGCCAAAGCATGGGGCGGCGTGTTTCGTGAGCCGACCGACAAGCGGGTCGAGGCGTTTTCGGAGAGCGTGTCGTTTGACCGCCGGCTGGCCGACGACGACATCGACGGCTCGATCGCCCATGCCCGAATGCTCGCGGCCTGCGGCCTGATGAGCGTGCAGGAGGCCGACGCGATCGCCCATGTGATGGAGGATATCCGGGAGGAGATCCGGGCCGATCGGTTCGAGTTCACCGCCGCCAAGGAAGACATCCATCTGCATATCGAGTCGGCGCTCACGGCCCGGCTCGGTGACACCGGCCGCAAGCTCCACACTGCCCGCAGCCGCAACGACCAGGTAGCCACCGACCTGCGGCTCTACTGCCGACGGGCGATCGACCGGCTCGACCATGGCCTGGCCGCACTGCAGGCAGCCTTTCTCGGTCTCGCCGAGCAGGAGCAGGGCCTCGTCATCCCCGGCTACACCCACATGCGTCGGGCCCAGCCCGTGCTCGCTGCCCACCAGCTCCTCGCCTGGTGCGAGAAGCTCGGCCGCGACCGCGAACGGCTGGCCGACTGCCGCAAGCGGACGAACATCCTGCCGCTCGGCTCCGGCGCGATCGCCGGCACGAGCCTGCCGATCGATCGCGAGCACGTGAAGGAGGCGCTCGGCTTCGACGCCGTCGCTGCCAACAGCCTCGATGCGGCGAGCGACCGCGACTTCGCCTGCGAACTGGCCTTCGTGCTCTCGCTCACCGCCGTGCACCTCTCGCAGTGGGCGGAGGAGTGGATCCTCTACAGCACGCCGGAATTCGGGTTCATCCTGCTCCCGGAGGGCTTCTGCACCGGCAGCTCGATCATGCCGCAGAAGATCAATCCCGACGTGCTCGAACTCGTGCGCGGCAAGAGTGCCCGGGCGATCGGCAATGTGCAGGCGCTGCTCGTGCTGCTCAAGGGACTTCCCACCGCCTACAACCGCGACCTGCAGGAAGACAAGGAGCGGATCTTCGACTCCATCGACACGCTGGAGGCTGTGCTCGGCGTGGCCGCACCGCTGGTGGCGGGCACACGGTTCGACCACGAACGGATCGCCGCCTCGCTCGACCGCGGCCATCTCGATGCGACGAGTCTGATGGAGGCGCTGATCGCGGCGGGCGTGCCGCAGCGGACGGCCCACGAACTCGTCGGCCACCTCGTGCGCACGGCGATGACGCGGGGCGTGGCCCTCTCCGAACTGGCCGACGAGGAGTTCGCCCGGGAATACCCCGGCTGGAATGCCAGCCTGCGGGCGGCCCTCGGCCCGCACAACGCCGTCGGGCGCATGGTGAGCCAGGGCTCCACCGCCCCGGCCTCGGTCGCCGCGCAGCTCGCGGCCTGGCGGGAACGACTGGCGTGTAGGCCCGTCACTCCGTGACGGGCAGCCCGTTGCGGAGCAACGGGCTTACGTCGTCGCCGACGACCCTGCGGCCTCGGGGGTTTGGGCAGCCTTCGAGCCAGTTCTCCTCGAGCGCGGTCACGGCTCCACGCGCAGCTCACGAATTGCCGACCATGAGGGCGGGGAGGCCGTCCGCACGGCCTGCTCACCCACGGAGAGTGCGACGTGCAGTGGCGAACGCGGATGCTGGCGGTGGCGATGATCGGCTGCGCGGCCGGCGCGGTTGCTGCCGAGCCACAGCGGCGGCTCGATCCACTCCAGCAGGCCGTGATCGACTCACTCGCCTTCCCACCACGAACCTCACCCGCCGATTGCTTCGAGGCGGCGGTGCGGTGCGCAGAGGTCGACGTGCCTGACGTCGCCCACGATTCCTTCAAGAAGTTCGTGGCGGCGGTGGGCGACGATGAGAAGGAACGCTTCACCCTGTTTGCCGACCTGGGCGATGCATTCGACGCCGCCCGACTGGGACGCCTCGAGCGAGCGCTGGCACCGCGCGACCCGGCGGCAGGCAAGATCATCGACGCGATCCGCGCAGCGGCCGCGATCCGCCGCCGTGATCCCGCGCAACTCACCGCCGCTGCAGCCGCGCTCGGCAGCCCCACGGTGCAGGAGCGGCTCGCCGCAGCCGATCGCCTCGCAGCGGCCCAGGAAGACGCCCTGCCCGTGCTGGCCGACGTGTTGCAGGACTCGCCCGCCGGCAGCCGGCAGGCGCATGCCGCACGGCAGATCATCACCGCGGTCGGCCCGGCCGCACGGCAGCCGCTGCTCGCCTGGCTCGGCTCCGACGACGTCGCCCACTGGGCCGGCGTGATCGAGGCGCTCGCCGCGAGCGGGGCGGCCGACATCGATGATTTCCTGTTCGCGCCGGCCCTGGTGGAGAACACGCCACCGGCTGCGCGTGACGCGGCCATCCGTCGGCTCGGTGGCCCGCCGTCTCGCGACACTGCATTCGCCCGGCTCACTGCCCGACTCGACCGCATGCTCGCGCCCGCAGCGCTGCCGCCGATCGACGAGCTCTGCCTGGAGCCCGTCACGAAGCCGGAGGATGCGGCCCGTGCGCTCGGCGGCACGCTCACCGGCACGGTCGAGCGGTACGCATGGAATCCCGAGGCCCGGCGAATCATGCGGCGGCGGATGTCGCCTCGTGAGGCACGGTCGGCGGAGGCGGCCCACGTGGCCCGAGATCTGGTCGCCCTCGGTGTGCGCGATCCCCAGGCGATCCGCCTGGTATTGCTGGCCCAATTGGAAAGCCTGCTCGTCGCGGCCGGTCGTGATGGCGCGACGGCCGACACGATCCCGCCGGCCAGCCTCCGCCAGCCGCTCACGCCCCCCGACGGCTTCGACCCCGACACCGCAGTCACCGTAGCCGAGCTGGCGATCACGCACGGCCTATTCGAGGCGGCGGCAGCGGCATGTCGCAGTCTCGTGCCCCCCGAAGCGGCCGACGCCGTCGCTCCTGCACGCAGCATGCTCTCCCCCGCCGCCCGCAAGGCGCTCGTCAGGGCGCTTGCCGTACCAGATGCCGGCCTGCAGGCCGCCGCGGCCACGGCCCTCGCGCTGGCTGGGGGCGATCCCCACTATCCGGGCTCCAGTCGCGTGGTGGATCTGCTCCGCCATGCCACAACCGCGACGGGCCGCGACGTCGCGATCGTGGTTCATCCGGAGGAGGCCATTCGCCATGAACTCGCGGCCGACGTCAGTCGCTTCGGCTACGAGGCGGTGCCGGTCGCGACTGGGCGGGAAGCGGTCATCGCGGCCCGCGAGACGGCCGACACCACGCTCGTGCTGCTCGCCGCACGCAGCATCAGCCCCACGCCGATCGAGACGGTGCAGCTGCTGCAGCGGTGCTGGCCGGGCGACGTGCCGCCGGTGCTGCTCGTGGTCGATCCGCTCGACGATGGCCGCGGCTGCTTCCTCACGCAGTTGCTGCTGAAGTTTCGCGACATCGATGGCATCGGCGTCGTCGATCGCCTCGACAGCTTCTTCGAGGCGGCGACAGACCCGACTACGGATGGCACGACGGTCGGCCCGCGGTTTCCCGACGCGCTCGCGCAGGCGGCGGGGCCCCAGGCTGTCGATCCCACGGCCCGTTCGCGTGCCCGCAATGCGCGGCTCACCCGCGGCCGGGAGGCGGCGGCCCTTCTCGAGCGGATGGCCGCAGGCGGCTGGGAAGTTGCCCGGCCCGGCGACCCGCCCCGCGGCCTCGTGGCGGCACAGTACAATCGCGACGATGCTGCTGCAGCCCGGCCAACCCGCTGACGACCCCTCGACGCCCCCGATCCGCGGCCTCATCGGCTCGGGCCCCGCGATGCGGGACGTCTATGCGACCACACGCAGGGTGGCTGCCTCGAACGCGTCGGTGCTCCTGCTCGGGGAGACGGGCACGGGCAAGGAGCTGATCGCGAAGGCCATCCACGAGCTGTCCTCCCGGGGCAGCGGGCCATTCATTCGTGTCAACTGCGGCGCCCTCTCGGAGAGCCTGCTGGAAAGTGAGCTCTTCGGCCATGTCCGCGGTGCCTTCACCGGCGCCGTCGCCAACCGCGCCGGACGGTTCGAGGCAGCCCACACCGGCACGATCTTTCTCGACGAGATCAACTCCACCACGCCGAAGCTGCAGGTGAAGCTCCTGCGGGTGCTCCAGGAGCGGGAGTTCGAGCGGGTGGGCGACACCGAGACGGTGCGGGTGGATACGCGGGTGATCGCCGCGAGCAACCGCGACCTGCTCGACGAGGTGGCGAAGGAGACCTTCCGCGAGGACCTCTACTACCGGCTCAACGTGGTCCCGATCCACCTGCCGCCGCTGCGGGCCCGCCGCGACGACATTCCGCTGCTCCTCACCCACTTCCTCGAGATCTACAACAACGAGAACGACCGGTATGTCGTGCACATCGACAAGACCGCCCTCGATGCGCTCGTGAAGTACCACTGGCCGGGCAATGTCCGCGAGTTGCAGAACGTGGTCGAGCGGTGCGTCGTCATGGCGCCGGGTGACGAGATCACGCTCGACCTCCTGCCGCCCGCGATGCGGGGTGAGAAGACGGCGGCAGCTGCATCGCTGCCCGGTCGCGGCGGCGATCTCGACAGCCTGGCCCGCGAGCTCGTCGAGCAGGGCATGACGACGGCCGGCCCCGACGACGACAACCTCTTCGACCGCGTGGTGAGCCGCGTGGAGCGGGAGCTCATCGCCCAAATGCTCGCCGCCTGCGGCGGCGTGCAGCTCAAGGCGGCCGCCCGTCTGGGCATCAACCGCAACACGCTCCGCAAGAAGCTCCTCGAGCACGGCCTCGAAGCGGACGGGGAATAAATTCAGGCCGTTGCCCAACCCAACGCCGTGAGGGGCTGCCCATGCCCCGAGAGCCGGCGTATGCCGCCGAGCACAGGCAGGATGCCGAAGCGAAGGCGGCATCGAGCGAGCGGAGGGCATGGATGCCCGTAGCGAGCGTCCGGCGCTCGGGGCATGGGAAGCCCCGAACCGGAATCACGCCTCCGCCATGTCGCGGGCGTGATAGCTCGACCGCACGAGCGGCCCGCTCGCCACTTTCTTGAATCCCATTTGTTTCGCAATCGCACCCAGCTCGTCGAATTCCTCAGGGGGCACGTAGCGGTCCACCGGCAGCGAATCGAGCGTGGGCTGCAGATATTGGCCGAGCGTCAGGAAATCGACTCCGTGGTCGAGAAGATCGGCGAACACGTCGAGCAGTTCGTCCCGCGTCTCGCCGAGCCCGAGCATCAGGCCGCTCTTCGTCTTCACGCTCGGCAGGATCCGTTTGGCATCCGCGAGGAGCTGGAGCGTCCAGGCATAGACGCTCTTGCGGCCGCGGACCGTACGGTAGAGTCGCGGCACCGTCTCGGTGTTGTGGTTGAAGACGTCGGGCTTCGACTCCATGAGCCGCTCGAGCGCCCCTTCCTTGCCGATGAAGTCGGGCACGAGCACCTCGACCGCCGCCCCCGTCGCGGCCCGGACCGCTTCGACCGTCCGCCGGAAATGCTCGGCTCCGCCGTCGGGCAGGTCGTCGCGGGTCACGCTCGTGATCACCACGTGCGCAAGGCCGAGCCGCCGGGCCGCTTCGGCGACCCGCTCCGGCTCGTCGAGTTCGAGAGTCTCCGTCTTGCCCTTCGGCACAGAGCAGAAGCCGCAGGGCCGCGTGCAGACGTTACCCAGGATCATGAACGTCGCCGTCTTCTGAGACCAGCATTCGAGCCGGTTGGGGCACTTCGCCGACGAGCAGACCGTCTCGAGATTCAGCTCGGCGATCAGGCCGGCCGTTTCACCGTGGCCACCGCCGGCGCCGAGATTCTGCCGCAGCCACGGCGGGAGCCGGCGCACGGCCGGCGGCGCGGGGGCGACATCGCCGATGATGGGAAGCGACAGCGACGACATCGATGAAGTGCTATCCGACACGGTTCACGGCCTCCATGGTGCGGGCTGCGACGGCGGGGATGGGTACGGGAAAGCCCGACTGGATGCTCGTTCTCGCAAACCCGAAGGCATCGGCCACCTGCTGCACGAGAGCGGTTCGCACGTCCTGCGGCCGCACCTTGCGCTGCAGGTCGGCCTGCACCGAGCCCATCGTACGCGTTGGCAGCCCGCCGGCGAATGGCGATCGCGGAACGGCCTGCACGGTATCGAGCGGCTCGAATCCGGGGCTCACGTTCACGAAGGCCCCATGCCGCACCACGCCCCGGCGCACGGTCACGCCGACCGCCGCCAGCAGCCCCGTGCGGCCGAATACACCGGGCACGCCAGGGTGCCGCACCGGCCCACACCGCACCTGCCGCAGCGCGGCCTCGAGCGCGGCCTCGAGTCGCGCGAGATAGCCCCCGACGTCGTGCCGGGCGAGGCCGAGGTCTTCGAGCGACGCGAACAGCGACACGCACACCTGCCCCGGCCCGTGAGGCACCGCGCCGCCGCCGCGGCCGATGAACCGCAGCGTCAGCCGCCGCTCCCGCAGCTCGTCGTCAGTGAGCTGCACATCGGCCCGCGAACCGAGCCGGCCGATCGTGATCACCGGCTCGAGTTCATGGACGAGCAAGGTTGGTGGCCGACCGCCCGGCTCCGACACCTCCCAGGCGAGCCGCTCGGCCATCGAGAGGGCGGCATCGAGCGAGAGCCGGCCGGCCAGCCAGACGGCGAGCGGCCGCCGCCCGCGGGCAGCGGTGGCGGGACTGCAAGACGGTTCGGGGAACGCCTCGGCCATGCCGTCGTTGTACCACGCGGCCTCGGAGGCCCGTCACGCCTTCGTAGGCCCGTCACTCCGTGACGGGCAGCCCGTTGCAGAGCAACAGGCCTACGGGGGGACGGGCAGCCCGTTGCGGAGCAACAGGCCTACGGGCTACCGTGCGGCATATTCGTCGAGCAGCGATTCGATCCGCGCAAAGACGTCGGCCATCTGCTCGGCGTCGGGCAGCAGGGTGACGCGGAAGTGGTCGCGATACGGCACATTGAAGCTCGACCCGGGCGCGACGAGCACATGCTTCCGCTCCAAGAGATCGAGCGCAAAGGCCTGGTCGTCGAACGCGGCGACACCGCCGGGCAGCCGGTCGGCGTGCACCTTCACGAAGGCATACATCGCCCCCTGCGGCGACACGACCGAGAGATACTTGCTCCGCCGCACCGCGTCGAGCATGGCCGCCCGCGTCGCATGCAGCCGCCCGCCTGGCTTCGTGAGATCGAGAATCGACTGATGGCCGCCGAGGGCCGTCTGCACGGCATATTGACCGGGCACGTTCGAGCACAGCCGCAGGCTGGCCAGCAGTTCGACGGCCTGGATGTAGTCGCGGGCATGCTCCCGCTCGCCCGAGAACACGAGCCAGCCCACCCGCAGGCCGCAGGCCCGGTAGACCTTGCTCAAGCCGCCGAACGTGAGACAGAGGAGCGAGTCGTCGAGGCTCGCCGCCGGCACGAACTCAGCGCCGTCGTAGAGCATCTCGTCGTAGATCTCGTCGGCGCAGAAGACGAGGTGTCGCTGCCGGGCGATGTCGGCCAGGGCCTCGAGCGTCTTCCGCGGATAGACGGCGCCCGTGGGATTATTTGGGTTGATGACGACGAGGGCCCGCGTCCGCGGCGTGACGAGCCGCTCCACCTCGACGGGATCGGGCACGAAGCCCCGCTCGGGCCGGCAGGGATAGTGCACCGCCTTCGCCCCGTGGATCACGACGCTCGCCGTCCAGAGCGGGTAGTCGGGGCTCGGCACGAGCACCTCGTCGCCGGGGTTCAACAGCGCCCGCATCGCGAGCATGATCAATTCAGACACGCCGTTGCCGATGAACACGTCGTCGGCGGTCACGTCCATCACGCCGCGGCTCTGCTGCTGCATGACGACGGCCTCGCGGGCCGGAAAGATCCCCTTCTGGTGCGAGTAGGGGTCGGCCTGGTGCAGGTTCTCGACCACGGCCACCCGCATCGATCCCGGCATCCGAAACCCGAAGGCGCCGGGATTGCCGATGTTGAGCTTCACGATCTCGTGCCCCTCCCGCTCGAGCTGCTCGGCGCGGCGGGCGAGCGCCCCGCGGATCTCGTAGCGGACGTCGTGCAGGTGCTCGGAGGCGCGGAGGGGAGGCAGGCTCATGGCAGGCACGGGAGGGTGGAGAGGAAAGTCCTCAAGGATACCGTGGAGCAGACGAAGACGTAGGCCCGTCACTCCATGACGGGCTGCCCGTTGCGGAGCAACGGGCCTACGGGGGACCGGAGGGGTTGCCCGTGCCCGCTGAGCGGACGATGGGAGCCGGTCGGGGGTCGCGCGCAGCCGCCGGTGCATCGTGCGGACCGAGCGGCCCTCCATCCCGAACGAGCAGTGAACTCGCACGATCCGCCGGCGGCGAGCACGTGCCCCCGACCGGCGGCGCGGCTCAGTTGGCCAGGGCGGCGTGCACTGCCTCCCACGCCATGGGCACCCACGGCACGGCCCCCGGCAGGCTCGTCCGCTCCGCGCCCGCGACCGACCGCGGCTCGAAGCCTCCTGCCTCGACCTTCTCGGCGGCCCGATCGACTGCGGCCGAAAGCCGCTCGAGCCAGTCCGGCACCTCGACGCCCGAGCCGCTGGCCACGCCGCGAAACGTCTCGGCCTTGGCCTCGAGCGCGGCACCGGCCCCGGCGGGCTTGCCTGTCGCCAGCTCCGCCGCGGCGGGATCGACGAGCGCCTCCAGTTCATCTTGCTCGAGTGCCGCGGTGAACGGCCGACGAACCCGGTCACCCACGCTCGCCAGCCGCACGCCCCACTGCGATTCGAGGCGTGTGATCCGCTCCACGAGTTCCGCGGCCGTCTCGGCCGTCTCGTCCCGCATCCGCTGCCGCCACGACTCAGCCGCGTGGACGGCGTTGCGACGAGCGAGCACGCGGTGGGCCATGTTCACCGGTCGCAGCGTCCAGGCGATCCGGTCATACTCCGCCTTCACCCGCAGGTAGTCGAGCAGGATGTGCAGGCACTCGCCGCGGTCCGACTGCGTGGTCGTGGAATTCCAGTCGCGATACTCGGCATGGTTCTCCGCGATGCTCTCCAGCACGAGCCGCAGGCGGGCCACGGCCTGGTTCATCGGCAGTGCGCCGCTCGCCAGATCCTCGAGCAGCCGCGTGGGCTGCCGCGGCCGCGACCGGTCGCCACGCGGCTCGTCACCGGCAAACGCCTCCGGTTCCGCGCGTTCGATCAACTGCTCGATGTGGTGTCGCACGCCGCCGCGCAGGATGCCGCGGAGCGACGCCGGCGTGAGCACGTGCTGCGTGAACAGGCCGCTACCGTAGTCCTCGATGAACTGCCGCGTGACCGTGAACGCCTTGTCGTCCCGCACCCGTTCGAGCACGGAGAGCCTCAGTTGTCGGGCGTGGGTCATCCAGGTCTCGAGCAGCCGCGGCACGAGGAGCGCGAGACCGTCGAGAATCCGCTGCGTGGCTCCCTCGGCATCGACGTCGGGGGTCGCCGCACTCTCCACGATGCGTTCGACGAGCGCTCCGGTGGCCGCCTCGAACACGCGGTCGAACTCACTCACGCTGGCGGCGCCCGGCGGCCGGCGGCTCTCGAGCGCCTTGGCGAGTTGCACGACCGCCGCAGTCTCCGTCACGAGGCCGACCCGCGGCAGGCAGCCGGCGAGCCGTTCGAGGAGCCGCTCGCGGCTGCGGGCCCGCGCGATCCGGTCGGGGCGGCCGCCGCGGGAGAGCGGCACATAGAGCACGGCCTTGCCCGCGAGCCGCTTGCTGAGCTGCTCGAGCTCCAACCGCACCGTCGCGGCATCGCCGGCGAAGAGCCCGGCAAAGAGCCTGCCGATCCCCCCTGGCGCGGGCTGCGAGCCGCGGCGACCGACATGCAGCCGCGCGGACAGCATCCAGAGCGTCTCGCTCGCCCGCACGGCCGCATCGACAAGCCGTTCCGCGGCTGCGTCGCGCTGCCACCGCAGCCGGTCGAACTCGGTGGGCGACATGCCGGGCGGCGGCGCCTGGTCGCGGCCCGCCACCACGTTGGCCGCGGCCACGAAGCCGCGGCGGAGCCGCCGCAGCGAATGCCGCCAACCGATCACAGCGTCGATCTCCTCACGAGTCGGCTGCGTGCCTGCGGCGGCATCGGTCGCGCACCAGGCCGTGACCGCGCGGCCGATCAGTCGGATCGTGCCGGCGAGCAAGTCGGCCGCGTCTTCGAGGGCCGCCGGCCCGCCCGCAACCGCACCCGGAGCATCGACGTCGATCATCCCGCCATCCACGCCGTCGTCGGCGGAGTCGCGCCACACCATCGACTCATAGGCCGAAGCCACGCTCTCTTCGCCCGCAGACTGCTCCTCGTCGGCATCGCCCTCATCGTCATCCGGGGCGGTATCGCGGCGGTCGCCGGGCTCGCGGCCGGCGGCGGCTGTTTCGACGAGATCGACGAGGCCGGCCGTATTGGCCTCCATGAACTCCAAGAAGCGCCGCAGCCGCACCCGTCCTTCCGGCGATGTGTCGGCGGCCGCGAGATCGACCCAGCGAGTGGCGGCCGCGAGCCAGAGCCCGCCCGTGCGTTCAATGGCCTCACCTTCGAGCAGCGAGGCCCAGTGCACGAGCAGGCCCTGGGCGCCGTCGAGATCGCCTTCGCCGAGCAGCGCCTCCGCCGCCTGGGCGTGCGTGCGGGGTGACGTGAAGCCCGCCACCTCCTGCCGCCAGAATCCTGGTGGTGTGGCCGGCGCGGTCGATCGCCGCCGTTCGAGCGCTGCGATCACCTCCCGCGTCGAGCCTGAGATCTCACGGCCCGATACATGGGGCACGCCCGAGACCGTGGTCGTCGCAAAGCGATCCCACCAAGAAGCAAGCCGATCGAGCGCCGAGGCCGCCCGCGCGGCGACCGCACCGCTGCCGGCCAGCTCGGCTTGTCGCCAGGCCGCCGCGTAGCCGTCGAGGATCGATTCTGTCACCTGCACGAGGTCATCGACCCGGGGATCAGTGAGGCTCTCGCCCCCAGGCTCGTGCAGCGGAAACTGCCCCGACATGCCGAGGATGTTCCAGGGATCGACGGCGGCGCCGCACTCGACCGCGCGAAACAGGAGCTGCGTGGCGGCATCCAGGTCGTCGAGCGACCGTTCGACAGCCGTGGGCGCGAGCACGAGCCCGCGGCTCGCGGCCACCACGCGGCCGGTGATCCGGGCGAACAATCGCGCCGACGCCGCCGGCACCTCGCCAGCCAGCCGTTCGGCGGCAGCTGCCCGACCCAGCCGGGCGAACACCGCGGCCAGCGCCACGTTCTCCACCTGCCGCGCGCGGCGGCCGGCGAGCACGGCGTTGATGTGACGGCGGACGCCGCCGAATGGCTGATGCAGTCGCAGCGCCTCTTCCTCCAACCTGCGGCGATGATCGGGAGGCAGCGTCGTAAGCAGCCAGCGGTAGAACTCATCTCGATAGCCGGCGATCCGTGGCAGAAGTTCGGCCAGGGGCAGCCCCGCCTGCCGCGCTCCGGGGCCATGCCCCGAGAGTCCCGCCGCCATCAGCACCACCCCCGCAAGCACGGCGCCCGACTCCCAGCGCAGCTGCGATTCGAGCTCCGCCGCGGGCTCGCCGCCAGCCCGTCCCTGCCCCGGCCAGGAGAGGATGCCGTCGAGCGTCACCTGCTGGAGCACCATGCGACTGTAGCAGCCGTTCTCGTCGATCCGCGCCGGATCCCACATCCCGAACAAGTAGTTCGGCCGGCTCGCAGCAGGATGCAAAAAGTCAAACGCCCGCGGATCGACGGCGAGTTCCTCGAGCAGGTCGAGATCGAAGTCAGCCTGGCGGAGGAGCGACGCCGGCGCCTGCCGCAGGATGTCGATCGCGGTCGCCACCATCTCGGCATACCGCCCCTGTGCCGGCCCCGCGCCGGCGATGAACAGCGGAATGGGTCGCACGCGCTCGTGGGCATACGGCTCCGACAGCCGGCCGTTTTCCAGCACGGCGACGGGCCGCCAGCCGGCGTAGTCGTTGAGCCGCTCGATCGCTGCGGTCACGATCGCCTGCGGATCGGTGTCTTCACCCGTGGCCACCGCCGCAAGCACGGCCTGGGCGGCAGCCATCACGAGGTACGGCCGCTCGATGCCGCCGGGGGGCTGATGCTCGAGCAGGTCGGCATGGAAGGCCCGATAGCCGGGGAGCAGCCGCTCGAACACGAGCTCGATGATGAGTCGCGCCTGCGTCGGATCGCGAAACGCGACCTCACTGGCGGCGAGATCGGCGAGCCGGCAGGCGAGCAGGGATTCAACCCGCGCCGCCGTATCGGGCAGCTCGGTCGGACCGTGGGCGGAGGCCGGCTCGGCGTCCGCATAGAGCGCGTTCATCGCCCGCCAGACAGCGGGATCGAAGCCGCCCGAGGAGAAGCTGAAGTAGCCCAGCACGACCGCGGCGGGATCGCGGGCACCGGAAGGCTGCGGTGCCGGCATCAGGCTCGGGTTCCAGGGCGTGGTCGGTTCATCGGAAGCTCGGGGGCCGTAAGCGTATCACGTTCCCAGACGCCGGGTGGCCGGGCATCAACGCTGCCGACGCTTCCGCGTCGAGGATCCCCCGGCTTGCGCCTGGGGGCTTGTATCCAAACGGACGACGCCGGGAACGGGGTATCGAAGCCCTGAGCGCGAGCGAGGGGATCCCTTCCTCATACAAGCCCTGAGCGCGAGCGAGGGGATCCCCGGCGGGATCCGCGAACGGGCTTTTTGCTTCTGATCCGCGGCGAACTACTCTCAAGGGTCCGTGTGGCGGCTGCGGCCGCATCCCTCTCGGCAAAGGTTTGTCTCGATGCTCTCTCGGATCTCTTTCAAGCCGCTGTTCGCCTTCCTGCTCCTGGCAAGTGGCAGCCTCGCATCCGCCGCCCACGGCGAACCCGTCATCTGTGGATCCGTCGCCGACGAGTTCACCGCGCGGGCCGCAGGACTGGAACGACAGTGGATCCGGCAGATCCCGTCGGGCGTGGGCAGCTGGCGGCTCGAGCGGGTGACGGTGGGCGACGGCCTCGTCGTCGCGCAGACCGGCGACGGTGGCGTGCATGCGATTCAGGCAGCCCGAGAAGAAGGCGGCCTGCCCCCGGGCACGCTCCTCTGGTCGCAGCAGCTCGGCGCCGGCCGTGGCGCGTCGGGTGCGGCGGGCATCGGCCCGCAGGTCGTCACCGTCGCCCATGATCTCGCCATCTCGGCAATCGATCGCCGCACCGGCACGGTGGCCTGGGAGAAGCAACTCGGCCAGTTGCCCGGCGCGGCGGCGGTGCCTTCGGGCGACTGGGTGTATGCCGCGGTGCCCAACGAGGGCGTGCTGCGGCTGCCCGTGAACCCCCGACGGTCAGCTGCGTCGCCGACTCCCGCTGGTGCGACGAAGCAAGCGAGCGGCCGTGGCAAGCAGGCTGTCTCTCCCGCCTCGTTGACCGAGAGTCTCGACCCGAAAACGATCAACGCCGGCGGCGAGACCGCGTTCACGCCGGTGTCACTCGCCGATGGGATCGCCTGGAGCACGACCGACGGCACGTTTATCGCGCTCGAACGAACCAAGCAGGGCTGGCGGCGGCACGAGTTGCCGCTCGGCGACCCGCTCGCCGCCCAGCCCGTGGCCCGTGGCCGCACACTCTACGCGACGACTGGTCCCGTCGGCACGGCATGGCCCGCCACGCTCACCCGGATCGAGCTTGCCGATCCACTCGCCAAAGACAAGCCGCGGCCCGGCCTCGCCATCGCCTGGCGGGTCGCCCTGCCAGATCATCCGGAAGGCAGCCCGATCGTCGTCGGCGACACACTCGTGGTCTCGCTGGGGCCGAGTGGCATCGCGGCATTTTCCGCGACGACGGGCGATCTCCTCTGGCAGACCGGGCTCGTGGGCCGTCTGGTCGCCGGCGGCGGCGACCGCGTGTGGTGTGTGGACGAGACCGGCCGCCTCTCGGGCCTCGACCTCGCCTCGGGCATCCGCCGCGCCCGCCTCTGCCTGGCCGGCCTCTCGCTGCCGGTGGTCAACACGGCGAGCGACGCCGTCGTGCTGGCCGCCCCCGGCGGCGTCGTGCTCTCCTTCGCACCGGTTGCGCAGCCCATGCCCGCCGAGCGGTAGCGCTGCCCTGGCCCACGAGACCGCCTATGCGAGGCCCCTGTAGGCCCGTCACTACGTGACGGGCAGCCCGTTGCGGAGCAACGGAGCTTATGTAGGGGGTGACGGTAGGCGAGGGGGTCGGTGCAAGCTCGAGGAGCATTTGGACCGAGTCTTCGAGGTCCGCGACGCGACTTGCACCGCCCCCGAGCCGGCGGCCACAGACGAGCGATCGGATGGCACCGAATGCGACGCGATCCCCCGGCTTGCGCCTGGGGGCTTGTGTGGTGGCAAGCGGGCGAACGAACGCACGTCACCGGCCCGCCCGCGCCGAGACGCGGAGCCGAGGATCCTGACGCCACGCCGTCATGAGCAGCTCGTAGAGCTCGCGGTCGTGCCGCACGAGGCGGTGCGGATCCTGGAAGAAGCATTCGCTCGCCACGGCGAAGAACTCGCCGTCGCTTTCCGCCGCATACTCGTCGAACGCCGTCGTGCGGCCCTCGTCGAGCGCCTGCTCGAACCGCTCCTGACAGGTCGCAAACGTCACGACCCAGCTACGGCGATCGACCCCTGGTGGCAACGGCGGGATGCCGTCGATCTCGCCGTCCTGCAGGTCGAACAGGTGGGCGCATTCGTGGATCACCACGTTTCGCGGACCATCGCGGAGCCGGCCACCATCGACGACCCGCGGCCATGCGAGCACCATGCTGCCGCCGTTCCAGGTTTCGCCGAGCCGCGTCTCCTGCCATTCGAGCTCGCCGCCCCCGGCCAGCGGCGTCGATCGTGGCACGACGTAGTCACCCGGATAGACGAGCACGGATTGCAGCGGCGCGAAGAACTCGCCGGCGAAGCCGAGGGCGACGAGACCGGCCTGACCGGCGATTCCCACCTTCACCTCGTCGGTGATCTCCTGACCGCGGCAGCCCTCGAACCGTTTCTCCGCCACGAAGATCGTGATCCAGTCACGCAGCCGTGCCAGCTCCTCCTCCGAGAGCCACTCGACGTGCTTCACGAGCCGGCGCAGGATCGTCGTCCAGGCCGCAGGAAACGGCCGCTCCAAGATCGATCTCCTGCGCCGCGCCCGCAGCCACCGGAAGATCATTCCATTCTCCTGGAATCCAAGCCCTGAGCGCGAGCGAGGGGACTGATCCCCCGGCTCGCGCCTGGGGGCTTGGATGCGAGCGACGGGATCGGCGGCGTTACGAAACGGCTCACAATGGGGGCGTGAGCGGCAGACGGCGCGAGAACAGCTCGATCGCCAGGAGCAGGCAGCCGATCGACACGGCCACGAACGACAACAGCAGCATCGCCGTGTAGACGTTCATCGGCGGCCGGGCGTCGGAGGACTGTGGGTCGTTCACCATGGCTGGCTCCGCAATGCTCGGAGGCCGCTGCGCGGGCCTCAGGCCTTCAGCTTCGTCGTGACCTTGTCGCCCCGCTGCACGATGCCGCGGCTGTATTCCCTCACGAGCTCGGCGATCGCCCGGTCGGACTTCACGGAGCGGACGACCGCTCGGCCGACGTACTGCCCAGACCGATAGACCTCCAGCGTGTGGCCCACCTGGAGGCCGTCATCACTGCCGAGTGACACCTGGATCGAATTGCTGGCAACGGCGATCACGTCGCCATCGAGCGGCGGCACGCGGTCCTTCGGCAGCGAGTCGAGCGTGAGACCGCTCTGCTGCAGCAGATCGCGGGCGTTGGCCACCTGCTGCTCCAGCTGCTCCTTCCGCTCCGTGGCGATCGCCAAAAATGCCTTCGTCTCCTCGAGCTGGGCGGCCAGCTTGGCGGCGTTGCCCACCTGCGTGTCCACCGTGCCCTGCTGCTCGCGAACCTGCCCGCGAAGTTCCTCCACCTGGGCCGTGGCGGTCTTGAGCGTCGCCTGGGCCGTCTCCAGCTCGGCCAGCGCCTTCTGCTGCGCCTCCTCGCGGGTGGCCTTCTCCTTGCGGAGCTGCTCGAGTTCGTCGCTCTTCTCGGCGAGCGCCGTCTGCAGTTTGGCGACCACCTGGTCACGGGCCAGTTCCGACGCGGCCACCCTCTGCGTGAGCTGCGTGATCTCCTGCTGGAGCTTGTCGCGGTCCTTCTCCGCCTCCTCGAGCTGGAACTTGTAGCCCGGCCGCTGGCCCGCGAAGCACTCTTCGGGGCGGCGGTCGATCTCCTTCTGCCAGTCGGTGTGGGAGACGAAGATCGCTCCGGCGAAGGTCATGAGCACGAGGCTCATGATGAACACCGCGAACACGAAAATTTTGCCGATGGCGTTCATCGTGGCACCTACTCCCACGGCCCTGGGCCGGGGGCCATCCCCGGCCTCGGCCAGTCCTGCTCGTCCCTATTCTCGACCGAACGTCGGGGGCGGGACAAGCGCGGGCCCCGCCACCGGCACAGCCCCTCGCGCCGGCACGGCCGTACGCGACCCCGGCGGGCACAGGCCCCGCGCACACGCCGCAGCCGTTACGACCGCCACCGCCGCCCAGCCGGCCACGCTCCCCACGGCCAGCCACGGGCTGGGGCGGCCGTCGGGCTGCACGCGGGCCCGGAGCGTGGCCGTGGCCCGCCGCGGCCCCCGCTCGAGCAGCCGGCCCGAGCCGTCGATCGCCGCCGAGAAGCCGGTGTTGGCGGCGATCACGATTGGCGTGCGAACCTCGACGGCCCTGAAGATGGCCGCTGTGAGGTGCATGTCGAGTTCGCTCGAGCCCCAGAACCAGCCGTCGTTGGTGAGATTGACGATCACGTCGGGCCTGCGGCCCGCCGCAGCGAGACGGAGAACGATGTCCCGCACGGCCATCGGCAGCGCCGTTTCGTAGCAGATCGTGGCGGCGACCTGCCGGTCCGCGATCGTCACCGCGACCGGCGTGCGGCCCGCTGTCAGTCCGGCGGGGAGTGGCGTGAGCCGGTAGAGCCAGGGAAACCGATCGGCCAGCGGCACGTATTCGCCGAACATCACCGGATACATCTTGTCATAGCAGGCCAGCGGGGCGCCGGTCGCATCCAGAAAGAGCCCGCAGTTGAAATACTCCGCGCCCCCCGGCGCCCGCGGCGTGATCACCTGCTTGTCGAGTCCGACGAGCCAGGGCGTGCCATACCGGCGCGCGTAGACGGCCAGGGCATCGAGCCGCTCGCGGGCCAGCGCGGCGCGGGCCTTGGTCTGCCGCTCTGCTTGCCGGGCGGCGTCGGCATCCGGCGGCGCCAGGCCGATCATCCGCTCGACCACCGCCTCGGTGAGCTGCTCGGCCGGATCGATCTCGACCAGCCCCCAGCGCCACATCGTCTCGGGCCAGACGACGAGATCCGGCTTCGTGGACGCGGCGGCGAGACCCGCCATCGTGAGGTCGTCGTAGTGCCGCGCCACGTCGCCCGCCGCATCGGGATCATGCTTGAGCTCCGTGTCGATCGAGCCCTGCACGAGCAAGACGTCGAGCGGCCGGCCCTCGGCCTGCGGCACCGTCGCCAGCCGCCAGTTGCCGTAGCCGAGCACGGCAACGACCAGGAGAGCGGCGGCGATCCCCTGCGCCGGTGAGCGTCGCAGGCTCGCGAGCCCGGCGGCACCGGCCATCACCACCCCGCTCACGCCCACGGCGCCGATGGCGTCGGCACACTGGATGAGCGCCGTCCACCGCCACTGCGTGTGGCCGAGGCCGGCGAACGTAAAGCCGCCCAGGATCCACCCGTGAAGCTGTTCGCAGGCCATCCACGCGATCGGCGCGGCCGCGACCAGCGGCCACCGCCACCCGTGCACGAGCCGGCGCGCGAGCCAGAGAAAGAGCGGGAGATAGATGCCGAGATAGGCCGAGAGGGCGACCCAGCCGATGCTCGTGGCGGGATGCGGCAGCCTGAGCCAGTGGATCGCGGCCAGCCAGAAGGCGACGCCGGCGGCCCAGAGCATGAGCCACGGCCGGTGGTCTGCCGGCGGATGCTCATCCTGCACGATGGCGAGCCACGGCAGCGGCGCGAGCCACGCCAGAAACCACAGATCGGCCGGCGGCTGCACGAGGAACATCGTGAGACTGCCGCCGAAGGCGAGCAGGCGGAATGCGAGGTCCGGTGCTCGGGCCCGGTCCGCCCCGCGATTCGTCCCTGCGCCGATCATGCCTCGGCCTCGAACTCGGCCAATCGCATCCCGGGCGTCACCTGCTCGTCTTCCTCGATGCAGTGCCGCACGAGCCGACCTGTGACCGGCGCCTCGAGATCGACCGTCGCACCGCCGCAGACGAGTTCCACCACGCGATCACCTTCCACCACCGTCTGTCCCTCGGCGACGAGCCAGACCGAGACGGCCACGGGCACCGGCCCCATGCCGAGGTCGGGTGCGATCAGGCAACTCGGAGTGGGAGTCTCGATGCTCATCGCTGCTCGCGGAGCCATTCGAGCATCACCTTGCCGACGGCCCCGAGCGACTCCGGCGCGCAATTGGCCGGCGTGTCGGCCGTCGTGTGCCAGTGCGGGTAGTCGAAGTCGATCACGTCGCAGGTCGGAATGCGGCCGATCATGCGAAGCGGCACGTGGTCGTCTTCCACGGTGTGCTTCGGCCGCGGCACGAACTGCCGCACGCCCAGCCGCGTGGCCACCGCCCAGATCGAATCGACCACCGGCCGCGTGTCGGGCCACTCGATGCTGTGCCGCTCCTGCCAGATCTCGAGATCGCGGTCGGCCACCATGTCGAGGATCACGCCGGCGCGGTAGCGGTGCGTCGCGCGGCCGCCATCCTGCTCGGCCGCATACTGCCGGGCGAAGAACGTCGAGCCGAGGCAGTAGGGATCCCGCGGCGCCACGACATACTCCTCCGCGTCGAAGAGCACGAAGTCCACGCCGACCGGCCCGGGCAGCGCGGGCATGAAGCGAGCCAGTTCCATGAGCACGGCCACGCCGCTGGCGCCGTCGTTGGCCCCCACGAAGCGGCCTCGCGGGTCGACGGGATCGCGGTCGGGAAAGGGCCGCGTGTCGTAGTGGGCGCCGATGAGCACGCGCTCGCGGCGGTCGGGATGCCAGGTGACGATCAGGTTCTCCATGTGCACCGCGGCGCCCGTCCGCCGGTCGCGGATCTGGAAGGCCTGCCCCGAGACGGTGCCTCCAGCCGCTCGAAAATGCTTCGCGAGCAGTTCGCGTTGCCGCGTCATCGCCGCCGATCCACTCGGCCGCGGCCCGAGCTCGCAGATGGCCTCGAGGTACCGCATCGCCTGCGGCCCGGAGAACGCCGGCGGCTCCTCGCCACGACAGGGCCGGGCCGCGGCCAGCACGCCCACGATCAGGCCGGCCGCAATCGCCCGCGCCACACTCCACGGCCGCCCTGCCATGCCTCTGCCTCCTCGCTGCAGACCGCTCCGGCCCGCGGTGGTGCAGTGTACACTCAGCAGCATGAATCTCCCCTTTCCGAAGCTCTGCATGCTCCTTTCCATCGCCTGTGCCATGGCCACCGGCTCGGCCCGAGCCGGCGGCGGGCCGGAAGGCGTGTTCCTCGTGGTCAACCCCACGAGCGCGGAAAGTCTCGCGGTGGCCAACGCGTTCGCCCGCCTCCGGGGCGTGCCGCCGATCAACGTCTTCATGCTCCCGTGGACGGGCGGCGACGAGAGCACGACGATCGGCCGCTTTCGTACAGAGATTCTCGCGCCCATCCTGCGGGCGATCGACTCCCGCCGGCTGGCGACGCAGATCGACGCCGTCGTCTATTCGAGCGGCTTTCCCTGGCGGATCGACTACGCCGATGAGCTGCCCGCGGGGCTCCGGGCGAACGACACGTTTCCCTCCGGCTCGCTCACCGGCATGACGATGCTCTCCGCCGCCGTGCAGAGCGGCACGCCGGCCTGGCTCGACCCGGAGAGCAACGACTATTACAGGCCTCTCGATGCGAGCGGTGTGCCCGCGACCACGGCGGGTTTTCGGGGCTGGTATGGCTGGGGCTCGCAGGGCGAACTCCTGGAGGCCGGGGGCAGCCGCTACCTGCTCGCAACCGTCCTCGGCGTGACGGCGGGCCGCGGCAACAGCGTGGCGGAGATCACCGCGTATCTCCGCTCGGCGGCCGCCGCCGACGGCACGAAGCCCAAAGGCACGATCTACTTCGTCACGAACACCGACGTGCGAACGACGACGCGGAGCGGCGTCTTCCCTGCGACGGTGAAGGCCCTGAATGCTCTCGGCGTGCAGGCGGAGATCGTCAACGGCACGTTGCCGGTCCGCAAGCGGGACGTGGCCGGACTCATGACCGGCACGCCCACGTTCGATTGGAAGGCGAGCGGCAGCACCATCCTGCCCGGTGCGATCTGCGAAAACCTCACGAGCTTCGGCGGCATCTTCACGCCGTCGACAGGTCAGACGCCGCTGTCGGAGTTTCTGCGGGCGGGGGCTGCCGGCTCGAGTGGCACCGTGATCGAGCCGTTTTCACTCCAGGCGAAGTTTCCGCATGCGGCGATCCAGGTGCACTACGCCCGCGGGGCGAGCCTGGCCGAGGCCTTCTACCAGTCGGTGCATGCCCCCTATCAGCTGCTCGTGGTGGGCGACCCGCTTTGCCAGCCCTGGGCCTCGATCCCCCAGGTGGAGGTCGTGAATGCCGCCGACTCAGCGGTGCTCGAATCCGGGGCGCGGGTCTCCGGAAAGCTCGATCTCGAACCCCGCGCGACCGTGCCCGGCGGCGGCACCGCCGATCGGTTCGAGCTGTTCGTCGATGGCGTGCGCGTGGCACAGGCCGGCCTCGGCGAACGACTCACGCTCGACACCACGGTCATGGCCGACGGTCATCACGAGTTGCGGGTCGTGGCCATCGCCGCCACACCGGTGGAGACGCAGGGGCGGCGGGTCGTCGACGTCATGGTGGCCAACCACGATGACGGCCGGGCCCTGAAGCTCGTGGTCGAGCCGAAACGAGTGGACCGCTCGGGCACGCTCCGAATCGCCGTCAACGGCACCGGCATCGAGGGGGCCGTCGTGTTCGCGATGGGCCGCGTGCTCGGCCGCACGAATTCGGCCCAGGAGTCGATCGAGGTGCCGGCCGAGGTGCTCGGCCTGGGACCGGTCACGATCCGGGCCAACGGCCGCAGCGGCAGCTCACCGGCCGACGGTGTCAACGCCGCCCCGGTGACGATCGAGGTCACCGGCGGGCGGTGACGTCGGCGGCCGTCGGCGGCGCGTCGACCAGTTCGCCGCCGTGGGCCCGGGCGAGGTGATCGACGAAGCCGCGGTTCGAGCCCTTGAGCACGAACACTTCGCTCGAGTCTTCCGGAGCGCCGTGGGGCCGCACGATGCAGATCACCTCGGCCTTGCCGCCATGCTGCCGCACGTGGTCGACGAGCGCGGCCTCGCCGGCCGTGAGTGACGCGGCCGATGGAGCATCGCGAACCGCGGCACCGCTGGCCGAGACCTCACGGGCCGGAGCCGCCAGGGCTGCCGGCGGTGGCGAGGCCGGCGGCGGAGCAAACGCCTGGGGAGCCGCTGCTTGCGGAGCGGCCGCCGCAGCCGGCCGCGGCGCGTCGAGTCCGGTGGTGGATGCCGTGGGCAGTGCGTCGGCACGGTCGCGACGATCGAACGACACGGCCGGCATCGTCGCCGGCATCGCCGGCACGTGCGGCGCCGCGGAGCCCCCGGCGACAGCCAGGTCGTCGAGGCCGGCGCTCGGATAGATGTTGCGGTAGACGAACGCGAGTCCCGCCTCCTCGAGCTGCTCGTGGATCGACGGCAGTGCGGCGAACAGTCCCTCGTTGTCTTCGGGATCGGCGGCGTTGCACACGCCGATGAGCGTGCCGTCGATCGCGAACAGACCGCCACCGCTGCGGCCCTGCACCGGCTGACCGGCGACCTGCACGTTTGGCGGACCGAGATACTTGTCCACCGCGGTCACACGGCTGTGATGAATCGTCGGGTCGGCGCCGCCATTGCAGCCCACGGTGACGACCGGATCGCCCGGCGTCGTCCGCCGATCGGGGCCGCCGACACGCACGGGTTCGATGGCGATGTCGGTGAACACGCTCACCAGCGCGAGGTCGCGCTTCAGATCCCAGGCCACGACCTGGCCGGCGATACCCCGCGGTCCCTGCTGACCGAACACGTCGACCTCGACGCGTCCCTTCCCCTGCGAGTCGCGGAAGATGTGGCCGCAGGTGAGGATGAGGGCTTCGCCCTGCCGACAGTCGATCACGGTGCCCGTGCCCCACGACACGCCCGCGCCGTCTTCGACGCGGAGCCGGGCCGTCGCCTGCATGAGGCGGCGTTCGAGGTCGGCACGGGCGGCGTCGGGGA
>CAMDDA010000019.1 GCA_945890755.1 Candidatus Kuenenia stuttgartensis
TGCGGGCCTCCGGTGACCGCGGAGCAAGCTGCACGGCACGTTCGAGCAGGGGCAACGCCTCCTCCGCACGGCCGCTCGCCACGAGCAGGTCGCCGAGGTTCACGAGCAGGCCAATGTCGTCGGGGTCTGCCGCGAGGCCGCGGCGCAGCAGCGGCTCGCCTTCAAGCTGGCGGCCGAGCCGCTTGAGGAGCACCGCCGTGTTGTTGAGGATGTCGACGTGGTTCGGGGCGAGCGCGAGCCCCGCGCGAAACACCGACTCCGCCTCGGTGAGCCGGCCAAGCTCCAGCAGCACGAGTCCGAGGCTATTGGCGACGTCGGACGAGCCCGGGGCGGCGGCGAGGGCCTGGCGGAGCACCTGCTCGGCTTCGCCGCGGCGGCCGAGTTCCTTGAGCACGAGCCCGAGATTGTTGAGCGTGGCGGAGTGGGTGGGGTCGAGTCGGGCGGCAGCCTCGAGCGGCGCGACGGCTTCGGCGAACCGGCCAGCCTGCGCGAGCTGTACGCCCTCGCGCCGCAAGGCCAGCAACTGGGCGGCATCGGCGTGTGGAGCGAGCTTGCTCATCACCAAAAGCCTACCGCACGAAACAAAGGCGCTCCCGCCACACAAGCCCTGAGCGCGAGCGAGGTGATCCCGCGGAACGATCCCCCGGCTTGCGCCTGGGGGCTTTTATGGGCGCGATCCCCCGGCTTGCGCCTGGGGGCTTTTATGAGCGCGATGCCGCGGCGCGAGCCGCGAGCGGGCCATATCACCACGCGCCCCCCCCGGACGCGTTCACACTCCCCGCGTCAACACTTCCTCGGGCGACCAGCCCGCGGCCCGCAACTCGCGGATCGCGAGGCCGGCCGTCCGCTTGGCGAGCCGGCGGCCTGCGGCGTCGCACACGAGCGGGGCATGACAAAACGCCGGCGGCTGCCAGCCCAGCGCTTCATATAGAAGGATTTGCCGCGCCGTGCTCGTGAGCAGGTCGGCCCCGCGGACCACCTCGGCGATCTCCATCGCGTGGTCGTCGGCCACGACGGCCAGCTCGTAGGCCGCGAGATCGTCGCGGCGCCAGACGACGAAGTCGCCGAAATCGACGCCCGCCGTGCGACGGACGATCCCCTGCACCGCGTCGTAAAACTCGATCACGCGGCCGTCGGGCACGCGAAACCGCCAGGCAACGCCACCGGGTGCCGCCGCCCGCTCCCACCGTTCAGGCCGCAGGCTCGCGGGAAAGATCGGCTCCGCATCGTCGGCCGCGTGGGGAGCCGTCGCGGCGGCCTCCACGTCGCGGCGCGAGTGCGGGCTGGGATAGATCGCGCCGGCCGCCGCCAGCTGCCGCCACGTGTCGAGATACCAGGCAGTGCGTTCGCTCTGCGCGTAGGGTGCATGCGGCCCGCCGACATCGGGGCCTTCGGTCCAGGCGAGGCCGAGCCAGCGGAGGTCGTCGAGAGCCGCGGCGGTGTATTCGGGGCGGCAGCGCGGGGCGTCGAGGTCTTCGATCCGCATCACGAAGCCGGCCGTGCCGGCCCGCGCGGCAGCGAGCGCGAACGTGCGGGCATGGCCGATGTGGAGGTAGCCCGTCGGCGTCGGGGCGAGTCGACCGCGAAGGTGAGGCACGGATTCACTCCACGTGGGCGTTTTACGTTACCGTGGGCCCGTTGCTCCGCAACGGGCAATGCAGCCCGTCACGGAGTGACTGGCCTACGACGAAATGACGTCTACGGCCTCACCACAACCACCAATTACCCGTCGCGACGACATACACGCCGAGCGCGAGGTTCGTGCCTGCGTGGGCGAGCACGCAGTCGATCGGCCTGCGCGTGGCAGCCCCGATCCCGCTCACCACGGCAAACCATCCCACGGCGGCCACGGCCTCCGCCGGATGGCTCGCCGCCGCATAGATCACACACGCTGCGGCCGCTGAAGCGGTGAGCGTGCCGAACGGCACCTTCCAGAATTCCTCGCGGACGACGTACCGCATGAGGAACCCGCGCAGGAACAGTTCCTCCGCCAGAGGCACGATCACGACAAGCCCGAAGAACCGCAGCCCCAGAAACGCCCAGGCCAGCGGCGTCGGACCACCGAAGGCCGTGAACGGATCGAACGCCGCCCGCCCGCCGATGCTGCCGCTCCAGCCGGCATCGCGCTGCAGCGTCGCCAGCACGATCCACGGCACGACGAGCGCCACGCCCAGGAGCGGCGGCCACCAACTCGGCCGGCCCAGCCACGCCCGCAGGCTCGGCCAGGCGGCGGCGATCATGGCGACCGTGACGGCGATTCGGAGGGCGTAGATGGCGGGATAAGCCGCGGCGGTGATCCCGAGCGAGCCCAGGAATCCGCCCCGTTCCGCCCCTGGCTCGAACGCTCCGAGCACGAGATACGCAGCCAGGGGCGCCACGCACGCAAACCACGGCCGCGTAGGCCCATAATCGGGTTCCACGGCCGGCACAGGCTCATCTGTCGCGTTCATGGGGAGACGAGTATATTCCAGATGGTCGCCCAGAATCCTGTCGCGCCCACGCGGCGCGGACCCGCCCCGGCGGCCGTCCCCCGTCTCACATCCTCAGCAGAGTCCCTTTTTCCAGCCTTCCCTTCAGTTCAGGTGTTTTCCTCCATGGATCTGACCAAGCTTCGCAACATGGGCATCAGCGCCCACATCGACTCCGGCAAGACCACGCTCTCCGAGCGGATCCTCTACTACGCCGGGCGAATCCACCGCATCCAGGAAGTGAAGGGCGGCGGCGACGGGGCGACCATGGACTACATGGACCTCGAGCGGGAGCGCGGCATCACGATCACGTCGGCCGCCACGAGCGTGCAGTGGGGCGACTGCGGGATCAACCTCATCGACACCCCGGGCCACGTGGATTTCACCGTCGAGGTGGAGCGCAGCCTCCGCGTGCTCGACGGCGCGATCCTCGTGCTCTGCTCCGTGGGCGGCGTGCAGAGCCAGTCGATGACGGTGGACCGCCAGATGAAGCGGTACAAGGTGCCGCGGCTGGCGTTCGTCAACAAGATGGACCGCACCGGCGCGAACTTCGACCGTGTGGTCGGCCAGCTCAAGGACAAGCTCGGCTGCCATGCGATCCCCTACCAGATCCCGATCGGCAAGGAAGACAAGCTCCTGGGCGTGATCGACCTCGTGGCGATGAAGGCCGCCTATTTCGACGGCGACAACGGCGAGAACGTCCGTCTGGAGGAGATTCCGGCCGACTATAAGGAGAAGGCGGCCGAGGCCCGGCACAAGCTGCTCGAAGACCTCGCGATGTATTCCGACTCGCTGATGGAAAAGCTCCTCTCTGAGGAAGTGCCCTCCGAGGACGAGATCCATGCCGTCACCAAGGCCGCCGTGCATGCCCAGAGCATCACGCCCGTGTTCTGCGGCAGTGCCTACAAGAACAAGGGCGTGCAGCTCCTGCTCGACGCCGTCGTTCGCTACCTGCCCAATCCGCTCGAGCGGAAGGTGATCGCGAAGAACTGGTCGAACGCCGACGAGAAGTTCGACCTCGAGGCGGACCCGAAGAAGCCGCTCGTGGCGATGGCCTTCAAGATCGTGGACGACCCCTTCGGCCAGCTCACGTTCATGCGGATCTACCAAGGCACGCTCAAGAAGGGCGAGGCCTACATCAATCAGCGCACGAGCCAGAAGCAGCGGTTCAGCCGCATCGTGCGGATGCACGCCGACAAGCGTGAGGAGATCGAGTCGGCCGAGGCGGGCGACATCGTGGCGGTGATGGGCGTGGATGCCGCCTCCGGCGACACCTACTCCACCGACGCGAAGTATTGCACGCTCGAGAGCATGTTCGTGCCGGAGCCGGTGATCAAGATGGCGATCACGCCGACGAACCGCGACGGCCTCGACAAGCTCAGCAAGGCGCTGCAGCGGTTCACCCGCGAAGACCCCACGTTCCGCGTGGCCACCGACGAGGAGACGGGCGAGACGCTGATCGCCGGCATGGGCGAGCTGCATCTCGACATCTACGTCGAGCGGATCAAGCGTGAATACAAGGTGGACGTGACCGTGGGCGCTCCGAAGGTGAGCTACCGCGAAGCCCCCACGAAGGGCACGGCCTACGACTACAAGCACAAGAAGCAGACCGGTGGCTCGGGCCAGTATGCCCACATCATCGGCCACCTGGAGCCGCTGCCCGAGGATGCCACCGAGAACTTCGTGTTCGAGGATGCCGTCGTGGGCGGTCGCGTGCCGCGGGAATACATCCCGTCGGTGGAGAAGGGCTTCCTGGCCGTGCTCAACAAGGGGCCGATTGCCGGCTTCCCGATCGTGGGCGTGAAGGCCACGCTCGAGGACGGCAGCTACCACGACGTCGACTCCAGCGACATGGCCTTCCAGGTGTGTGCCCGGGCCGGCTTCCGCGAGGCGTTCCTCAACACGAAGCCCGTCTTGCTCGAGCCGATCATGAAGATGGAAGTGGAGGTGCCCGCCGACTTCCAGGGTGCCGTCACGGGCGAGCTCAACAAGCGGCGCGGCCTGATCATCTCCACGGAGACGGTGGGCAACACTTCGACGATCATCGCCGAGGTGCCGCTGGCGGAGACGTTCGGCTACTCGACCGACCTGCGAAGCATGACGCAGGGCCAGGGCGTGTTCACGATGGAGTTCTCGAAGTACCGGGCCACCCCCGGCAACATCCAGAAGGAAATCGTGGAAGAGCGAAAGAAGGCCGAACTCGCCGCCGCGAAGTAAGCGTCGCCCGTAAGCCCGTTGCTCCGCAACGGGCAATGCCCGTCACGGAGTGACGGGCCTACGGTTCCGCAACGGGCCTACGGGAGACCAGCCTACGCGTGACCGGGCTCCGTTGCCACGCGGCGACGTATAATCGAAGGCGTTCGTTCACCCACACCGGCGGTGCGTGCATGCCTCTTCCCGATGCCCTCACGCCTTTCTTCTGGGACTGCAACTTCCGGGCCCTCGACGGGCAACGGGATGCCGATTTCGTGATCAGCCGAATCCTCGCCTCGGGCACGTGGGAGGCGATCCGGTGGCTTCGGCGGGAGTACGGCGACACACAGATCCGGGAGTGCATCATGCGGCATCGCGGCCGTGGGCTTTCCTCGGAGCAGCTTCGTCTCTGGGAGTTGCTCGTTGGCCTGCCGGCCGACGCCGTAAACGAGTGGCTGTCGTCAGTGGAGCGTCGCACCTGGGAAGAGGCAGGCGTGCCTGATGCATACTGAAGTGCTGCCGCCGGTGCAGCAGGCGTGCCTGGCCCGTCTCGGACCTGCCGCCGATGCCCTCGGCTTCCATCTCGCGGGCGGCACGGCCGTGGCAATCCACCTCGGCCATCGGCAATCGATCGACCTCGATTGGTTTGCGAGTGAGTTTCCTTTTCAGGCAGCCGAACTGGCCGGCGTGTTTCGGGAGCGCGGTGTCGATGTCGCCGTGACGTCGCTCGCCCGTCGCACGCTGCACGGCATGGTCTCCGGCGTGCGGGTGAGCTTCCTGGAATTCCGTGCGCCGATGCTCGCTCCGGTCGTGCCGTGGCCGCAGTTCGGCTGTCGACTGGCGTCTCTCGAGGATCTCGTCGCGATGAAGCTTCTGGCAGTGTCGCAGCGGGGTACGAAGAAGGACTTTGTCGATGTGCACGCGCTCGGCTCTCTCTTTTCGGTCGAGCAGATGCTCGACCTCTACCGTCGCAAGTTCGCGGTGGCAGACAGTAGCCGGGTGCTGGCGGGCATGTGTTACTTCGATGACGCCGACTTGGATCCGATGCCCACGATGCTCGTGCCGGTGGAGTGGGAAGCGATCAAGCGCTCGATCCGAACACGCGTCGCCGAGTTCGCGGCCCGCCACCCGTAGTCCCGTTGCTCCGCAACGGGACTACCCCTTTGCGAGCGCGTCCCAAAATGCGATCCGGGCCTCGATGCAGTCGCGGGCGGTCGCCGACGCCTCGGCCCATTTCACGGGATCCGTGCCACATAGCCGGGCCACGATCCGCCGGCAGACCGGCGCGTGCTTCTCGTCGTCGTGCTCGATGTGACGCTCGAGATAAAACCGAAACCGGCCCCACGTGGCCGGCTCCTGCTCGGCCAGTTGCACGACGAGGTGGCGGAACATGTCGGGGATCACGTCTTCGCGGCCGTAGGTGAAGGCGGCCACGATCGTGTGCGTCTTCCCCGACTCGATCACGGCGAACGACCGCCGCACGAACTCGATCGCGGCCGGATGACCACCGCACGTGGCGAGCGCCTGCGACAGCGGCGCGGCCTGCCGCAGCATCGCGATCAGCCGGTCGATCGGTCCCGTGTCGGCCCCGGCCTGCCGCATGCCGTCGAGATACAGCTCGAAGTGGGAGGCGGAGCCCCCCTCGGGCAGCTCGTCCGACTCCTCGTCGAGCACGATCTCGTTGACGAGCCGCCGGGCCTCAGGGTCGGGCGTGGGCAGCCAGGGGAGCGTCGTGCAGGTGAGCCGCTGCTGCATCGCCTTGAGCAGGCTCTGGAAATCCCACACGGCGAACACGTGGGCCTCCATGAACCGGCGCAGCCGCTCGGGCGAATCGACGAGTCCGTAGATCGGGTGCGACACGAGTCGCTCGCGGGCATCCCCGAGGTCGATCGTGAGCGGGGCGGCGAACGGCGGGGGGGCGACGGAGCTGGGCATGGGAGTGGTGGGGGAAGGCGAAGGGGAACCTATCCTTTATAGCCCCACCATTCCATCCGTGGAGGGCGTCAGGCGGTCACGTCCACAGCCAGCGTCGTCTTCGAACCGACGCCCTTCTCCCGATCGCGGATCGCGATACCCACGGCCCGCGTGCCCGAAACCCCGGCGGCCGGCCGATAGGTGATCATGTCGGCCGTGGTGAAGTAGGCATTGAGATCGGCAAGCGTACCCGACACGGTCACCCGGCCCGTGCCGGAACCCGAGACGGTCACCCCTCGACCGGCGGCCGCGGTGATCGCGTCGCCGGCGTCAGCCCGCAGCCGCACCCGAAACGTGGCTCGGGCCCGGGCGTCGGGATCGGCAAACGGGCCAGCCATGAAACGCAGGTTTACCGGCGTGGCCGCGGCCGTGGCGAAACTGGTGGGCAGGGGCGTCACCGTCGGCCGATCATCGACCGGGGCGATCCGGATCCGCGTCATGACGGCGTCGCTCGTGGAGAGGCCATCGGAGGCCGTCGTGGTGAGCGTCCGGGACTCGCGATTATGCACCGCCGGCGTGTAGGTGATCCGCCCGGGCTTCTGGAAAAACCGGTTGAGTGCCGCGACGCTTCCCTGAAAGGTGCGCTCCGTGGGCACGCCGCCCACGATCACGTTGCGGGTGCTCCTGGCGTTGATGGCCCCGTCGATGACCGCGAGCGTGACCGTCAGTGACGAGCTATCGGCGTCGGCGAACGGCCGGCGGCCGGCGGACCACGTCAGCCGCCCCTTCGTATCCTCACGTAGCCGGAACTCGTCCGGCGCGGTCGCGACCGGCTTCATGCCGGGAGTTACGCCCGGCGTCACCGGGGGCTCGCCCGTGAGCGTCCAGGGATTCAGCTTCACGGCAAGCCCCGTGATGTCTCCGGGATAGTTCATCTGCACGTTGGTGGACTGGCCGTTCTTGTCGGCATAGGGATAGCCGTAGCTCAGGCCGTTGTAGCTGACGTCCGGGTCGGCGAAGTATGCGGCGTAGTAGTTCGACGCCGTGCCGGCCGAGTAGTAGTTGAACAGCGGTCCGGGGGTGCCCGTCGGCGCCGCATTCGTGTCGGTCCAGGTGGTGACCGGCGTCGCGGCGTTGGGCACGTTGGCCCGGTATTCAGGCACACTCCACGTGCCGTCGGTCTGCCGCGTGCTGCGGTAGATGTTGAAGCTCTTGGCATAGATCGCCCCGACGTCGGTGAAGTTCATCGCAGTCCACGCGAGCGCGACGGAGTTCGGGCCGCTCGACGCCGTGCCCGCCGTGGCCGTGGCCTCGACGACGTTGCTGAACGTGGTTTGATGGCCGGTCGTGCCGTTGATATCGACGGCCGTGATCCAGTAGCGATACGAGCCGGCGGGTAGCGTGCCGCCGGTGGTCGAGGGCGTCGCCGAGTTCAGCAAGGGTGAGTTGGCCCAATAGGTCGGCGTGAGAATCGGGCTCCACGATCCTCCCGGCAGCCGCATCGGCGTGAGGCCGCGATTGAAGGCCGAGACGATGTTGTTGTAGAGGTTCGCCGAATCGCCCGGGCTGACGAAGCTGGGATCGGTGCTGGCGGAATACGCCCCGAAGACGCCGTCACCGGCGATCACCATGGCCGAGCCCGACTCGAAGGGGCTGGAGACCAGGTTGCTCGGGAACGGCGGCAGCGTGCCGAGGCTCGCGTCGTTGGTGTTGCTCGAGAAAAGCGGCAGCACCACCCAGATCGTCTTGCCGGCGAACTGGCTGCCCCAGGTCCCTGCCTCGCCAGTGAGCACCAGAGCCGTGTAGCCCGATTGGGAGCCGATCGTCAGGCCGGTCTGCGTGTAGCCGGTCCACTTCGTCTTCGTGGCCTGGTCGTCGAGTTGGAATGTCTTGTTCGCACCCGGCACGCCGGCGACGCTCGTGCCCGTCGGCGCGTAGTAGGCGAAGAAATCGACGAGGGCCGACGTGTAGTAGCTGTTGAGCCTGTCGTAAAGATAGTTGTTCGCGGGCACCGCGGCCCCCGACGCGCCCTTCGCATGGCTGGCGGGCGTGGTGTCGGTGAAGCTGGTGCCCGATACGTTCGTCGCGATCCGCTGGGCATTGGCCAGCGTCGTGCCTCTGCTCCAGTAGACGTTGTAGCCGGTGGCATAGGGATACTCCTGCCAGCTGATCTGGAGCGCCGACTGCACGGCCGTGGTCGTGCCCTGAACGGACGCCGACGGCATCGACTCGTTGCCGCCCGCCCCCAACGCCGTGACCCAGTAATACGCGTTGGTACCCGCGGTGCCCGCTGCGCCGGCCGGCACGGCGGCAACCGCGGTGGGCGGGTTGCTCTGGAGGTTGCCGATGATGTCTTGCGGGGCGGTGAGCCGCATGCCTCTCGACCCGTTCGGGATGTTCGGCACCACCGGACGGCCCTGGAGGAACGCGGTAGCCGGGGCGTAGCTGGTCTTCGCCGCTTCGATGAACGGCTTGTAGCCTTTGAAGAGCGTGGCGCGATCCTGTTTCATGCCCACGCCGTTCACGGGGTCGGCCGGCGGCGGCGGTGCGGTGCCGACGGTGGTCACGGAGAACGGGAAGCCCACCTGATCGACCTCGGAGACGTCGAAGTCGAGCGTGGTGCTCGTCAGTCCCCACTCGAAGATGCCGAACACGTCGTCGGCATTGGTGGCGGGCGTCGGTGAACCGACCGTCGCGACGTTCACCGACACGCTCATGTTCTGCACCGACTTCATGGTCACCGGGAGCGCGATGGGCGTGCCCACGCTGATCACGATCACGCCGCTCAGGATGCCCGTGACAGTCGGATCGGGGAGCGTCAGCGTGGCGGTCGTCGTGCCCGATCCGGCAATGCTGCCGGCATTGGGGAAGAGGCTCACGAGCGGCAGGTTGCCCGACGACGGCAGCGGCGCGTAGACGGTGGCCGCGGCCGCTCCAGGGAGTTGGTAGACGGTGCCCCCTGACGGCAGCGTCGGCAGCGCCCCACTCGGGAAGGCGGTCACGCCCGTAAAGTCGGTGCCCGTGGCGCCGGCATACGATACCGCCACGTTCGTGCTCGTTTGCACGGGGCTCGTTGCCAAGCCCGCCGGCGCCTGCACGAGCAGCTGGCCAACCGACGAAAAACCCGACATCGAAGGGACGTCGATCGTGGAGCCGAGTACGTCCGGCTCGACGATCGTGAACGAGCCGTTGATGGCGGAGTTGTCGAGAAAATAGACGCCGGTGAACGAATTGCCGGTCGTACCCGTGTAGGTGAGCCGCACGGTCTTCGTGGAGGAGTACGCAATGAGGTTGCCCGAAGACGGGAAGCCGGCGGTGGAGTTCACCGGCACGGTCGTGGCACTCGAGGCACCGATCGACGCCGTCGTCGCGGTCTGCGTCTGCCCTTGGGCGACGACGTAGTTCTTCCCGATGCCCTGGCTGCAGACGACGCCGGTGAACGACTTGCCGGAAATCCCCGTGTACGTCACGACCTGCGAATTGCCCGGCTGCCCCGGCGGATAGACCGTGAGCGAGCCGCTGGCCGCAAAGCCCTGGGTGGAGGTGACCGGCAGCACGCCGGCCAGCACGGGCGTGACTGTGCCCGAGGGCACCGCGGAGGCCGTGGTCGTGCGGGCCGGCCCCTGCGCTGACGAGGTGAGGTAGACGAACGGCGCCTGGTTGATGTCGGGTCCGGCGAACGACACGACCGATCCGGTGGCATAGCTGCCCGACCCCTGCTTCAGCGTTAGGCCGGACAGAAGCGTGCCTGAGTTGGAGGTGTAGCTCACGATCGCGCTGCCGCCGGCGTTCGTGATCGTCACCTCGCCCGTGGCGGGGTAGAAGCTGGCGTTGGCGACCTCGAGGCCGGCGCCCAGGCTGCTCGCATCGAACGCGACCGTATTGGTGGTGGTCGGGCTGCCGAAGACGGCGGCATAGACGCCCTTGTTGGCCACCTCCACGGGCACCGTAAACGTGATGGGGAGAGCGGCCATCGCCAGCCGCTGCTCGAGTCGCTCTGCAGCGAGCCGCGCTGTCACCAGCCGGCGCCGTTTCGTGGAGGACCTGCTGCCGATCGACAGCCACCGCATGCCACGTCCGCTCATCGCACTGCCTCCATTCGGCTCGTTGGCCCGTCACTCCTCGGAGGCCCGTCACACCGTGACGGGCTGTCTGGTCGCCCACCCAGCAGCCTCGCAGTCAGCTGGCCGCTTTTGTGGCGTGCTCCCGAATCCAGCCGCGATTAACCATTGCCTCGTCAACAATGCGTTGCCGTCCGGAAATACGATGGCGACGCAGAAAAGATGCCGGCCCGCGAACGACCGTCCAAGAGAACGACCGCCTAAGCCAATAATACACCGGAATACACCGGGCTGGGCCCTTCGGTCTTCGCCCGCAAGACCAGCAGCCGGGAGAAGCACACGTCCTCGACCTCTTCCGGCGTGATGCCCTGAACGGCGATGTGTTCGATGCGTTCCGCAGGCCATAAGACGCGAAAGCAAAGCACGGCGTGACCGGGCTCCCTGCAGCCCATTGCGGAGCAACGGGCCTATCCCCGGGGTTTCCCGGCATAAACCACCCACCGCTGGCACTCCCCGCCGTGATGGATACCGATTGCCCAGATTGGCCCGTGAAGCCCGAGGCGCGAGCCGAGAGGAATGCGGGCCGGGGGGCACGAGCGGCCGAGCGGATTCCCTTAGCTCGCGCTGCGGGCTTCCAAGCGCGGCAGCACGGCGGCTCACCGGCCGGCGATGCGCTGCGTTTCCCACGGACTGAACGCGGCCCACACGGGGTTGTGGTCCGAGATCTCGAGCGCCTTGTCGAGCGGCAGCCCGAACGTCTCTTGCAGGTCGAGCACGCCCCAGCGGCCGGTGTATTCGGTCGTGGCAGTGCGGTCGAAGATCAGGTTGTCGTAGGTCTTCGACCGCCGCGTGTTGGTCGTGGTGCCCGACACCGCCCAGCCGATGCCGGGGATCTGCTTGATGCGGCCGAACTGCGGCGGACCGGCGTTCAAGTCGCCGAGCAGGATGACGTCGTCCTCGTCGGGGATCACCGACCGCATCGACACGAAGGCATCGGCCAGCGCGTCCACCTCCTGCGGCACCTCGTCGGGATCGGTATGGATGTCGACGAGCCAGAAGCTGAAGCCCGCCTCAGGTGGGTTCGTCCGCACGCGAAACCGGGCCCGCAGCGGCGGGCGATGGAGCTTGTCGCCGGGATTGGGCAGCGTGGCCACCGACGACGGATCGATCTCGATGCGGGTGGAGTCGTAGATGAACGTGTATTGCTCCTTGCTCACCGTGCGGCCCAGCCGCGGCCCGACGACGTATTGGTAGCGGCTGCCATCGGCATTGATGGCATTCACGAACGTCGGCACGACACTGTCTGACTTGGCCCGCACCTCCTGCACGGCGACGACGTCGAACCGCCGCACGACCCGCGTGAGCACGTCCACCACCTGCGGCTTCGCGAGCTTCGCTTCACCGAACACCTGGATGTTGAAGCTCGCGATCAAGACCGCGTCGGTCGGCTTACCGGAGGGCGGCGGTGCCGGCGCGGCAGCGGGTGGCAGCGGTGCCGCAGGCGGCACGACGGGTGGCGCGACGGGTGGTGGCGCGACGGGCGGTGCAACAGCCACCTGCGGCGCTGGCGGCGCGACCTGCGGCGCGACCTGCGGCGCGACGGCGATGGGAAGCGGCGGCGCGATCGGCGGCGCCGGTGCTGGCAGCGGCGGCAAAGGAAGCGCCAGGATGGGCCGTTGCACCGCGACGGGTGCGACGGGGATCGTGCGGATCGTCACTGGCGCCGGCGGCGTTGCCACGATCGGCAGTGGTGGCGTCCGCACGATCGGCACGAGCGGGGGCATGTCGGCCACCGACGCCGGCACGGCGCCCGGGATGCGGATCGGCACGAGGTCGCCGGCCCGCGCGACACCGATCACGCCGAACGCCAGCGCGGCGGCAATCCATCGCCGACGTGCGGCGAGCCGTGGCGACGGTGTTCGTGGATGCGCCGCCGCCATCGCCCCCTCCATGCCCCGCGGCCTCACCCGCTGATCGCCGCCAGTGCCTCGGTCGCGAGTCGGGCCAGCCGTGGATCGGCGTCACTCGCGGCCCGCTCTACGACCGCGCGGGCCGACGCGGCCGCTGCCCCGATCTTTCCGAGGGCCCATGCCGCCCGCTGCCGCACCGAAAGATCGGCCGGCGACGCCAGGCATTCCGCCAACGCCGGCACCGCATCCGCCGCATCCTCCCCGGCTCGCCCCAGCAGAGTTGTCGCCCAGTAGGCCACGAGCGGGTCGCCATGGGCCACGAGGTGGATGAGCTGGCTGATGGCCTCCGCGGGCGGCTGCCCGAGATCCTCGAGCGCCGCCACGGCCTGCTCCCGCACCTGCTCGTCGGCATCGCCGCAGGCCGACACGAGCGCAGCTGCGGCAGGCGCGGCGGCTTCTGCCATCCGGGCGAGGCGTTCGGCAGCCGCTGCGCGCACCGCCAGATCGGCCGAGCCAAGCTCCACGGCCAAGGCGTTCGCATCGGGCGCGGCGGCGTCGCTCATCGTCGTGTCTCCCTCCACCTCCTCCGGCACTCTGCCTTATCGGTGCAAAAACCTGGCCACGACAGGAATCCATGACACAGCGGAAGCGATGGGATCACCCCGACGGTCTGCGAAATCTGGGCAGCCTGAGCGGGGCGGCAGCGGGTGCGCGGCGTGTGGTTGAGCGCAGCCGTCGTGGCCTGCCGATTTTCTCAACGGAAAAACCGCCGGGATCAAACCATACAAGCCCTAAGCGCCAGCGCCGGGATCCGTCCATAGAAGCCCTAAGCGCAAGCGCCGGGATCCGCATACCGAAAACTTTCAAATCTCAACTGGCCGTCCGCTAGCAAAGGAGCGTGCGATGTCGAGGAAGAAAAAAACGCTGGCCCAACAGGCGATCGGCCTCGCGTCGCCGGTGCTGCCGGCACCGGTGGCGAAGGTGGCGGGCACGCGCTGGGGATCGCGGCTCGCTATCCTGCTGCTGCCGTTTCTGTTCGCGACCGGCGTGCTCACGATCAGTTGGAACAACGGCATCCCGACCGTGAACTTCGACCGGGCGCGGGCCTGGCTCGTCGGCCAGCAGGTCGGCGCGCGGGTGCAGGAGGAGGCGGTACGCGTCGCACAGGACGTCCGCGAGCGACAGGCTGCTACCGGGCTGCAGTCTCTGGGGCCGCAGTCGGCCGGGCCACAGTCATCGGGGCAACAGCCCGCATGGGGTCAGGCCCAGCCCACGTCGTGGCAGGGGCAGCCTGCGTATCAGCAGCAGCGGCAGCCGGCACAGTCTGCCGCCCCGCAGTGGGGACCGTCCGCAGTCCGCTAGGGTGGCGGAAACACGATTTCGAGCCCGCGCCGCTGGCTACTGGAAGTCACCTTCGGAGAGCATGTGGGTGCGGGGAACCCAGTTTTGGCCAGGCGAAGATGAAGAGTTGGCGTTGTCGGAATTCACAAGATTGCCATACACGTTCTGTGTGAGTGAATCCTTCAAAAAGCCCGTCTGCCCGCCGCAGAAGGCGACGACGGCGCCGCCGGGGTGATTGGAAGACGGCTGACTCGCCTGACCGGGTGGTCCGATTGAACCGCTGTTGATCACTTTCGCCACGGCGCCGGCGCCCCAGATTCCGAACCCCGGAACGGCGGTGGCAACGCCTGAATAGACAAACGTGCCGGACGTTGTCACGAGGTTCGTCCAGAGGGCGGGAGCGAATGTCGTCGTGCCCGTGATACATCGCTCCGAGACGAGGAGCGTCGTGCTCGTACCGTCTTTGTCGGAGATTTCATCGATCGTCATACGGGCATAGAGAGGCGATGAAGACGTGTTTGCGTTATCGAGCATGACCCCATCAGCCTTGCGGGCATTCGACGCGCTGCCACAATTTCCGGCATAGGCGAGCACAGCTGACGTCATCGAGTCAGGCGGACTCGATGGACACACGAAAAACGACAAATACACACCTGTACCGATCGCATTCGCCTGCCAGTTCTTGTAGATGTCGTTGCGTTCCATGAACGGCAGGATGACGATGGGCCAAGACGGCGTGTTGTTGTATGTCGGGCTCCCGCCAACCGTCACGGGGGGCACCGTGTTCGCCGGATTCGGACTCACGTTCCGCCACCCCGGCAGAAATCCGTTCGTGTCATTCGCCCGCAGGAGCGCAAGCGCGATGTTCTTCTGATTGTTGAGGCACGTCGCCCGGCGGCCCGATTCGCGGGCCGACTGCACGGCGGGGAGCAGCAGCCCCATCAGCACGCTGATGATGGCGATCACGACGAGCAGCTCCACGAGCGTGAAGCCGCGAGTGGCACGGCGATTGATCATGATTCCCCGTGGTCTCCAGAGGACGCCCCAATTGTATCCCGTCAGTGCGGAACGAAGGTATGCCGAACGGTCACCTGCCGCACCTGCCTGGTCGATGGCTCATAGCACCGGATCCGCACCTCGATCCCCCGCAGCGGGTAGGGATAGGGGGGCAGGGTCTCGGCCTCGCCGAGATCATCGCCAGCATCGACAAAGTCTCCGTCTCCATTGGCATCGAACGGAGGCTCGTCGAAGCTGCCGTCGCTGTCGTCGTCGAGACCGTTGGTGCCTTCATCTCTGAGACCGTCGCCGTCCTGATCAAGGCCGTCGGCCTCGTAGTGCAGGCTCCAGGTGTCATAGACCCGCAGCGTCGGCACGGCCGTATTGAGCCGGCTACGAGCCTGGCACGTGCCGCTGAAATGGGGCGGGATGCCGGAGAGCAGGGTGTTGGCCGTGCCCATGCCCAGATCGACATACGCGCCGGACGCCGTCGGCGTGGCGGTGAATCCAGGGTCGCCCGGGGCGAGCGCCGTGCTGCCAGTGGCAACGAAGACAGGCGCCGTCGGGTCGAAGACCCGCACGTCGAAGGCGAGCACGTTGGTGAGCACGACATCCTCACCCTGCCGCTGGGCCGTTTCGAAGATCAAGCCGTCAGGTGCCGGAGTCGCCTGGTGATTGCCGCTGGCGAACACGAACGGGAAGGCCGAAGTGCCGGTCGCGCCCAGCGGATTGTGCATGAAGCGACACTCGCGACGGGTGAGGTCGGCGAGCGTGTTGGGGTACAGAACGTTGGCCTCGCGACGCACGGAGACATCGCAGGGAGAATTCAAGTAGCCTGCCCAACTGCCTGGCCAGGCAAGCGAGTTGTTTCCGGCGTGAAACGGATCAGTGCCTACATATCCCATCACGAGCAGTTGCTTGCGATAGAGCGTGTAGGTGCCGGGGTTCGACGTGTTGGAGGTAGCCCGGGCAAACCAGCCGACTTCCGCCAGCGTCGATTCGAACGTGTCGTCGATAGCGCCGCCAGTTCCCGGCGCCCGACCGATGAATGGCGTCTCCGTGCTCCGCGTCGTAAGTAGCAGCACGTCATCGTGGTCGCCACTGATAGTGGAGCCAGCCCCAAAGGTGCTGTCCGTCGCCGGCCCCTCGATGATCTCCAGATACCCTTCACCTGCGGCCGGGTTCAGGGGCGGCAGGGGCCGGGCCGTCGCGCCAGCGAGATCGCTCCTGAGCCGCCAGGCGGCAGACCGCATCCGCGAATCGAGTTCGAGCACCGACCGGCTGCCCGACACGGCGTTGCCGAAGGCCGCAAAGGCCTGGGCGATCGCCCCCATCACCACGAGCGTGGCGGCGAGCGCCACCATCATCTCGATGAGCGTCATGCCGTGGCGGCGGTCGTCGGCGTTGCGGCTCGGCAGGGGAATCATTCGATGATCCTCCGCAGCCGCACACAGTCCCAGACGTTGTAGTCCTTCCCCTCCTCGAACCCCACCGGGATCGAGCGATCGACGACATAGAACGCCCGATGGTATTTGACGGAGTCGGGGTCGTTGGCAACGGACTCGCGCAGTGTGATCCAGACGCCGAACACGTTCGACCGCGGCGTGGCGGTGTTTGCCAGTCGCGTGGCCGTGTAGATGCCGTGGAGGGGATTGAGGTTGACGGCCAGTTGCGCCGACGTCGCATCCGACACGATCGTGGTGCCCGTGCCGCTGGCGAGCGACAGCGTGGCGTACATGTTCTGTGCCGGGGCCGTCGAGATCGTGGCGGCGGTGCGGGAAACGACCGGGCTCGTCAAAGCCCCGCCGACCACCGCATTCCAGACGTCGTCCGATGGCACCGTGTTGAGGTTCACCCGTCCCGGCTCGCGGAACGAAGAGAGCTGGTTGACGGTTGTGATTGCGTTCGAGCCGGTGCTGAAGATGCCCGTCGCCCCCGAGAGGTCGTTCGTATACGACTGGTGAATGCCGGCGAACCGGGTGGGCACGTGGACGGCATCGAACAGGAGTTGCGGGGCGATCGGGATGCCGATCGCGCCCGCCGCTGTCCCCGTGGGAATCGCCGGCGTGAGTTGTGTGTAGGTCTGCAGCATGCCGAGAGCGTGCCTACGCGGCACAAGCGTAAGCTCCGCGCTACTGACGAACGGCCGGTTGGGCCAGGGCATCCAGCCGGTCGTCGTGCTGGAGGTGAGCGTGGGGAATGTGGTCGTCACCGTCGTGCCCGTCGAGGCGATTCGCCAAGGCGATGTGGTGGCGGATGAAGCATCGCGACGGGACGAGACGAGTGACTGAGTCGGCGTCGGCTGGGTGCCGGTATTGATCACCGTCATCATGGCAGAATCGACCACGACGTAGAGTTGGGCAGCCGTCCCGCTCGTTGTGCTGGTCGCGAGTGGGGTCGCGGACCAGATCGCGGCGGTCGTTGCGATCGAGGGGTTGGCCAGCCGCTCGAGAAAGATGGTCGCCGGACGGCTGGGGTCAGTCACCGCGCCCGGCCCGCCCGCCACGCGAAATGCGGCAGCCGTCATTGCCTGCCGCGATGAGCCTGTGATGGAGAAGGCCTGCGTCAGACCGCCTACATTCACCGTCGTGCCCGAGAAAAACGTATACGTCGTATTCATCGGCAGCTTGGGCTTCGCATCGCCTGACTGGAGTGGAGTGCCAGCCGCGCCGGTTCCTGACACGAGTAGTTCATTCGCACCGGCCGTGCCGGTGTCGAACCGCACGTACTGCGTGCCGCCCGCGCTTGTGATTCGCAACCGCCATATCGGGTAGTTCGCAGTGGTCAGATCGCCGTACGAAGAGTTCGTGGCTCCCATGATTCCGGCATGCGGCTTCTTGCCGAGATCGACCTGATTCGTCGGTCTACCGCTACTCCCACTCAACAGGGTGTCGAGCGCGTAGTCGCAGGGCTCGCCCGCGATCTGCACCGAGCCGGTGCCGGTCGCCACGGCATTCCACGGCCGATGGAGGCTGATGCACATCCCGCCCGTCGTGCCGGAATCAACCCGCTCCCAGGCCAACGTCTCGGCGATGAGAATTTCTGGACGCTCAACGCCAAAGACGACAGCCCGGTCGGTTTCCCCGCTATCGGTCTGGACGTTGCCATCGACCGTCCAGCCATTGGATGGATCGCTGTCGTATTCGAACGGCGTCATGATCGAGTCGGCATCGCGAAACTCGATTGCATTGGCGACCCACTGGGCGATCTCGGCCGCCGGGGCCGAGCCCCCGCTGCCGCGGTCGAGGGCGAACAGCAGCGTGTAGAGATCCTTGAAATACGCCTGCCGCTGAACGTAATAGATGTTCGAGGGGTCGTAGCCCGCATTTGCCGTGCCTGACGCCGTCAGCGGACGATTCAGGTCGAACCGCTCGCCACGGGCGACTTCGCCGCCGATGACCCCGGAAAGCGGCGTACTGCCGAGGAGGGCCAGGGTGTCGAAGGCCGTCCGTTGGAGCCACCCTGACGAACCGCCTCCCTGTGTTCCGAAGAGCACCAGGGCGGCCGAACCGGTGATGGCCGTGGTGTCCCAGCTGTCGGTCGTGACCTTGAGCCGCGCCTCCTCGGCCGCCGAGCCGAGCATCGCAGCCAATCTTGGGGAAAGCTTGTTGGTGTCGACATCATAGGGCCGCAGGACCGATTCGAGTTCGGCCGGCGTGAACGGGTTGTCCCGGGCCAGGCTGGATGTCGAAGTGCCGCTGCCGGCCGTTGTCGGATCGAAGAGCATCCCTCCGAATCCGCGACGGGTGTCGAGCCGTAGTTCGTAAGGGTCGTCTGCGGACTCTCTTGAACCGTCGGCTAAATTGGCCGACCACTCGGGTTTTGCAAAAATCAAGGCTGGGACAATCATGGTCCCCGTCGCTGCGAGGGTCAGCGTCTTCATTCTTCCGTGCAAGTCGGGTGGCGAATTAAAAACTCCCCGGGGCAGGGGATCGACAACGACCGTCGTTCCGGTGCTAAAGACATAACTACGCGTGCCCGAGACAGCCCAGTTGAAGTTGGTTCCAGATGTCGAAGAAGCAGGCGACTCATTCCACCAGCGGGGCGGAATTCCGTAGTTGAGCGTGTCGTCCAAAATGATGAGCTGCTGTCCCGGGGGGTTCGGCGCGGGAGGCTCCGAAAAGGCTGGCGTCCTAATCAATCGGTCGTTGATTCGGCTGGCCGCGTCGTCCACGAGCGGTGACCCGGGCAAGGCATACTTTGTGGGAGTGGCACTGGCCAACAGGTCAGGGACGATGTTCGCCCAAGAGGCGGAACCCCGCTCGCCATAGCGTCCCTCAAGATTGCTGAGTTGCGGAGTAAACTCGCCGTCGTTGTAACGCGAGCCGCTTGTGCCACTGCGTTGGCCGATGAAACGCGTGCTGGGGCCGCCGGTCATCGTAAATAACGTGGGGTTTTCGCTTGTGCCCAGTGTGTTTGAGCCGGGCATCAGTGGAGCGCCTACGGGCCGACCCGGAAACATCCCGGTCCCACTGTTCCACGTGTTGTTCGAGGTCCACGCTCTCGTGCCGCTCATGCCGTTGATCTCAGCCGGGCCGTAACCGCTGCCTAAGGGCGCCGCCGTGGCCGAGTTGACAGTGCTCCAGTTGCTGGTGCCGGCATAAATGAGCCGCGGCAGGGCATCATGGGCGTTGACGTTGAACCGCCCATCCAGATCGACGACCAGCACCGAGGCGTGAAGCCGGACCGTGTTGCCGGCGGCGTCGGTCACCGGGGGAATCCCGTAATCCTGAAACACCCCGTCGATCACGCCGTCGCCGTCGTTGTCGGCCGCGTCCATGATCAGGTCACCGTCGATATCCGTGGTGCCCGTCACGAGCGAGACACTCGCGGACGTCGCCGAGCGGGCTAGCGTGTAGCTGGACCCAGACACGACGAATGCCAGGGCGGGCGACGTGGGCACGAACGAACCTCGCACGACGTCAGCCTGTGAGACCGACGCGGTGCTGCTTTTGAGCTGCGCGAGAAACAGGTTGTTGGCATCGAAGCCGTCCCAGTTCTCGTTGGCAGGAGCCACGCCGGCGAACTCGCGGCCATTGAAGACCGCTGGCACCGGCACGGCGGGCAGCCCGATCGGCGTGGCCCCCGGCGCGATGTCGAGCGTGAGCGTGAACGAGCTCGTCGAGGCGTTCGTCGAGCCGGATCCCAACGCCCTGACGATCCGGTGGCTCGTGACAGGTCGGCCAGGCTTGGCAAGCGTGAGCACCCGGCCGACGAGGTCGGTGGGTCGCACCGATGAGCCGGTCGAAACCGTCGCCGACAGTACCGGCCCGGTTCGCGCCAGGCCTGTGACGGTGCCCGAGAGTGAGATGGTGCCGTATTTGTCGGCGAGCAGCGACTCGAAGGTGCCGGATGTCGTCACGACCGGCCCACGGACGACCTTGAGCAACACCGAGTCGAGCACCTGGGCGGCGGGAATCCGGGCGTCATCGCTGCCGAACGTGAGCCGGGCGTAGGCACGGGCCGTTTCCCGCGCTCTCGAGGCGGCGATCAGGTACGTGACGCCGAGCATCAGGAACAGCGTGAGCATGCTCAGCACGACGAGCAGCAGCACGCCACGGCGGCGGATGGCGAAGGGAAGCGACGTCATTGGGTGAACGCCCCCGCGGTTTCCGGGGTGAACGTCTGCTCGGCCAGGCCGACGGAGTCGGGGAGGAACTGCACCTGATACGTGCCCGTCGCAAGCAGGGTTCCGGTGGAAAGCGTCAGAAAAAATGAATTTGTATTCGAGTCATAGGAAGCCGACGTGGCCTGGTGGAGCCGTTGGTTCATCGCACTCCACAGGATGACGCCCGGCCGAATCACCTCCCCAGCCGTGCGGCCGGGGATCGAAGGATTCAGACTGGCGACCTCGAGCCGCGAGTTTACGAGCGTGCCCGTAATCGCGAGGTAGTTTGGATCCCGCGCATGAAACACGACGACCGAGGCCCGGTGTGGCCCGGAACCGGTGCCCGACAGGCAGAGCAGGCTCGTCATTCGGCCCTCGAAGGCTCGGGCACCGTCGATGACGGCGTTGAGCGGCGGATCGTCGGACGACGTCGTGGCGGTCGTGACGAGCAGGTCGTCGCGGGACTGCAGAAACGATTGATGAAATGCTGCAGGGGCTGCGGTCGCCCCGATACCGTAGATGCCCGTCTGCTTGAGGGCGCCACTCGTGGCCGATCCCAGCACCGAGCCCACGCCGGCCGGATCGATGAACACCGGGGTCGTGAGCGATGGTCCGATCGTCAGCGTATCGGAGCCCGACCGCAGCAGGCCGAACGTGGCGGCGTCGGCAAGAACGTTGGCCGCGAGGGTCGAGGCCCGGTCGAGGATCACCGCCCGTGCCGATTGCGATTTGGCAGCCGGCACGATCGCCAGCACGCTCGTAAGGCCGATCGCCAGGATGCCGATCGAGATCAAGACCTCGAGGACGGTGATGCCGCGCGGATGAAGGCGGGAGACGTTCATTAGTTGCCTCCCGTGAGCAGCATTTCGCGAATCCAATCTTGGGAGTCGATGAGTCGCTCCATATCCGTAGAGCCAGTTGGATTCGGCTTGCACTCGGCAGACTTGGCTACGCCAGTGAACGGGTCGATCGCAATCCAATACGAGTCGGGGTACTGCCAATTCGCCCCAAGGCTGTCGTCACTGCCCCCGACGGAGGCGTCGTAGGCCCGTCCGGCGCGATCGGCCCTTCCGAGAAGCAGAAACACGGGGCCCGTGACCGTGAGCCGATTGAGCGTCGAGCCGAGACTGACCTGAATCTGCCGAAGGCGTCCCGTGCCGTCATACAGAACGGCCGAGCTCGCACCCGCTGTCGCGAAGCCCGTCGTTCCAGTCTGCAACGGCATGTAGGAACCCACCTGTGGCGGGCCATAGCCGGACCAGTACAGGTCGATCACGCGGCCATCCGGCAATGAAAAAGGCGAGCCACTCGAGACCGGCTGTCGCAGGACTTCGAAGGGGACCGGAAGCCCGGCCGCAGGCCACGGGGTGTTGTGCTCCTTTTGCCCGGCCCCTTCCGAATTCGACGTGGTCTTTGCCGCCCCCGTGAGAATGCCCCGGATTCGAAACGTTACCGACGTGCCCGTCGTGGCATCCGCCGCAACTTCATACCACGGGTTCCGCCCATCAAACCGGATGAGGTCGTTCTGGCGCACCCCTGCCCCCAGGCTGCCGCTCAACGTCAGTTGGCTGTTGGTTCCCGTCGCAATGCGGGTCGATCCAGATGTTGTTCCCGAAATCGACAGCAGGGCCGGAACAGTGTCACCTCGGTAGATCGCCGGCACATCGGCCAAAAACAACTCGGCAGCGGACAACGAGGTGGAACCAGTGGCCACGAGCATGAAGCCCGACCATTCGCGACGCCCGAGCGCCCGCGACTGGGCCTTGGCGATGAAGCTCGTGACCATGCGGGCCGCTTCGCGACTGCGGCGCGACTCCGTCGTAGCGGCGATGTTTGGCAACACCGTGACCGCGATCATCCCGAAGATCGCCACCACCACGAGCAACTCGATGAGCGAGAGACCGCGACGAGGATGGGTGACTGCGGAAAGCATGGGTCGCGTCACTTCGTGGTCAGGTCGTGATTGGTGATGTTGTCGCGGGCAGCGGAGGACGAGGGATCGAACGGGCCTCCGATTAGTAGCGGCATCTGCGAATTTGTCGCAGTGATGGTCAGCAATCCCTGAGGGCTGCTTATGCGAACTGCTGTCCATCCGGCGTCGGGTGTCACTGCGAGATTTGCCAGGCGGTCAGGGCCGGGTGAGACGATCAGTGGCACGAGGGCATACCCCGGCCCAGCATCGACTCGTTGGGGGTCGAACGGGTCATGACGAAGTGATCCGTCGGCCGGCTGAATAGGCGATGGTGGCGTCAGCAGATGTGCTCCGGCCGGCCACCGCACAAATTCGATGGCACTGCCCCAGGCATCGACAAACTCTTCGGCTTTATCACCATCCGTATCCCCGATCTCATCCTCACGAAACTGCTGAAGCACTTCAGTGTCGCCAACGCCCCGCGACACAATCATGAACAAACACTCGGCAGTACCGTTTGCGTTCGACGGCGATGCCCCCGTTTGTTGACTGACCGCGAACTTCTTGCCCGCGTACGACAAGGTGGCCGCGCCGTGGGCGTAGCTGGGGAGGCCGCCTAACGCGGTGGCGGGATCAGTCGCCACATCCGCCCACGAATCGGGCATCTCGTACAGCGTAAGCGTGCGGATGCGCTGGAGGCGTTCACGGGCTATTGCGGTGTTGGAGGCGAGACCAGTGGGCAGCGGCACGCGGCGGCGGATGTAGCTCTCGTAGTGCGGGACGATGATCTCGTGCAGCTTGCGGATCGTGCTTTTGGTCTTGTCGATCTTCGCCCGCTGTCGGGCCACGCCCATGCCGGCCAATGCGAGGCCGGCGAGCGAGATGATGAGCACCGTCACCACCATCAACTCGATGAGCGTGAACGCCGATCGGCACCGCGCACCCGCCGGGGCGGCAGCGTCAACCGCACGATACGTGGCAAGGCGGGGCATGATGCGATTCACTGCTGGAGGCTGTCGAGATATTCCTTCCGCGTTCCCTTCCAGAAGTTCGACATGTCGTCGTCGTTGCCGAACACGCCGTCGAGGCCGGCCGTGAGAATTTGGAAGGAGTCGGGGTTGAACCATGCGGAGGTCGATGTCGCAAACAAAACGCCCGCACCCTCACCCCGAAAGCTCTGTCGCAATGCACCCGGAGCCGTCGCTGAACCGCCCGCGTATGCCAGCGTGGTGTAGTTCACCGCTGGTACGTAGAGGAACGACGACTCCGCTTTTCCGGGGAGGTGATACGACACTGTCGGCGTGCCGATGTTGAGCAGTCGAGATTGGTCGAAATCAAAGAACTTCTTCCGGGGCATCGTCCCCGATGCCGTGACGTTCCAAACAGGCGCCGAAGGATCTCCGTTGTAGCCGTAGAGCCACAGCGGCAGAGCATTCGAGCCGTTGATTGGATTGATGCCCGATAGGGGTGTCGTGCCTGTGTTGAGGTAAGTCAGGCTCGCCGCCTGCCCGCTGCCACTCGTGATCCGCGGAAAGATCCGCATGAGATGCCGAGACGCCGGATCGGTGCCGCTGATGCTCAGACCGCCCACGACAAGCGGTGGAAAACTGCCGTACTCGTTCTTGTAGTTCATCACCGCCATGTGGAGCATGTCGATCTCCGCCTTCACCGCCGCCACGCGGGCCGCCTTGCGGGCATTCATCACCGCCGGCGTCACGAGCGCGGCCAGCACGGCGATGATGCCGATCACCACGAGCAGCTCCGTGAGCGTGAAGCCGCGGCGCGCGGAGCGGGCAGCGGGCAGCCCGTCGCGGAGCGACGGGCGTGCAGGGGGAGAGAGGGGGCATCCATCCCCCGGCTCGCGCCTGGGGGCTTGGATGGGAGGGAGGCGGTGGATGGTGTGCATGATTCTCACGACAGGTCCTGGATGAGTTTGACGAGCGGGAGGAAGAGGGCGATCACGATGAAGCCGACCGCGCCACCGAGAAACACGATGAGCAGCGGCTCCATGAGGCTCGTGAGGCTCTCCGTGAGCACCGCCACCTCCTCGTCGTAGTTGTCGGACACCTTGTAGAGCATCGTGTCGAGTTCGCCCGACTCCTCGCCCACGTCCACCATGTTGATCACGAGGTCGTCCACCACCGGCTGCTTGTAGCGCATCAGATACATCAGCGGTCCGGCAAACGGCACGAATACCGTCCAAAACAGGGCGGCGATCAGGTTGAACGGCGGGATCGAATAGGCCTTGAGCGGCTTGGCGATCGCATCACCGTCGCGAATTGAGTCCGACACCTTCTGAAAGAGCCGCTCGAACATCATGTTGCCCGAGGTCTCCTTCGTGATGTTGAGCGCCTCGAGGATCGGCACGCCGCTGGCCAGGAGCGTGCCGAGCGTGCGGCAGCTGCGGGAGAGGATGTTCTTCTCGACCAGCTGCCCGAAGACCACGACCTTGAGGGCGAAGAGGTCCCAGCCGAAGCGGCCGTAGGGAATCAGCTTGATCAGCTTGATCACCATGTTGATCCCGAACGGGATCGCCGGAATCAGGTACCAGTAGTTCATCACCCAGTTGGAGATGTTGATCAGGAGCTGCGTCATCGGCGGCAATTCGCTGCCGAAGTCTTCGAAGATCTTCTTGAACTGCGGCACGATCGTGACCATGATGAAGCCGAGGATGCCGACGGCCACGGTCACCACGACGATCGGATAGACGAGGGCGCCCTTCACCTTCCGCTTCAGCGCCTGGCTCTTCTCCATGAACTCCGAGAGTCGCCGGAGGATCACTTCGAGCGCACCACCCGCCTCGCCGGCCCGGATCATGTTGCAGTAGAGCCGATCGAACGCCTTCGGGCTCTTCGACAGCGCCTCGGAGAGATTCGCTCCGCCTTCGATCTCGTCGCAGACGTCGAGCAGGCTGTTCTTGAGCCGGCCCGGCTTCTGCATCTGGGCGAGCAGCTTGATGCTCCGCAGGATCGGCAGGCCGGCGTCCATCAGGATCGACAGCTGCCGGGTGAAGAGCGTGAGCTCCTTGTGCTTCACCTTGCCGATGGCGAACGAGCGGCCCCCCTTGCGGCCCTTCGTCGTGGCAGCGGCGGCGGGCTTGCTCTTGCGGGCCTTGAGCTTCGTGACCATGTAGCCCATCGACCGGATCGTGGCCTGGGCCTCGGCCTCGCTGGCGGCGTCGACGGTGTCGCGGATTTCCTTGCCGGTGGCCGCGTCGATGGCTTCGAATTGAAAAGTGGGCATGAGACGGTGCTTAGGCTTCGAGGATCGTTTCGCGGATGATTTCTTCGGCGGTGGTCAGGCCGGTGAACATGCCGGCCATGCCCGATTCGCGGAGCGTGACCATGCCCCCTTTGCGGGCCGCCTCGCGGAGGTCTTCCGTGGAGGCGTTGCGCATGACCATGTCGCGGAGGTCGTCGTTCATGATGAGCAGTTCGAAGAGGCCGAGGCGGCCCTTGTAGCCGGTGCGGTTGCACCGCTCGCAGCCCTTGCCGCGATAGAACGTCTTGCCGGCGGTCTGCTCGGTCGTCAGCTCGAGGTCGGCGAGCACGTCGGCGGGCGGCACGACCTCCTCGCGGCAGTGGGTGCAGATCCGGCGGACGAGCCGCTGGGCCAGGATCGCCTCCACCGTGGCCGTGATCAGGAACGGCGGCACGCCCATGTCGCGGAGCCGCGTGACCGTGGAGGGGGCGTCGTTGGTGTGGAGCGTGGAGAAGACCATGTGGCCGGTGAGCGAGGCCTGCACGGCGATCTCGGCCGTCTCGACGTCGCGGATCTCACCCACCAGGATGCGGTCGGGATCCTGCCGGAGGATCGACCGCAGGCAGGCGGCGAACGTGTTGCCGATGTCGGCATCGATCGGCACCTGCACGATGCCGTCGATGTCGTATTCGACCGGGTCTTCGGTGGTGATCAGCTTGTCTTCGATCTCGTTGAGCTCGGAGAGGGCCGAGTAGAGGGTGGTCGTCTTTCCGGAGCCCGTCGGGCCCGTCACCAGCACGATGCCGTTGGGCCGCTTGATCACCTCGCGAAACCGCCGCAGCATCTGCTGGTCCATGCCCACCTTCTCGAGGTCGAGCGACACCACGCCGCGGTCGAGCACCCGCATCACCACGCTCTCGCCGAAGAGCGTGGGGAGCACGCTCACGCGGAGATCGACCGGATGCCCGCCGACGGACAGCTCGATCCGACCGTCCTGCGGCATCCGCCGCTCGGCGATGTCGAGGTTCGCCATCACCTTGATGCGGGTGGTGATCGCGAAGGCGAGATGCTTCGGCGGCGGCACCATCTCCTGGAGCACGCCGTCGGCCTTGAGCCGGATCCGAAACTCGCTCTCGAAGGGCTCGAAGTGGATGTCGCTGGCGCCGTCGCGGATCGCCAAGAGCAGCACCATGTTGAGCAGCTTGCGAACCGGCGCGCTCTCGGCGAGGGCCTCCACGCTCGTGAGGTCGGTGGGGCCGTCGGTGCCGGCGGCGGCGGCGGCCTTGGCCGCCAAGTCTTCGTCGTGCTCGAGGTCGTCCACGAGCGACTCCACGCTCTCGGTGTGCGACGAGTAGAGCTTCTCGATCGCCCGTTCGATCTCGGTGTCGGTGGCCACGCAGACGTGCACGTCGTAGCCGAGGAGCGTCCGCAGCTCGTCGGCCACCTGGATCTTCTGGGGCTCGGCCGATGCGATCGTGAGCCGGTCGTTCTTGAGGTCGAGCGGCACCACCCGGTAGAGCTGGGCCATCGGCTCGCTGATCACGGAGAGCACGTCGGGTTCGATCTTGCGGTCGTAGAGGGTGACGAAGGTCGTGCCCCACTGCTCGGCCAGGGCCTCGCCGAGCTGCTCGTCGGTGAAGTAGCCCAGCGACAGGCCCACCTTGCCGATCAGATCGCCGCCTCGCAGCGACTGCTCCTCGAGCATCGTCGCGAGCTGCATCTCGTCGATGAGCCCGAGGTCGATCAGGATTTGTCCGAGCCGTTTGAGTGCCATGCGTCGATCCT
>CAMDDA010000020.1 GCA_945890755.1 Candidatus Kuenenia stuttgartensis
GATCCAGTGCGCCCCGGATCATCCCTGGGTCCGCGAGCATCCCGAGTGGTTTCGGCATCGGGCCGACGGCACGATCCAATACGCCGAGAACCCGCCCAAGAAGTATCAGGACATCGTCCCCTTCGACTTCCAGTGCGAGCAGTGGCGGATGCTCTGGGAGGCGCTCGCCGGCGTGGTGCGGTTCTGGGTGGAGAAGGGGGTGCGGATCTTCCGCGTCGACAATCCGCACACCAAGCCGTTCGCCTTCTGGGAGTGGCTGATCACCGACATCCACCGCACGCATCCGGGCGTGCTCTTCCTCTCCGAGGCCTTCACCCGCCCGAAGACGATGTATCGCCTGGCGAAGCTCGGCTTCACGCAGTCCTACACCTACTTCACGTGGCGAACGGAGAAGCGGGAAACGGCCGAGTATCTCGTCGAGGTGACGACGCCGCCGATCTCAGACTTCTTCCGGCCAAACTTCTGGCCCAACACGCCCGACAGTCTGCACGAGACGCTGCAGACGGGCGGCCGGCCGATGTTCATGGTGCGGCTGGCGCTGGCAGCACTCTCCGTCGGCAACTGGGGCATCTACGGGCCGGCGATGGAGCTCCTCGAGTCCACGCCCCGCGAGCCGGGTAGCGAGGAGTATCTCGACTCCGAGAAGTACGAGATCAAGCGGTGGAATCTCGATGCGCCGGAGAGCCTCGCGGACTTTATTCGCCGTCTCAACACGATCCGCCGCGAGGAGGTGGCGCTGGCCCGCAACCGGCGGCCGATTCCGCAGGTCATCGACGACCCGCACCTGCTGACCTGGACGCGGTTCGATGCGGCCAGCGGCAGCCGCGTGCTCGTGGTCGTGAACCTGGAGCCGGCTGAGGCCCGCAGAGGGCTCCTCACGCTCGATCCCGACACCGTCGGCCTCGACGGCGTGGAGCAGGTGATCGCCCACGACCTGCTCGCGGGCTCGACGCACGCCTGGGACCTCGCGGGCATCACGATCGAGTGTACGCCCGCCGAGCCCGTTCGCGTCTTCAGGCTCGTGCCTGCATGACCGCGCAGCCGTCGGGCGAGTTCAGCGCCGCGATCACCGACCGGCTGCAGCAGGCGAGGTGGTTCGCAGGCAAGGGGCAGGGCATCGGTGCGGTTGCGGTCTTGGACGCGATTTCGCTGCCCGACGCCTTAGCGATCGCGATCGTGGAGGTCACGACTGCCGGGGAATCGTCCCGCTACCTCATGCCTGTCGATGCCAGTGGCGCCGACGTGACGGCCACGCCCGCGTTTGCTGGCTGGCTCATCGACACGGTGTGGTCCGGTGCAACGCACGCAGGCGAAGGAGGACGTGTGATCGGCCATGCTGTGGGCAGCCGCCCGCGGCTCGCCGCCGGCTTACCGGAAGTCCTGCTGCTGGGCCCCGATGCGTCGAACACGTCGTTGCGTGTGACCATGGGCGACGCGGCATTCGCAGTGAAGCTCATCCGGCGGTGCCGCACCGGGATCCAGCCAGAGGTGGAGATCGGGGCGTTCGTGACGGCGGAGACGTCGTGGCGGGGCACGCCCCGATTCTGCGGCTGGCTCGACTACGAGCCTGCCGACGGCAGTCCGGCCACGACGCTGGCGACTGTCCATGAGTTTGCTGCCGGCTGTGAGTCCGCCTGGGACCGGATGCTCGCCCTGGTGCGGGCCGAAGGCTGTGACAGCCCCCGGCTGCTGGCGATCGTCGATGCGCTCGCCGGCGTCACGGCTGAGATGCATGCGGCACTTGCGTCGCGGAGCAACGTCGTGGCATTTGCCCCGCACACCCCCACCGCGGCTGACCGCCACGCTCAGGCCGGCAGTCTTGCGGCCCACGCCGACGCCGTCTGCCGGCTGATCGCGGCCCCGGGCCCGAGCCTGCCCCCCGAGATCTCGGCCCGACTCCGGGCGGTGGCATCACGCCGCGCGGAACTCGTCTCGCGGCTCGAGGCCGTGGCCGAGATCGACGCCGCCGCCGCGACGATCCGCGTCCACGGCGACTACCACCTCGGCCAGGTGCTCCTCACGCCGGACGACCGGCCGCTCGTCATCGACTTCGAAGGCGAGCCGGGCCGGTCACTCGACGAGCGGCGGGCAAAGACATCTGCCTGCAAGGACGTGGCCGGCATGTGCCGCTCGCTCGACTACCTGCTGCGGTGCGCCGCCCGCGACGGCGGCCCCACGTATGCCGCCGCCGACGCGGCGAACCTGCAGCAGCGGTACGTGGCCGGCTACGCCAGCCGCGTGTCGGGCCAGCCCTGGTGGCCGGCGCGGGAAGCAGACGCGGACGCTCTTTTGGCAGCCTATGTGCTCGACAAGGCGCTCTATGAACTCGCCTACGAGTTGCACAACCGGCCCGACTGGATCGAGGTTCCGCTGGCGGCGGTGGAGACGCTGCTGGTAGGCCCGTAGGCCCGTTGCTCCGCAACGGGCTGCCGGTCACGGAGTGACGGGCCTACAAACGCGGGTCTACCCGCCGGCCTGCATCCCGTCGAACGACCGCAGCGGCCGCCCCTCATACCTCGCCACGATCCGCCGGGCCTCGTCGGCGAGCCGCTCCCGCACGTCCTTCGGCTCAACCACCTCCGCGAAGCTGCCGAGCGCGAGCAACTGCGGGATCAGCTCCTCGTCCCAGGCCCGCTCGATGTCGAGCATCACGCCGCCGTCGGCCAGCTTTCGCAGCTTCTGCCGCGGATGAAACGGCTTCTCGGCGGCCCAGCGGGCCCGCTCCGCATCGACGCGAATCCGAAACCGGCGTGGCTCCATGGCCGAGCGGTAGATCGTGATGCTGTCGGCGAGGAGCGATTCGACCGGCACATCGCGGCGCTCGAACGGCCGGGAGGTCACCTTCGCGTCGCTTACACGATCGAGCTTGAAAAACCGAATGCCATCGTCGCTGGAGCGACCGTTCCGCTGCGGGGCCCGATAACCGGCGATGTAGATCGCGCCATCATAGATCACGAGTGCCTCCGGCCTGATCGTGGCCCGTCGCGGCCGCTGGTCGGAGAGGCTCGTGTAGCGGATCACCAGCTCCTGCGCCCGCCGGATGGCCCGATTCACGGCATTGAGCGTCTTGGAGCGATACTTCGCGGCCGGCGGCTTCGGATGGACGACGAGCCCGTCTTTATGCGCCGCCGCGTAGTCGAGCAGCTGCGGCGTGGCCACTCGTTCGAGCCTGTCGAGTAATTGCCCGACGCCGCGCCAGTAGACCGTGCCGGCAAGCGGGGCCAGCAGGTCGCGGGCGGCGGCGAGCGAGAGCAGTTCGGGGAGCGTGACGGCCGGCGCGACCAGTTCCGCCGATCCGCGGCCAGCCTCGATCGACCAGGCGTGGCAGGTCGTGCCCCGCGGCGACTTTTTCGTCGTCTGCTTCAGGGCATAGCCAAACTTCTCGAGGAAGTCGATGTCGCGGCGAATGTTCTTGTCCGACATGTCATCGATCACTCCCCGGTGCTGGAGCCGATCCTTCAATTCGGCCGTGGTGAGCGGCCCCCGGGCTCCGAACAGGATGTCGATGAGGTGAAAAACGCGGAGCAGCTGCTCGTGACGGCTGATCGAGTCCATGGGTGTGTGGCTGAAGGTGTCGGGACGGGAATGGGGAAAAACCCGCGGGAAGAGCCTACCTTCTGCGGGGGCATCCCGCCGTGGACCAAGGATGTCCCTCGCGGAAACTAGGGTGTGGGCCGCTTCACCCCTCACCGCGAAATTAGGGAATCGCCCGTGGCTCACCGCCTCACCGTCGTCGATCTGCCGCTGCGCCTGCTTCCATCGGGAGGCGATCAGGCCTGCTATCGCCCCCTCGCCATCGGCCGGGCGGTGCTGACCCAGTCGGTCCAGGGTAGCCCGTGGTGGGTGCAGGTGTCGCTCGACGGCACCCTGCGGCCGTGCAGTTCGAGGATGCCGTTGCCTCCCCACTCGACATCGCGAACCCGTGAGGCCGTCGTCCTGATCTCGCCGGAAGACATCCGCGGGCCGGTCCGCCGGCGTGCTGCCGGGACGTCTCGGCAGCGGGGCGGACTCGGGCAGCTGACCGGCTCCGGCATCTACGGCTGGTGCCTCATGTATCAGCCGCCCGGCATGCACGGCATCGCGATCATCGACGCCCACGAGAGCTACGATGAGCTCCCGGCCTACTTCGAACTGCCGCTCGAACTGCTCGACCGGGCGGAGTTCCTCGCCCGCCGGGGCGTCCGCTCGCGGCCCCTGGCACTGCTCGCGCAACCCGATGACTTCATGACGCCGCCGGAGGGAGGGCTGCCGCGAAACCGCTTCTTCCCTGGCATCCGACCTGGCGATCAGCCTCACGACGGCAGTACGTGACGTGCCATCAGGCCGAGCCGTCGGCGGTGAACTGCTCCTGCAGGGCCAGCCAGCTCTCCTCGGCCGCGGCCAGCTTCGTCGTCACCTCGGTCAACTCGGCATGCAGCTTGATCGCCGCCTCAACGTCGGTGGTGGCGAGGAGCGCCTCGTTGCACCGCTTCTTGTCGGCGTCGAGCCGGGCGATCGTTCGCTCGAGGTTGCCGATCTCCCGGCGGGCATCCCGTTCGCTGCGGCCCGAGGAGGGCTTGGCCTTTCCGCCACCGGCCGGCGCTGAGGGCTTGCGGGGCGGGGCCGTCCGGCCGGTCGCCTCTTCCTCAGCGTCGATCTCTTGGTTCATTGCGGCGAGATACTGCTCGTAGCTACCGAGGTAGTTCACCACGCGGCCGTCCTTGACCTCGACCACGTTCGTGGCCACGGTGCGGACGAACGACCGGTCGTGGCTGGTGAAGATCACGGTGCCCGCGTAGTTGACGAGGGCCCGCGCGAGGGCGTCGACCGTTTCCACGTCGAGATGGTTGCCCGGCTCGTCGAGGATGAGCACATTCGAGGAGCCGAGCAGCAGCCCGGCCAGGCAGAGCCGGGCCCGTTCGCCACCGGAGAGCACCTCGACCCGCTTCTCGACCGCCTTGCCGCGGAAGAGCATCGCCCCGGCCACGTCGAGGATCCGCTGCGACTTCGTGCCCACGGCGGCAGCCCGTTCGAGATAGCCGAGCACCGTCTGTTCCGGGGGCAGGCTCGTGTAGACATGCTGGGCGTAGATCCCGAGCTCGCAGCCGTAGCCCCACTTCACGTGGCCTGAGAGGGGCGGCAGCGAATCCACGAGCGTCCGCAGAAACGTCGTCTTGCCCTGGCCGTTGTCGCCCACGATCGCGGCCCGCGTGCCGTGCACGATCTCCACGTCGATGCCCTCGGCCACGGCGCGGTCGCCGTAGCCGATTTTGAGATTCGTGCAGCGGGCCGCCGGCCCCTTGCGGGGCTGGATGGCGGGGCACTGGATCGCGGCCGTGGGCTCGTCGGTGGCGATCTCCTCGAGTTCCAGCCGCTCGAGTTCCTTCGTCTTCGACTTGGCCCGCGAGGCGGTGGAGGCCCGGGCCTTGTTGCGGGCGATGAAGTCTTCCAGTTCCCGCTTGCGGGCGAGCACGCTGGCGTTGGACCGCTCGGCGTGGAGCCGTCGCTCCTGCTGGTATTCGAGAAACGCGTCGACCTTCCCCGGATATGTCGTCAGCGTGCCGCGGGAGAGGTCGAGCGTGCGGTCGCACGTGGCCCCGAGAAACGCCCGGTCGTGCGACACGATCAGGCAGGCCTCGTCGAAGCCCCGGAGGAAGTGTTCGAGGAGGATCTGCGTCCGCAGGTCGAGAAAGTTCGTCGGCTCGTCGAGCAGCAGCAGATTCGGCTCGTGGAGGAGCAGGGCGGTGAGCTTGACGCGGGTCTGCCAGCCGCCGGAGAGGGCGTGGACGGGGCCATTGAGCGTGGCGCCCTTGATCTCGAACTGGCCGGCCACCTCGCCGCATTTCCAGTCGGGGCGGTCGCTGTCGCGCTTGAGAAAGTCGAGCACCGTCTCGCCAGGCAGGAACGGATCGTGCTGCCGCAGGTAGCCGAGCCGCAGCCGGGGATGACGCACCACCTCGCCGCCGTCGAGTTCCTCCTCGCCGAGGATCACCCGCAGGAGCGTGCTCTTGCCGGCGCCGTTGCGGCCGATGAAGCCGACCTTGCCGTCATCGGTGATCGTGGCCGACGCGCGGTCGAGGAGCACCTGGTCTCCATACCGCTTCGAGGCATGCTTGATGTCGAGAAGAACCGCCATGAGCTACGCCGACGCACCAGCCCGGATGACGGGCCTGAAGAAGCGGAGGGCATGGGACTCGAACCCACAACCGGTTTCCCGGCACGACATTTCCAGTGTCGCCGCTAGCCATTCGCTTACCCTCCGGATGTGGCAGCCGAAAAAGCCGCTGCCGCCTCCGATCGCACGAGTCTACCGTCCGTCCAGCGGGCAGGGAACGCAGCCGCCGCTTTGCGGCGGAAATTCACGACGGCTACGCCGCGGCCGTCGAATCGGTCGGCTCGATAGCTGTGATGTGGAGCAGCGAAACCGCGCGGTAGCGTGACGGAAACCCGCGCCGCTCGGCGATGCCGATCAAGAGCTCCGTGCGGGTGAGCCAGGCCATCTCGGGATGCCTCACTTCGTAAACTTCGCCACTGGAGGTTGCAACGCGAAACGGCTGGAAGGGCTGCTTCTTGAGCCATTCGTGAATCGAGTCGAGAGTCATGATTGATCTCCATCGGAAGGGACACGCACGATACCGACAGACGGTACACCCGTTCACGTATTGTGCCACCGGGCCGTGAGGGGTGTCAATCGCCAGCAGCCGACCAGCTTCACATTCTTGGCATCATCGTAGTCGAGGACGTGAATCAAGCCCGAGCAACGCCCGTAGCCGCGGATTGGTAATCTGCGGTTCCCCCGGCCATGTGGAGTCCGCCGTCAGCCTGACCGTGTCCACCGCGGATTGACCTGCCCCCACTGATGGAACCAGTTTCTATCAATAGGGTTTCCCTGCCAATGGCTCGCCCCTGTCCGCTTGCTGAGGGTACGCCGCAGCAAGCGGACAGGGGCGGCGCGACTCCGGGGCCGGGGTCTGGTAACCCAACGAGCAGTGAGGCCGCTGGGTGTTGTATTCGTCTCTCCAAGAGGCTGTGAGGGCCCGGGCATCCCGGACGCCCTCGAAAATCTCCATCGCCAGGAACACGTCGCGGGGCTGTCTGGTGGTGCTCGTGGTGCTTGCCGGCGCTGTCGTCATCGGCGAAATCGCCGTTGCCACGCCGGTGATGGCATGAGGGTAATCCCTGGAGTGAGCACGCTGCTGAAAGCCGGAAGGTACCCACGGATGCTGGCTCCTGGTCAGCTTTCATTCCGCCGTTGCCGCCGCCGCTCCCGCCGCTGGTTCATGTCGTCGATGCCCTTTTGGGCGACCCGGCGCCATGCCGCTTTCGCCTCGGCCTCGGTGGCCACCCGCATGCTGACGAGCAGCGTCAGCCAACCAGCCTCGTAGTCATGCAGCCTGTTCTTTGCAGGGCCGATCATGTCGTCGTCTCCTGTGGCTCTGATCCCTCCCCTGTGGATCACGGCTGGATCACCGTCGTCCGGGCCATGGTCCGGGGAATGTCAGATTAAAACCGACGCGACGGACATCCTTGGTCCAGCGGCCGAATGGCCCTGGAAAACGAGGCTGCGACATCGTCACACGCGACCGCATCCGGCGATGTGGCGATACCGCAGGTCCGTCACTCCGTGACCGGCAGCCCGTTACGAAGCAATGGGCCTACGGCAGCTACCGCGGGCGGAACCACTTGCCGGCGGGGCTGGCGAGGAGGGCGGGGAGGACCACGAGATCGCCGATGAGCGCGGCCCAGACGAGGAGCGAGAGCATCCAGGCGAACCGCCGCGTCGGGGCGAACGAACTGGCAGCGAACACGAGGATGCCGAGACCGCAGACAATCGCGCTCTGGGCGAGTGCGGTAGCGGAATGACGGTAGGCCTCATGCACGGCAGCACTGCGAATGGCGGGCGGATCTGCCACTGCCTCCGACGTGGTAGCCGCTGCGTCGGCCGCGCTGCGGGCCAGGCCGCGGCGAAAGAACGTGAGAAAGTGGAACGTTCCGTCCACCGCCATGCCGAGCGCGATCGAGGCGGTCATCGTGCTGCCGATATCGAGCGGCAGCCGCACCCAGCCCAACAGACCGAAGAGCAGAATCATCGGAAACACGTTGGGGATCATCGCCACGAGGCCGGCCATGGCACCTCGCTCCACGACCATCATCACGACGGTGATCACGGCACACGCTGACAAGAAGCTCGAAAAGAGGTCGCCCAGCAGCGTCTTCTGGATGGCGTTGATGAGCGGCAAAACCCCGGTGCAATCCGCTGCCACGCCGGCATCACTCCCACCATGGGTCACCACGATGGGATCGACCACCGACTTCACCCGCCGCAGAAAATCGCCGTAGTCGAGGCCGGCGAGTGCCGAGGCCCGGGCCGTCACCCGCCAGAGTTGCCCGCCGTCCGCCTCGCGGATCAGGCTCATGTCGGCCAGCTGGATGAGATTCGATTCGAGCTTGCGAGCCACCGCCGCCTTCTGCACGGTCCCGCGCAGGCCCGACGCCTCGGGCAGGTCGGGCAGAAAGAGTGCCGCCGACGTCAGGCCGCTCACGCCTGGAAGTGTTTCGAGCGCGGCGCCGACCTCCCGCACGATGTCGAGCCGCTCGGCAGGCCGCAGCGACGACGACTCCCGAAACCGCACCACCACCTCGATCGGCGCCAAGGGCCCGATGTGTTCCTCCAGCCAACGGTAGTCGCGGAACACCGCCGACTCCGACGTGAAGAGGGTGTCGATCCCGACCGACGCCCGGATCTGCGGCACGCCGAAGCCGGCCACCGCAAGGGCGACGACCGCCGTGGCCGTGATCGGCATCGCCCGCCGCACGACCGTGTCGGCCAGCCACGACGGCCCGGCCGACTCGACGGCGGCATGATCCGCGCGGCCGCTGATCGGCCAGCGTTCGAAGATGCCCGGCACGACGAGGAACAGCACCGCGAGCGTGGCCACGACACCGAAGGCGGCATGAAAGCCGAACACGCGGATCGGCTCGAGCTCGCTCACGATCAGCGAAAGCAGGCCGAGCGCCGTCGTGCCGGCCGACAGGCTGCAGGGCAGCCAGCCGAGGGCGATGGCCCGGGCGGCCACGCCCCGCCGCGGCCCCGTCTCGGCCGCCTCGACGAGATAGTTCACCAGATGGATGCCCCCCGACACGCCGAGCGTCAGCACGAGCAGCGGCATCACGATCAGCACCGGGTTCATCCGGTCGCCCCAGGCGTGCAGCGACCAGAAGCAGACGCCGACGCAGAGCAGCGACAGCACAAACACGAGCAGGGCATACCGCAGCGATCGCAGTGCCCACCAGGTGAGCGCGAGGATCACGGCCGCGGCCGGGGCGCCGTAGAGCCGCAGGCTGTCGCCGCTCGCCTCGTCCACTGCCACGTTCTCGATGACGGGGCCGGCGAGATGCAGCTCGGAAGCCTTCGTCGTCGCCGTCTGGAGGAGCGTGTCGCGAATCCAGGCGACGGCCCGCCGGCGATCGGAGAGGCCTTCTGGCGTGAACGGAATCACGAGGCAGGTCGTCTCGCCGTCCGGCCCCACCAGCATGCCCCGCAGGCGGTCGATCGCCGCCTCGCGATCGAGCGACAGGGGCTGGGCCATGAGCCGCTCGAGCACGGTCGAGCCCGCCACGATCGACTCGAACCAGGGCCGGCCCTGAGGATCACGCGGTGCGGCCGTGCCGCTGGCCGCGGCGATGAACCGGGAGATCGCCGGGGCTCCGAGCGTGCATCCGGGCCACGATACCACCACCACGTCGCCGCTCTCGAACTGGCTCGTGAACTGCTGGTAGGCCTGCCGCGGCGGAAACGTCGTCGGAACCCATTCGATCGGGGTCGTCGAATCGGCCCCCATCACGGCAATCGCAGCCCGAACGATGAACGGAACCGCGCAGGCCAGGAGGCCGAGCGTGGTGAGACTGACGAGCAACAGACGGGAGCCGGATGCCACCGGAACGCCAGCCTGGGAGTCGGGAGGGGTCATGCGGTCCGTGCGGTGGGATCGGCGGCCTGCCGGAGACTCGGCATGATACCGTAACGGACCGTAGGCCCGTTGCTCCGCAACGGGCTGAAATGAGCCCGGTCACGCCGTGACCGGAAAGACAGCCCGTCACGGAGTGACGGGCCTACGCATGAACCGCAATCCATCTCGACTCCAGGCTCTCCTCAGCGGCATCGCGGTCCGCTGCCCCCGGATGCGGCCAGGGCCGGCGCGACGCTCTACTTCACGATGATGACGCCGACGGCGAGCCTGCCGTCGGTGAAGTAGGGATCGCCGCCGCCGTTGCGGCCCTCGCGGTGCCGGTGGAACCGGTCCACCCAATAGAAGCCGTCGAGCGTGCCTGAGTTGCGGGTATCGACGAGCAGTTTGTTTCGCTCACTGTCGATGTCGGCACCGATCCGGTGGGTGATGCCGCCTGCCTCGCGGCTGATCTCCACCCGTTCGTCGAACGTGGCCGCGCCGAGCCACAGGGGTTCGCCGCTCTCGTCCACCTCGGCCGACTTCCAGAACCGCACGTGGTGCCGCTGCTTCGGGCTGTCGCCCACGGGTTGCTCGAAGGCGTAGTCCTCCCGACGGCCCCAGAGATAGAGGTCGCTGACGGGGGCGTGTTCGTATGGCTTTCGAAGCACGACGTCGGCGGCGATTCGCACCGATGTGCGGAGCGTGATCGGGTCGGCGGCATACCAGCCCGCGACCGCGAGCGCCCGATGCAACTCCGCATCGGTGCCGATGAACGCCACGTTGACGGCGTCGCCCGGCCGGCCGTCCTTCGTGGCGGTCACCCGCGGGGCCCGCTCGAGCGCCGGATGGCCGGCAATCATGCCGGCCAGCGTGCCATCGGGCGGTTCTGCGGAGCAGGGGAGCGGCAGCAGCAGGGCCGCGAGGATAAGACACGGCACAGCGGCTGCTGCCGGGCGGGCAAAACGACGAATCATGGCGGTTTCTCCTCGGGGCGGGACGGTAGCAATCGCCGCATCGGGCCTCAAGGTCGGCAGGGGGGTGTTGCGTCGGGCGGTTGCGTGCGGTTTTATCGGGTAACGGGCCTGTGCCCGGCAGCACGTCCAAAGGAATGCCCATGGCCAGCCCCACCGAATCCCTCGCCCCAGCCTGGATGAACCGGTGGCTCGTCGCGGCCGGCATCTACAACCTCGCCTGGGGCGCGGTGACCGTGTTGTATCCCCGCTGGCTCTTCGATCTCACCGGGCTCGACCAGCCGAATTATCCGTTCATCTGGCAGTGCGTCGGCATGATCGTCGGCGTCTACGGGATCGGCTATCTGGCAGCGGCCCGCGACCCGCTTCGCCACTGGCCGATCGTGCTCGTGGGTTTCCTCGGCAAGATCTTCGGACCGCTGGGCTACGTCATGGGCGTGTTGCAGGGAGACGTGCCCATCGGATTTGGTGCCACGCTGCCCACGAACGACCTGATCTGGTGGGTGCCCTTCGGCCTCATCCTCTATCATGCCGCCCGGGCCCACGGCTTCGGTGGCATTCGCGCCGCCGCCGCTGAGGCGAAGCAGCAACGGGCCACCGCGTCGTGACGCTCAGCGATCTTTTGCTTGCTGTCCAGGCAGTTTCGTCGGCCGCGATGTGCGGACTGATTTGGTTCGTGCAGGCGGTCCACTACCCGCTCTTTGCCCGGATCGAGGGGAATGAGTCGAAGGCTTTCGCCGACGAGCACCAGGCCCGCACGGCCCGCGTCGTGATTCCGTTCATGCTGGCCGAGGGGGTGACAGCCGCGTTGATCGCCTGGGCTCCGCCACCGGGCGTGCCAAGGTGGCTGGCGGCGGCCGGACTCATGCTCGTCATCGCCATCTGGCTTTCGACCGCCCTCGTGCAGATTCCGCTCCATGCCCGGCTCGCCCGGGAAGGGCATGCCGCCGACACGGTGGCAGCGCTCGTGCGGTCGAACTGGCCGCGGACGCTCTTGTGGTCGCTGCGGGCCGCGTTGGCGGCCTGGATGCTGGTCGCGGCCGCGTAGCGTGCGGAGGGCGGGCACAACTCGGACGGCGGTGCTATTCCGCGAGGGCCCGGGCGACGAACACGTCGGCGGCGATATTCGCCTCGGAGAGCAGCGTGTAGTTGCCGGACACCGCGTGAATGCGGCGGGCCAGGTCGGCGTCGAAGCAGCGGAGCACCAGCCGCAGCGGATCACCATTCCGGCTCGACTCGGCCACGGACTGCGCCGTGAGACCGATCTCCAGATTCAGGGCATCGTTGCTCGTGCAGGCGATGAGCGCCCGGGCCCGCTCGATGCCGGCGCGGTGCAGGATCACCGGCCGCGTCGCATCGCCCACGATCACGGGGCAGCGCGGGTTCGTCTCACGGTGAAGCTCGTCGTCGGCCGTGGGATCGACCACGACCACGTGGCTGCCGCGGTCGTAGAGGTCGCGGGCCACGGCCGTGCCGACCGATCCCAAGCCGCAAACCACAACGTGGTTCCTCAGTCGCCGGGCACGAAACTCGTTTCGCAGGCGATCCGCGGTGCCGGTGACGACGAACACGGCCAGCAGCGACGCCGTCAGCGCGATCAGAAGCACGCCGGCAAACATCAGCCCCACGCCGAAGAGTTTCACCCACGCGGGAGCCGCGAGCAGATTGATGTCGCCGAAGCCGACCGTCGTGACGACCGTGGTCGCGAAGTACGTGGCATCGATCCAGGAGAGGCCGAGCGTGCTGCGAAAGACGACGATCGCCGTGGCGTAGATGCCCACGAGCAACAGCGGGACCGCCAGAAACTCGGTGCGGATCGGCCGCCGTGGAAGCCGCATGCGGCGGTCGGCACGCGGGGGTGCCGCGGCCGCGGGAGCAGCCAGGGCCGCCTCGACGAACGCGGCGGCGGCGAGGTCGGCCGGGGCGAGCGCCGCGGCGATGCCGAAGTCCGCCTCGAACCGCCGCGAGAGCTGCGACTGCGAGTGCCGCATCACGACCCGCACGTGCGGCGACTCGCCGCGAATCTCGAGCGCCGTCTCCAGGTTGTCCACGTCACCGGCGGCGGTGAGCACGACGGCGTAGGCATGGGCGACGTCGGCCTCGCGGCGCACGGATGACGTGCGGAAATCCCCCGTCACGATCCGTGCGCCGGCCGCGGCCGCCCGCTCGATCCGCTCCGGACTCGTGCGCTGGTCGGAGACGACCGTCACCCTGCAGCCGCAGCCCCGCAGCGACTCCACCATCTGGAGGCCGAACCGACCGAGACCACAGACGACGACGTCACGCATGGCGGGGAGTATACGCGGCCCGCGCGCTGCCGCTCCCCAGGGCCACGGTCAGGCGGGAATCCGCTCGACCCTACCCACCACGAGGCCGTAGCAGATGGCGCCGGCGAGGGCCGTGGCGGCGATGAACGTGATCGCCGGGGCGAAGTCGCCCCCCTTCACGAGCTGACCGATCACGATCGGCACGCCCACGCTCGCGAGGTTGCCCACGAAGTTGAACATCCCGCCCGTGAGCCCCAGCAGCCGTTCCGGCGCGATCGCCGACACGAGCGACCAGGTGATCGACGCCAGGCCGTTGCCGAAGAAGGCGAGCGACAGAAACAGGATCACGAGCGTCGGGCTCTCGACGTAGTTCGCCCCGATGATGCTCGACGAGATCAAAAGCCCCGTGATGATCGGCAGCTTCCTGGCCAGGCCGAGCGACCAGCCGGCGCGGACGAGACGGTCGGACAGGATTCCCGAGCAGTTCACGCCCGCGAACGCCGCCAGGAACGGCACCGAGCCGAGCAGCCCCGCCTTGTTGAAGTCCATGCCACGGAAATCGACGAGGTAGGTGGGAAACCACGTCAGGAAAAACCACAGCGTGGAGGTGAGGCAGAACTGCCCGAGGTACAGCCCCCACAGCTTGCGGTGCGACAGCACGGTGGCGAGATCGGCCCAGCGAAAGCCGCCGCCGGTCTTCTTCTGTTTCGCAGCGAGATCGACGAAGCCCCCCCCGTCACGGATGAGCGCGATCTCGGCGGCGTTCGCGGCCCGGCAGTCCGTCGGCTCGCGGTAGAGGCCATACCAGACGGCCGCCCAGAGCACGCCCACGCCTCCCGTCACGAGAAACACCATCTGCCACCCGAACGCGTTTTGCAGGGCGTAGAGCAGGGGGGAGAGAAACGCGAGCCCCACGAACTGACCCGACGTGTAGAAGCCGACGGCCGTGGCCCGCTCCCGCTCCGGAAACCAGGTCGTGACGACGCGGCTATTGATCGGATACGACGGCGCCTCGAGCGCCCCCACGAGCAGCCGCAGGCCGATCAGGCCCGCCACGCTCCCGACGAAGCCCAGTCCGATCGTCGCGAGCGACCAGAGGGCGATGGCAACCGGATAGAGGATGCGCGGTGGAATCCTGTCCACAAGCCAGCCGCCAGGCACCTGCAGCGCCGCATAGGTCCAGCCGAAGGCGGCGAGGATCCAGCCTTTTTGGACGCCGTCGAATCCGAGGTCCTTGGCGAGTTGCGGGGCCGCGACCGAAAGATTGGCCCGGTCGAGGTAATTGATCACCACCGACACGAAGAGCAGCACCGCGATCACATAGCGGGCACGCGTCGGCCGCGCCGTCGTCTTACTGCCGTCGCTCATCGTTTGGCTCAGTCCCACCTGATGCATCGTTGCCTGATGGCCATGCCTGGACACGCCATCGCCCTCGAGCAATTACTTCCGGGCAAAGTACCGCACGTTTTCCAGACCCTTGAAATCCTCATCGAGTGTCCAGACTGTGGCACCATGCTCTCGGGCGACAGCGAGGATCATGCTGTCAGCCATCGGTAGTGAGTGGCGAAGACTCAAGGCGGCGGCGGCGAGTGCCCGCTGGATGGTGAGTTCGACGATGCGCCCTCGCTGCATCGCCGCCGCACCTTGGATCGCAGCTTCCTCGCCGGCTTCGCGGAGAAGCACCTTGAACACCTCGTAGACCGACACTGCCGGCACGACGAGCGACTCGACGTCCTCGAGGGCCGGTTCGAGCGCCCGGGCGTGGCGACCGCCTGCGAAGTATTCCAGCCAGCCGGATGAATCGACCACGTTCAAAGCCGATCACCTTCACGGACGAAGTCGGTCTTGATGCCCTTTACGAATCCCTTCAGCTCGCGAATATCCCGCTCCGGCACGAACTCCACCCGCCCGGCATGCTCGATCACCTGGAGTTTCTGCCCGGGTCGTAGCCCGAGACGCTCCCGGACGCTGCGGGGAATCACGACTTGGAACTTGGGCGATATTGTGACCAGATGCATGACGACACCTCAATCGATCAAGTACGCGTACAACGACAGGATAATCGATCGACATCTGGCATGAAAGATCAGAAAAGCAACCGCCAGCAGCTCACCATTCGGCGAAGCTCCCGTCGGCGTGCCGCCAGATCGGGTTCCGCCAGCGGTGGCCCACGGCCGCCCGCTCCTTCACATACTCCTCGTTGACGTCGATCCCGAGGCCGGGGCCGCTTGGGATCTTCACGTAGCCGTCGGCGTAGTCGAAGACCTCGGGATTCTTCACGTAGTCGAGCAGGTCGTTGCCCTGGTTGTAGTGGATGCCGAGGCTCTGCTCCTGGATGAAGGCGTTGTAGCAGTTGGCGTCGAGCTGCAGGTTCACGGCCAGCGCGATCGGGCCGAGCGGGCAGTGGAGGGCGATGGCCACGTCGTAGGCCTCGGCCATCGTGGCGATCTTCTTGGTCTCCGTGATGCCGCCGGCGTGTGACGGATCGGGCTGGAGGATGTCCACGTGGCCAGCCTCCAGAATCTTCTTGAAATCCCAGCGTGAGAAGAGCCGCTCGCCCAGCGCGATCGGGGCGCTCGTGAGCGGGGCGATCTCGGCGAGCGCCTCTGCATGCTCACTCAAGACCGGCTCCTCGATGAACATGAGCCGATAGGGCTCGAGCAGCTTCACGAGCACTTTGGCCATCGGCTTGTGCACGCGGCCGTGAAAATCGACGCCGATCCCGAAGTGCGGCCCGAGAGCCTCGCGGATCGCGGCCACGTTGGCGAGCACCTGATCGACCTTGTCGTGGGTGTCGATGAACTGCAGCTCTTCGGAGGCGTTCATCTTGATCGCCGTGAACCCACGGGCCGCCCGCTCCTTGGCCTGCGCGGCCGTCTCGCCGGGGCGGTCGCCCCCCACCCATGAATAGACGCGGATCCGGTCGCGGACTTTGCCGCCGAGCAATTCGTACACGGGCACGCCGAGGGACTTGCCCTTGATGTCCCAGAGGGCCTGGTCGATACCGGCCAGCGCGCTCATGTGGACGGCACCACCGCGGTAGAAGCCGCCGCGGTAGAGGACGGTCCAGTGGTCCTCGATCTGTCCCGGGTCCTTGCCGATGAGGTAGTCGGCGAGTTCGTCCACGGCTGCGGCCACGGTGTGGGCCCGCCCTTCGACGACGGGCTCACCCCAGCCGACGATGCCTTCGTCGGTCTCTACCTTCAGAAAGCACCACCGCGGGGGCACGATGTAGGTCGTGAGCTTCGTGATTTTCATGGTCGAGACTCCTCAGCGAGACTTTTCAGGTGGCCCGGCAGCCGCGATAGGCGGCGACGAATGCGTCGGCGGCCCGACGCACGTCGGCCGAGCTCATTCCGGGCTTGTACAGCGCCGAGCCGAGCCCGAAGCCATCCGCTCCGGCCGCGACGAATTCGTGCATGTTCACCGGAGTGACACCCCCAACGGGCACGAGCGGCACGTCCCGCGGAAACACGGCCCGCCACGCCTTCACCACGCCGGGGACGATCTGCTCGGCTGGAAAGAGCTTGAGCATGTCGGCGCCCACGTCGAGGGCGGCAAAACCCTCCGTCGGCGTGGCCACGCCAGGGGCACTCCAGAGGCCCGCGGTCTTCGTCGCGCGGATCACGTGGGGATTGGCGTTTGGCGACACGATGAGCGTGCCGCCGGCAGCGGCGACGTCGTGCACCTGCTGCGTGGTGAGCACGGTGCCCGCACCGATCCGGGCCCGGTCGCCGAAGGCCGCGGCGAGCCGCCGGATGCTCTCGAGCGGCTCTGGTGAATTCAGCGGCACCTCGATCACGCGAAAGCCCGCGTCGAGAAGCGACTGGCCGATCGCCACCGCCTCGTCGGGCCTCACGCCGCGGAGAATCGCGATCAGGGGCAGGGCGGAGAAATGCGGATCGACAGCGCGTTGATCAGCCATGCGGAGCACTCCTGGACGAATCGCGAGCAGCAGACACGAGCCCCGCCGCACTGGCAACCTCCCACAGTCCGGCGGCGGCGCTGTCGCCGAGCACGCGGGCCGGTGTCACGTCGAAGGTCGCGACCGCCTCTTGGTACCGCCCGCAGAGTGCCGCATCGCCGATGAGCACGATCGCCGGCAGCGGCTGGTTGCGATGCGCAGCGATCGCGCTCCTCATCTCTTCACCCACGAGCAGGCCCGAGAGGTAGTCGAGCGTGGCAGCCGGCGGCAGCTCGCCCGTGAGGTAGAGGCTGCGGGTTGTGAATAGGCGGCCTGACACGCCCTCAGCACCACTCTCACGGGCGACGGCAAGGCCGCGGGCAAACGCAGCTGCTTTCTCGCCGGCGCCGATCGCGTCGGCACCGGCTTCCCGCGCAGGCTTACCGAGCAGCGAGTGTTCCCGCAACACGGCAAAGAGTTCGCCGGTCATGAACGTTTCGAAGCGGATGATCTGCCCGTCGCGCACCCGCACCCACTTGGAGTGCGTGCCCGGCAGCACGACGAGCGACTCGGCTGCGAGGGCCGGCTCCCGGGCGAGCGCGCCCACGATCTGTGTCTCCTCGCCCCGGAGCACGTTGGGCAGCGGCCCGCGCTGGATCACGCCCGGCACGAGATGAATTCGCCCCGCCTCCGAGTCGAAGGCGAGCAGCCCGCGGGCAATCGCCCCGGCATCAGCGGGGCAATCCACATACGGCACCTCCCGCCAGCCCTGGCGGCTGCCCACCATGCCCGCGGCAACCACCGGGAGCGACGCCGCCTCCTGATCGCGGCCGCGCCAGGCCGCCACGACATCCTGAAACGCCCCGGCAAACCCGCCCACCGGCAGGTGCTGGATGCCCCACGGCTTCACCACCGACTCAATCACACCCCCATCAGAGGCCAGCAGATAGCCGCGGAGCGACGATGTGCCCCAGTCGAGGCCGATGAGCGTCGGTTGCGAGGATGCCGCCATGCAGAGAGGATCTCAGGCCCAGGAAGCCCTGAGCGGAAGCGACGGGACCTGCGTACGGGGAATATTCAAAGCTCAAAGGAAGTGATCAGAATACTTCCAAACCGGATTCCTGAAAGGAGCCGACGATGCCATGCCTCCTCGTTATCGTGGCGCAGGTGATTGCCGCGTTGGCCTCTCTCATCGCGTCCGACGTGGAGCGGGCGTCCGACAGCGGTGTGGCATTCCCGACAGGCGCGACGGCGGAGGTCGTCTCGGCGACCGGAGCCGGCGGCGAAGGACCGGCGTGGGATGCCGAGTGGGGACTGCTCTCGACCGGGAAGGGGCGAATCAACCGGCGATCGCTCGACGGCCAGGACATCGTCCTGCGGGAAGATGCCGGCGCAAACGGCCTGCTCTTCGACCCGCAGGGGCGGCTGCTGACGTGCGAGCCGAAGCGACGACGGGTCACCCGCATGGCCCGCGACGGCACGATCGAACTGCTGACCGAATCATTCGACGGCCAACCCTACAACCAGCCCAACGATCTCGCGCTCGACTCGAAGGGACGGATCTATTTTTCGGATGCCTGCTACGGCGGCCAACAGAACATTCGCCAGCGTTCGGGCGACGGACGGTCGATCGAGGGCGTCTATCGGATCGACGCGCCGGGCAAGGTGAGCCGCGTGCTCGGCAACGACGACGTCGAGCGGGCCAACGGCGTGCTCGTCTCGGCCGACGACCGCTTCTTGTTCGTGACCGACAACTGCAATGACCGCCACGGCGGCTCTCGGAAGCTCTGGCGATTTGCTCTCCGCGACGACGGCAGCGTCGAGCCCGGCTCGCGCACGCTGCTCTATGACTGGGCCGCGAGTCGCGGTGGCGACGGGATCAAGCACGATATCGAAGGCCGGCTCTACGTCGCTGGCGGCAACACGAAGCCGCAACTTCCGTTCGAGCCCGACACGAGCCGGCCGGGGGGCATCTACGTGTTCGATCCGAACGATGGCCGGCTGCTGCAATTCCTGCCCGTACCCACCGACGAGGTCACGAACTGCTGCTTCGGCGGCCCCGATGGCCGCGATCTCTTCATCACGGCCGGCGGCACGCTCTACAAAGTCCGCACGACCACCCCCGGCCGCGTGTGGTGGCCGCAGAGCCCGTAAACGACCGGCTACAATTCGGCCAGGGCGGCATGGAGACGTCACTTGCCCGACGCGGCGGCCGCGCGTTTCAGCACCGGCGGAACGTGGGGCTTCGTGTCCCAGGCCGCTGGCGTGCCCCGCCGCTGGGCTTCCAGCCACGTGAGTCCGGCTTCGTGGACGATATCGTGGCCGCCGTCGAAGATCGTGAGCCGGGCCGAGCCGCTCGTGCGGCGAAAGAGGACGGGCTTCGATGCGTAGAGCGGGTCGGCGGCTGCGGTCCCAAGGTCGCCGGGCACCCTCCGGTCACGAACCATGGCCTCGATCGCCGTGTCGGAGATCCTCTCGGCCTCCGCTGCCACGGTATTGAAGGCCAGAATCGCGTGGCTCACCGGCACACTCCCCGTGTGCCCATCGTGGATGCCGGTGTTGATGTCGAGCGGAAATGGCGGCTGGAACTTCGAAAGCCTCGCGATCACCGACCGTGAGGCATACGCGGCATCGACTTCGGCGGACGCTCCCGGCGGGCCGCCGCAAACCAACTCGATTTCCCGGGCATACTTGTTCTTTCTGGCGAGCGAATCGGCATGCCACGTCGCGAGATCGTTCACGGGCACCCAGGCCGACGCCGCCGCCCAGACCTCCGGCATCCGCGTTGCAGCCAGGAGCGTCATCATCCCACCCCCCGAGACACCGATCGCATAGATTCGCTCTGGATCGATCGCCCGCCTTGACTTCGCAAAATCGAGGACCCCGCGGAGGTCCGCAAATGCGAGGTCAGAACCAGCCGCCTCCTTCCGATTGGCCGGACCGCGCACATCGGGATGCACGAACGCCCAGCCGCGGGCGATACACCACTCGGCATACGGCGACTCATCCTGCCGATAATCGCCGGACCATGTGTGGAAGGCGACGAGCAGGGGCACCGGATCGTCACCGGGAGGTGCGTACAACAGCGTCTTCTGCTCCGAGCCGTCGGCCGGCGACGTGAACGCGGCCGTCTCCACTTCCGGCGGCCAGGCCGCGAACATGGCCTCATGCAATCCACAACAGGCGATCACGGCCGCAATCAGATGTGGAAGCATTGTGCGGTCACCGTCGCCTCAGGCGAGCAGGGCCTTCACGTAGCGTGCCGGCTCGACGCCGGTGAGTTTCGAGTCGAGCCCCTGAAACTCGACCGTGAACCGAGCGTGATCGATGCCCAGGAGATGGAGCATCGTGGCATGCAGGTCGCGGACGTGCACGATGTCCTTGACCGCGTTGTAGCCGAAGTCGTCGGTCTCACCGTGGACGACACCCCCTTTGATGCCGCCTCCGGCGAGCAGCATGCTGAAGCCCTTGATGTGGTGGTCGCGGCCGATCGTCTCGCCTTTCCCCTGGCCCATCGGCGTGCGGCCAAACTCGCCACCGATCACCACGAGCGTCTCGTCCAGCAGGCCGCGGCGATCGAGATCGGTGAGCAAGGCCGCCGCTGCCCGGTCCGTGGGGGGGCAGATCTCCTTCATGTAGCCGTCGATGCCGGAGTGGTGGTCCCAGTCGCTGTGGTAGAGATGGACGAATCGCACGCCCCGCTCCACGAGCCGGCGGGCCATGAGGCAGTTGGTGCCCACCGAGGCCTTGCCCGGTTCGGCGCCATAGAGCGCGAGCGTCTCGGCCGTCTCACCCGAGAGGTCGGCGAGCGTGGGCACGCTCGATTGCATGCGAAAAGCCAGTTCGTATTGCGCGATCCGCGTAGCCACCTCGGGATCCGCGAGCCGCGCGAGCCGGTGATGCTCGAGCGCCGCGACCGTATCGATGAGGTCGCGCTGGTGGGCCGACGACACGCCGGGCGGATTCGCCACGTAGTGCACCGGCGCGCCGCTCGTGGCGAACTCCACGCCCTGGAACTGCCCCGGCAGAAAGCCCGAGTGCCACTGACGCGCGGCGATCGGCTGCGGATTGCGGCCCATCTTGCTCGTCATGACGATGAAGCCCGGCAGATCATCGGCCTCGCTGCCCAGGCCGTAGGTCACCCACGCGCCCATGCTCGGCCGCCCGGAGAGGGCGGTGCCGCAGTTCATGAACGTGTGGGCCGGATCGTGGTTGATCTGCTCCGTGACCATCGAGCGAACCACGGCGTATTTGTGCGAGAGCCCGCCGAGCCGCGGAAAGAAGTCGCTCACCGGCGTGCCCGCGGCACCGCGGTTGGTGAAGGTCGTCCGCGGCCCGAGGCAGATGAGTTTCTGGCCCTGCAGCTGGGCGATCGGCTGGCCCGCCGTCACACTCTCCGGCATCTCCTGGCCATCGAGCTTGGCGAGCACCGGCTTGTAGTCGAACGTCTCGAGATGGCTCGGCCCCCCGGCGAGGCAGAGGAAGATCACCGACTTCGCCTTGGGCGAATGATGCAGCGGGTAGACCGCGCCGCCGACCCGCGCGGCAGGGCCGGGCACCGCGGCCGCGACGGCATCGCGAGCGAGGAGGCTGCCGAGCGCGGCCCCGCCGAGCGACAGCCCGGACCGGGCCAGGAACGTGCGGCGCTGAATTGAGAGCGGATCGTACATGCAAGCACCTCGATCAATACCGGGCGATTGTTTCGTGCAGGTTCAGGACGGCGCGGGCGGTTGCCGTCCACGCGGCAAGTTCCGCGGGGTCGAGCGATGTGTCGCGAGGGGCGATGCCGACGGCGAGCAGGTCGGTGGCGGCCTTGGGGGTCTGCTTGAATTCGTCGCGGCGGCGGGCAAGCAGGCTGGCGACGAGGTCGCGCTCGGCCGCATCGGGCCAACGAGAGACGGCCTGCCGCCAGAGGAAGGTAATCCGTTCGGCGTCGCTCGGGCCCCCTTCGCGCAACGCCCGCGTCGCGAGAGCCCGGGCCGCTTCGACGAACGTGGGGTCGTTCAGGAGCACGAGCGCCGCCTTGGGCGTGTTGCTCCGCATCCGGGCTGCCGTGCACTCCTCGCGGCTGGGGGCGTCGAAGGCGAGCAGCTGCGGGTGGAGGAACATCCGCTGCCAGTGGACATAGAGGCCCCGCCGCCACTGGCGGGCATCCGCGTCGGCCTTGTAGCCACGCTGCGGAAAGTTCAGATGCCGGTAGTAGCCAGCGGGCTGATAGGGACTCACGCTCGCGCCGCCAAGTTGTTCGACGAGCAGGCCGCTCGTGAGGAGCGCCGTGTCGCGGACGTTCTCCGCCGGCAGCCGCCACCGCCCCTGCCGGGCGAGCAGCCGATTGTCGGGATCGCGGGCCACCAGCTCGGCGTCGGCATCCGAGGCCATGCGATACGCCCGGCTGGTCACGATCGTGCGAATGAGCGACCGGATGTCCCAGCCGCTGCCCACGAACTCGAGCGCCAGCCGGTCGAGCAACTCCGGATGATCGGGCAACTCACCCTGGCCGCCGAGGTCACCCACGCTGCGGCAGAGGCCGCCGCCGAAGAAGATCGCCCACAGGCGGTTGGCCGTGACCCGGGCGGTGTATTCGCCGACGCCGCCATCGGCTGCAGGCGTGACCAGCCAGCGGGCGAGATCGGCCCGCGTGGCCCGGCTTCCCGCGGACCGCCCGAGCGGCCCGAGAAACGCCGGCACCGCCGGCTCGACAACCGTGCCCGTCTCGTCCATCCAGTTGCCTCGCGGCAGGATCCGCACCGCCCTCGGCTCGGCCAGCGTCTTCGTGACGACGAGCCGGCGAAGCAGAGACTTCCTTTCGGCCCGCAGCGTGTCGAGCTCGATGCGATTGGCGACCACCTGCTCGCCCTCGGGCTCCGGCGGCTGGGCACGCGGTGGCAGCACGAGCGGCGGGAGCTGGGTTTCGAGCGAATGAATGCGGGCGTCGAGTTCGGCGGCTCGCGAACGGTCGAACGGGCCGATGATCTCCCGGTCCGGTTCACGCGTCGTCGGCAACGTGTTCGTACCGCCGCCAAAGCCGGCCTTGCCCATGTGCTTCTCGTCGTCGATGTCGGCGAAGAAGGCGCCGAGCGTGTAGAAGTCGCGGGCCGTGTAGGGATCGTACTTGTGGTCGTGGCACTGGGCGCAGCCCACCGTGGCCCCCATCCAAACTCCCGAGACGTTGCGAATCCGATCGGCCTGATAGATCGCTCGGTATTCCTTGACCTGCAGGCCGCCTTCGTGGGTCGTCTGCAGGAGGCGGTTGTAGGCGCTGGCCAGCACCGGGTCGTCAGGGTGTTCGCCCGCCGCAGGGCCGACGAGATCGCCTGCCAACTGCAACACCGTGAACCGATCGAACGGCACGTTATCAAGGAACGCCTTGATCACCCAGTCGCGATAGGGAGAGATGTTGAAGGTCTGGTCGCCGTGATAGCCGACCGTGTCGGCATAGCGGACGAGGTCGAGCCACCAGGCAGCCAGCCGCTCGGCATGCCGGGGCGAGGCGAGCAACCTGTCTATCAGCAACACGTACTTGTCAGACCGAGGGTCGTTGACAAACGCGTCGACCTCCGCCGGCGTCGGTGGCAGGCCGGTGAGGTCGAACGTGACTCGACGGATCAACGTGACGGGATCGGCGTCGGCCGCCGGGGAGAGCCCTTCGGCTTCAAGCCGGGCAAGCACGAATCGGTCGATCCAAGTGGCCGGCCAGTCAGTGCGCGAGACCGCCGGGGGCTCGTGCGGATGGGGCGCGACATACGCCCAATGAGGGGCATACGGGGCACCGGCCTCTATCCACCGCTCGAGCAACCGCTTCTGCTCCGCCGTGAGCACGTGGTTCGTCTCCGGCGGCGGCATGATCGTGTCGGGGTCCGTGTCGTGGATCCGCGTCACGACCTCGCTGTCACCCGGCTTGCCCGGCACGATCGCCGTGGCCCCGCTGTCGAGTTCGCTCGTCGCGGCATCGCGGTCGTCGAGCCGCAGGCCGCCCCGGCGGTCGTGCTCGTCGGGCCCATGGCAGGCGAAGCAGTTACGCGACAGGATCGGACGGATGTCGCGGTTGAAGTCGGGGGACTTTTCGGCGGTGCGAGCCGCAGAGGGGACAAGGGCGGCGAGGGCGATCACGGACCGGAGAAAACCGCTATAGATCCAGCGACCGACCCGACACGACCGCATGCCGGATGAGTGAGGAGTCCGATTCATGCTGACTTCCTGTGATCGTGCAGGTCGGAGTTGCGAGTCGGTCACTCACTGCAACGAGAAAAATTATATCATGCTCCCGCAGTTCGGCAGGAACGGTCTTTTGTCGCGTGTCTCGCCAGTTGTCGGTCTCGCGGGCCCCAAAACGCCCGCCCCGAGCGACTCCGCAACCTCCCCGTGCTCGGCCGACGTATGCACTGGCTCGAAAATGTTTGGGTTGCGGCCAGAACTCCGCCACACGAGAATCTGACTGCCGGTAATTTGCGACGGTCGGAGCGGCCAGAGGGGCCAGCCTCCGCCAGCACTCACCCGCTTCCAGCACTCACCCGCTTCCAGCACTCACCCGCTTTTTGTTTCGTGGAGATTCGCAGTGACCTCACCCCGCCCCGACTCGCCCGCCTCGCCAACGACCCGCCGCACGTTTCTCGGCACCGCCGGTCAGATGGCTGCAGTTGCCGGTAGCCTCGCCACCGTGGCCCACGGCGCTGAGCCGGCGCAGGACAAGCCGCCCGCGGTGCAGCCTGGCGGGAGCGACGAAATCCGCGTCGCCCTCATCGGCTGCGGTGGTCGGGGGGCGGGCGCGGCGGCCGACGCCCTCTCCGTGACGGCTGCCCCGATGAAGATGTATGCGATGTGCGACATCTTCCCGCAGAACATCGAGACCCGCCACAAGGCGCTCGTCGAGCAGTTCAAGGACAAGGTGGACGTGCCGAACGAGCGGAAGTTCCTCGGCTTCGAGGCCTACAAGCAGGCCATGGACGCCCTGCGTCCCGGCGACATCGCGATCCTCACCACGCCGCCGGCCTTCCGAGCGCCGATGTTCCGCTATGCGATCGAGAAGGGCCTCAATGTCTTCATGGAGAAGCCGATTGCCGTCGATGGGCCGAGTGCCCGCCGGATCATCGAGCTCTCCGCCCTCGCCGACGCCAAGAACCTCAAGGTGGGCGTGGGCCTGATGGCCCGCCACAACAGCGCCCGCCAGGAACTCTTTCAGCAACTCCGCGACGGAGCCGCCGGCGACATCATCACGCTCCGGGGCTACCGCATGCAGCCGGCCGTCCAGGGCTGGGACCTTTTCCCCGGTCCGCCGAAGGACATGACCGAACTCCAGTGGCAGGTGAAGCGGTTCCACTGCTTTCTCTGGGCCAGCGGCGGCATCTTCAGCGACTACTACATCCACCACATCGACGAGGCCTGCTGGATGAAGGACGCCTGGCCTGTGAAAGCGGAGGCCAACGGCGGCCGGCAGATGCGGGCCAAGATCGACGACCAGAACTTCGACAACTACTCGGTGGAGTACACGTTCGCCGACGGCACGAAGTTCTTCTACTTCGGCCGCACGATCCCCAAGGCGGAATCGAAGTTCGGCCTCTTCGGCCACGGCTCGAAGCACGCCTTCCGCATCTCGAGCACCGGCCATCATCCGGCCCGATCGGCGATCTTCAAGGGACAGGAGATCGACGACAAGAACACGGTGTGGACGGCCGACAAGAGCGAGACGCAGCCGTACCGCCAGGAGTGGATCGACCTCGTCGACGCCGTGGTCAAGAACACGCCATATAACGAGGCTATCCGCGGGGCGCAGGCGAGCCTGGTGACGGCGATGGGGCGGTTCGCGGCCCACACCGGCCAGGCCGTCACATACGACGAGATGCTCAACTGCCCCGACGACCTCACGGCCGGCGTCGAGTCGCTCACCGACTCGTCGCCGCCGCCTCTGCTCGCCAACGCCGACGGCACGTATCCCGTGCCGTATCCGGGCAAGTACAAGTTCGAGTATCGGGATTGAAGCCCGACATCCAAGCCCTGAGCGCAAGCGAGGGGATCCCGCCAATCCAAGCCCTGAGCGCAAGCGAGGGGATCCCGCGGCGCGAGCCGCGGACGTGCCGGATCGTGATCGACGCCACTACACCACCGACGTCATCCATACCGCAACCCCGCCGACGCTCCCGCATCGGGATCCCCCGGCTCGCGCCTGGGGG
>CAMDDA010000021.1 GCA_945890755.1 Candidatus Kuenenia stuttgartensis
AACCCCCTCGAAACACCCCTTTGAACGACCTTGACCCGGCCACAACGTCATCCCTACTGTCCCCCTCGCCTGAAGGCCATGGGGTGAACCCAAGGTTCACCCCCTCGAAGTCAGCGGCAGCACGGATGCTCGCCGCCGACTTCGAGCCAGCGGCCCTCGGCGTCTGCCGTCCAATCGCTCCCGGAAACGGTCCAGGTTCTCCGCCCCCCTGGTACCTGGGCCGTTCCGGGGGCCTTTGGGCAGGTCTTTCGCCCGCGCCGCTCGACCTTTGGGTGGTGCGCTCGTCACTGCGTGACATGCATACAATGGCGGCATGAGCACCTCGACGCAGCCGCGACCGGAGCGGATCATCCGCTGGATCATGATGGGCATCGTGGCCTGGGGCGTGTTTCACGCGATCGGGGCCTGGCGGCTCAACCATGATCCGCGGCGGATGCTCGTCGTGCTCGGCTGCGTGGCGGCATTTCTCGGATTCTGGGCCGCGATGCTTGCGGCGCGGTCGCGGCGGCTGGGCGGCAGGTCGTGATTTCTCGGCGCGGAGGTGACCCGCGTCGATCGTCCTCGGCACGAGTCAATCCGTCCCATACAAGCCCCCAGGCGCAAGCCGGGGGATCGTAACGCGGACAGGATCCCCTCGCTCGCGCTCAGGGCTTGTATGCGGAGGGACGCGAGCCGGGGATTGCCGACGCTGAAGCGTCGGCTACGTCAACGCTTCAGTCCAGGCACGCCGACGGCCTGGCCATACGCCGCCACCATCTCGTCGAGCGTCGCGCCGTAGGCGTCGCGAAGGCTCTCCTCCACCGGCACGCCCTCCTTGATCCCGCGCACGAACGCGGCGAACTTCCGCGGGTCCCGCGCCGTCAGAAACTTCACGAGCCCCGAGGCCATGCCGTATTGCACCGCCTGGATGTTGTCCGCGGTGAAGAACTCCGCACCGAGGTCACCGCGGGCCCGCATCGCCTCCAGGGCCTGCACCTCCTTGAGCGGCACCTGGTTGCTCTGCGGCACCACCTTCGTGCCCACCCACTCGGCGATGCCTTCGTTGAGCCAGTTGGGCAGCCGCGCGGGCGACATCCACCGGTGGTTGAAGCCGTGGCTCGTCTCGTGCACCAGCATGTGGGCGAAGGCGCCGGCATCGCTCCCTTGATGGCAGACGGTGATCACGCGGCCGTCACTCCTTTGATGGCACAGGCCGTGCGCCCCTCGCCCGTCGTTCTGCATGAACCTGCCCTCGAAGGCGATGAAGTCGGCCTCGTCGTGGAAGGCGATCACGAGACATTTCCCCTTCCACACCGGCTCGCCCCGCGGGATGCCGTAGAGGTCGCAGAGGAAGTCGTGCATCCGGTCGAGGCCGGCTACGAACGGCTTCATCTGGGCCGGCGGGATGTCGGTTGCCACGAGGAACTCGTGCGTGGCATCGAGCGTGAGCTGCGGAAATACCTCCTGCACCTGCTTCACGAAGGCCTCGAGTGCCGTGACCTCGGCGGCGTGCTCGTCCGCGGAAAGCTGTGGCCAGGGTTCGACGCCGCGGCCCTGCATCCGCTCGACCGACTCGGCGACGCTCTTCTCGTACGCCGCCCGCGCCCGCTTCGAGCGGCGCTCAGCGGCGTTCGTGCCCTTCGCCTCCGCCTCGTAGATCGTCTCGCGATCGGCCACGATCCGGATGATGGCGGGCATCAGCACGGTGGTGGCCCGGGCCTCTCCGTCGGCCTTGAGACGCAGCGACACCGCCTTGCCGTCGCGGACGACGAGCTTTTCTAGCGTCTGCCGCACGACCCGCTTGCCGGTGCCGAGTTCCACGATATCGAGCACTTTTCCCTCGTGGGCCCCGAGCGCCTCGGCGACATCCGCCACCTCGGCGACAGCCACAGCCGAAGCCGCCGCAACCGCGACCACGAGACCGGCCACCCACGCCCTGCCTGCACGCCACGTCATGTCACTGCGCCTCCTCGGGAGCGAGCATCTGGCGGCGGATGGCCGTGCTGGAGACGTCGCGCCGAAACTCCCGCTGCGACACGAAATAGGTCACGGCCCGTAGTTCGTCCGGCACGTCGAGCTGGGCGGGATCCTGAAACACGCCGTCCTTCACACGGCCAAACACGATCAGCCCGCGGGCCTCCGTCGCGATCCGCCGCACCGCCCCGCGCGCCGCGTCGGCCGAGCCGCCGTAATACCGCGGGTCGGCCAGCCGCACGTACGTGTCGGCTCCCATCACGAACGTGCTCTGAGGAAACACCGCAAGCTTTTCGAGAAACGTCGCGGCCCGGGTGAGCCAGAGTTGCGGCCGGCCGTTGGCGACCGAAGCGAACTGCGCCGTGCGATCGCGGAGCTCGATCCAGTCGAGCGCCGGCTTGTCGACGTTCGTGATCGACAGTTCATACGCTGCGGGCCGCTCGGCAATCTCCGCCGCCAGCGCGGCCATCGCCCGATGGCCGTCATGGAGCGGATCGAACGACCCGGGAAACACGAGGCCTCCCGGCTGCGGCACGGCGTCGCTCGCCGGCGCGGCTGCCACTACCTTCCGCTGGCCGGCGGCGAGTTCGCGCCAGGCGGTCGGCGGCTCGGCTCGCGCCTGCACCAACCGTTCGCCGGTCCTGAGCATCTCCGGCGGCACCGCCCCATCGCCCCCCGCGACACCCGCGATCGCCGCGAGCAAGACCGCCGCCGCGACCGCCTCTTCCTCAGCCCGCGACCGCGCTCCCTTGTCGAGCACGAGCTCGGTCATGCTCGTGGCATCGAGGGAATGAATCGCCGTGAACACGCGATGCTCGCCGCGTTTCGGCGTGAGCGTGCGCAGGCTCGCCGTCACGGCGGCGCCGAGACAGGCGGGAGTCGGTGCCGCAGCCACGCCGGAGAGAACCGCCGCCCGCTGCCAGGCCGCGACGGCGAGCCGCCGAGCCGTGCGGGCTGAGCAATACGATTCCTGCTGCCCGCCGAGAACGGCATCGACCGCCTCGCGGGCATAGGGCACGAGCCCTTCGAGCACCGCGGCACTCGCGCCCGGCGTGCTCACGAGCGCGGCGATGGCGGCGGAGCCGCCGCCGCTGGCGATCAGGACGAGCCGCCGCCCCGCGGTGGTGAGCCGTTCGATGAGGGGCGAAGGGTCGGAGTGCATGGATGCCGTGGACACGCGTTCGGGAGGAGCTCGCGTGGGAGAATCATACCGTCGCGATTGGGCGACCCGTCGGCGGCTTCCGCCGCGGGATCCCCTCGCTCGCGCTCAGGGCTTGTATGAACGCCAATAGAAGCCCCCAGGCGCAAGCCGGGGGATCGTGCGTCACAACGGACGCGATCCCCTCGCTTGCGCTCAGGGCTTTTCTATGCGCGGGCGAACGGCCACACTGTGGCCACTGCCGCCGGAGACAGATTCATGAAAGCAGCCATCATCGGCATCGGTGCGATCGCGGGCATGCACGCCCGCGCACTCCGCGACATTCCCGGCGTCGAGCTCGTCGCGGCCAGCTGCCGCACCGAGGAGAAGGGGCGAGCCTTCGCCGCGGAGTTCGGCTGCGAGTGGTTCGCCGACACCGCGCGGATGCTCCGCCGAGCCAAGCCCGACTTCGTCACCGTGGCCACGCCGTCGGGCGCCCACCTCGACGCCGTGCTCGCCGCGGCCCGCCGCGGGGTGCACGTGATCTGCGAGAAGCCGCTCGAGATTTCGCCCAAGCGGATCGATCGGATGATCGCCGCCTGTGCGAAGGCGGGCGTCACGCTCGGCGCGATCTTTCCGCAGCGGTTCAATCCCGTGATCCGCACGGTGCACGAGGCGGCCGCGGCCGGCCGCTTCGGGGCGATCGCGGTCGCGGCCAGTGACGTGCCCTGGTGGCGCGACGATGCCTACTACGGCCCCGGCCGCTGGCAGGGCACACGGGCCCTCGACGGCGGCGGCGCCCTGATGAACCAGTCGATCCACGGCGTCGATGCGCTGCAGTGGATCGTCGGCGCCACCATGCCCGGCCTCGCGGCCGATGAGAATCCCGTGGAGTCGGCGTTCGCCTTCACGGCCGTGCGGTCGCACGACGCCGAGCGGCTCGAGGTCGAAGACACCTGCGTGGCCGTGCTGAAGTTCAAGAACGGCGGGCTCGGCCAGCTGCTCGCCGCCACGAGCCTCTATCCCGGCCAACTGCGGCGGTTCATCTTCGGCGGCCGCGACGGCACGGCGGAGATCATGGAGGAGCAGCTCGTCACCTGGCAGTTTCGGGCCACGCATGCCGACGACGAAGCGACCCGCGCCCGGCTCGGCACCGCGAGCGGCACCTCCGGCGGCGCAGCCGATCCGATGGCGATCAACTACGCCTGCCACACCCGCAACTTCGAAGACTTTCTGGCCGCGGTGCAGGCCGGCCGCCGCCCCGCGCTCGATGGTGTCGAGGGCCGGAAAGCCGTCGCGATCATCGAGGCCTGCTATCAGTCGGCCCGCACGGGAAAGCCCGCCCGAGTGAAGGACCCCGCATGAACGCCCCCTTCCGCTACGCAATCTGCAACGAGACCTTCGGCGACTGGCCGCTGGCCAAGGCCTGCGATTCCGCCGCGGCCTGCGGCTACACGGGCCTGGAGGTCGCTCCGTTCACCCTCGCGCCGCTCGTCACGGATCTCTCCGGCCTCCAGCGCAGCGAGATCCGCCGTACGATCGCCCGCGCGGGCCTCGAGTGCGTGGGCCTCCACTGGCTGCTGGCCAAGACCGAAGGCTTCCACGTGGCCCATCCCGATGCCGACGTGCGGCGGCGGACGACCGACTACCTCGCCGAACTGGCCCGGCTCTGCCACGAGCTCGGTGGCCGCGTGCTCGTGTTCGGATCGCCGAAGCAACGGAGCCTGCTGCCGGGCGTGTCGCAGGCGACGGCCGAAGACCATATCCACGAGGTGTTCTCGCGGCTCGTGCCGGTGCTCGAGACGACCGACACGGTCGTGGCCCTCGAACCGCTCTCGACCGCCGAGACCGACGTGCTCACCACCGCCGCCGACACCTGCCGAATGATCGACCGCATCGGTTCGCCGCACGTCCGCCTCCACCTCGACGTGAAGGCGATGGCGAGCGAGGCGATGCCGATCCCCGACATCATCCACGCGAGCGCCCGCCACCTCGAACACTTCCACGCCAACGACGAGAACCTCCAGGGCCCGGGCTTCGGCGCGGTCGACTTCCTGCCGATCTTCCGCGCCCTCGACGACATCCGCTACGCCGGCTGGGTGAGCGTGGAGGTGTTCGACTATGCTCCCGGACCGGAGCGGCTGGCCCGCGACAGCATCGACTACATGCGCCGCATCGAAACCGAGCTCGAATAGTCCTCAGCACGAAAGCCCGCGAGTCATGGCCGACCTGCCCCACTTCGGAACGTCTTCTGCACCTTCGTCTCCGGCCGACGGCCCCTGGTATCGCGGCATGACCCGCTACCACTGGTTCGTGCTCATCGTGGCGGCGCTGGGCTGGCTCTTCGACTGCCTCGACCAGCAGCTCTTCAATCTGGCCCGCAAGCCGGCGATGGAAACCCTCCTCGCCACGGCCGGCGCCGCCGCCGATTCCAAGGCGGTCGATTTCTACGGGGGACTCTCCACCTGCATCTTCCTCGCGGGCTGGGCCACGGGGGGCCTGATCTTCGGTGTCGTGGGCGACAGGATCGGTCGGGCGAAGACGATGATGATCACGATCCTCATCTACTCGCTGTGCACGGGCCTGTCGGCGATCTCGCGGGGCTTCTGGGATTTCGCGTTCTACCGGTTCATCACGGGGCTCGGCGTCGGCGGCGAGTTCGCCGTGGGTGTGGCCCTCGTGGCGGAAGTGATGCCCGACCGGGCGCGGCCCTATGCGCTCGGCCTCCTGCAGGCGCTCTCGGCCGTGGGCAACTTCGGCGCGGCCCTGATCGGCATCGGCCTGGGGCTCGCGCAGAAGTCGTTCGAAAACGGCCTCATTGCCGGCTGGGAGCCGTGGCGGTGGAAGTTCGTGATCGGGGCTCTGCCGGCGGTGCTCGCGCTCGTGATCCGTGCCGGGCTCAAGGAGCCGGAGCGGTGGCAGGAGATGAAGAAGCAGGCGGCCGCGGAGGGCACCTCGCTCGGCGGCTACGGAGCGCTCTTTGCCGACCCGCGCTGGCGGAAGAACGCGATCATCGGCATGCTGCTGGCCTGTGCCGGCGTGATCGGCTTGTGGGGTATCGGATTCTTCGCAATCGACCTGCAGCGGAGCGTGCTCAAGAAGACGTTCGAAGCCGAGGGGCTCACCGGCAGCGACCTCGCCAGCCGGCTCACGATCTGGTCGGGCATCGCCGCGATGATGATCCAGGTGGGTGCCTTCGCGGGCATGATGCTCGCCGCCAGGATCTGCCAGCGGCTCGGACGACGGCCGTTCTTCGCGATCTTCTTCACCGCCGCGATGATCTCGACGATGGTGGTGTTCAGGTATCTCGACGACATCAGCGACTTCTGGTGGATGCTCCCGATCATGGGTTTCTTCCAGCTCTCGCTGTTCGCGGGCTACGCGATCTACTTCCCCGAGTTGTTCCCCACGCGGCTGCGGAGCACGGGCACGAGCTTCTGCTACAACGTCGGCCGGTTCGCCGCGGCCAGCGGGCCGTTCCTGCTCGGGCAGCTCTCGAGCACGGTCTTCGCCGGTTCGCCGGAGCCGATGCGGCCGGCTGGTCTTCTGATGTGCCTCATCTTCCTCCTCGGCCTGGCCGTGCTGCCGTTCGCCCCGGAAACGAAGGGCCGCCCGCTGCCGGAGTAGCCGGTCGTCCATCCAAGCCCTAAGCGCGAGCGCGGGGATTTCCCTTGCGCACGCGCGATCCCCCGGCTCGCGCCTGGGGGCTTGTATGAGCGGCCACGGAAGCCCTAAGCGCGAGCGCGGGGATTTCCCTTGCGCACTCGCGATATCCGCCCGCGGCCACCGGAGCCGCGCATCAGCCCGGGTTTCCCGTACAATCCCGATTCGCCGATCGGAGCGGCACATCACCCCCAGGGAGCTCGTGAAACATGCGTTGGGAAGGCAGGCGGCAGAGCCAGAACGTCGAGGATCGGCGGAGCGTCGGGCAGCAGGTGGTCGTGGGCGGCGGCCTGCTCACCCTCCTGCTGATGGTCGTGATGATGTTCCTGGGGGTCGACCCGATGCAGCTGGCGCGGGTCGCGCCGGAACTCGCGGCTCCGCCGGCACAGCAGCGGGCCCCGGCGAAGCCCGCGAACGACAAGATGACGCAGTTCATCAAGACGGTGCTCGCCGACAACGAGGACGTCTGGAGCTCGCTCTTCCCTCAGGCGTTCGGCAAGCGCTACCAGCCACCGATCCTCGTGCTCTTCAGCGGCCAGGTGAAGAGCGCCTGCGGCTTCGCGAGCGCCGCGGCGGGTCCCTTCTATTGCCCGCTCGACAAGAAGGTCTACATCGACCTCGTCTTCTACGAGGAGCTCAAGCGGCGGTTCAACGCGCCCGGTGACTTCGCCCAGGCCTACGTGATCGCCCATGAGATCGGCCACCATGTGCAGAACCAGCTCGGCATCTCGAACAAGGTGCAGTCGATGCGACCCCGGATGTCGGAGCGGGAATACAACAAGCTGTCCGTCCGCATGGAATTGCAGGCCGACTTCCTCGCGGGCGTGTGGGCCCATCACGTGGCCCGCTATGCCGGCATCCTCGACGAGGAAGACATCCGCGAGGCGGTCAACGCCGCCGGCCAGATCGGTGATGACAAGATCCAGAAGCAGTCGCAGGGCTACATCGTGCCCGACGCGTTCACGCACGGCTCGAGCGAGCAGCGGGTGCGGTGGTTTCTGTACGGGCTGAAGACGGGCGATCCGAATCTCATGGATCGGGCATTCGAGGTGGACAACCCGTAGGGCCCCGTGGCCCGGAAGTTCGGGCAGGCCTGCCGACGCTGCCGCATCTCCCCCGCGGCTCCGCCTGCATGAAAATCGCGGCAGTTCGGTCTGGTGCGGCCCCGCGCCGGGTCCTATCCTGCTGCTCTCTGCCGATCTTCCCACCTTTGATTCCCACCATGCTCCGCAGCCTCTCGGTCCCTGACCGTGCAGGATCCGCCCGTTGGCCGGCAGTCCTCATGCGTGCCACGTCGCGGATCGTTTTCTTCGTCGCCATCGTGTGCGTGCTGCCCGCCCTGGCGTCTGCCGAGCCGCTGAGCAGCTCTTCGCTCGGTGGCGAGGAACACGGGCAGTTATTCAATTCGCTCGGGCTGCTCGACCCGGCCATGCTCGCGTTGCCGCCGCTCCCCACCCGCGTCCCCGCCACGGCCTTCAAGCCGGAAAACAGTTCGATCGTCGAACCGCCGAACGGTCCGGTCGCCGACTCCTGGATGTGGCAGCTCGCAGCCGACTCACTCTTGCTGCCGCAGCAGGGACCGCCGCCGGTGCGGGAAACGCCGCCGGCCAGCCGCTGGGCGAGGGTTGTGGCGAAGGCCGCCCCGATCCTCCTCGCAGCCGGTGCCGTCATGGCGCTGGCCGTGCTCATGTCGCTGGCTCAACGCCGCTGACAGCTCGCGGCGAGGCCTTCCACCTGGACCACCGCATGGGCCACATGGTGGTCGCGACGGAGCATCTCGTCGGCGGCCCGGAGCACGGCATCGCGATCCACGTCGATCTCGACGGTGAGGTGGACGGTGAGCGACGTCTCCGACGTGCTCGCGCCCCACACATGCAGTTCATGCACGTCGATCACGCCGGGCAGCGCCGCGAGCGCCTGCGTAATCCGGCCCGTCTCGATGCCGCGCGGCACGGCATCGAGTGCCAAATCGATGCTCTCGCGGAAGAGTCCCCAGGTGGCCGCCACGATCGCGGCGGCCACCACGAGGCTCACGGCCGGATCGATCCATGTGCGGCCCGTCAGGGCGATGGCGATGCCGGCGGCCACCACACCGGCCGAGACGGCCGCATCGGCCGCCATGTGGAGAAACGCACCCCGCACGTTGGCATCGCCGTGGCCGCGGAGGAACAGGAGGGCCGTGAGCGTGTTGATCACCACGCCGATCGCGGCGACCACGATCACGATCGTGCCGGCCACCGGCTCGGGTGACCTGAGCCGTGCGACCGCCTCCCAGGCGATCGCGCCGCAGGCCGCGAGCAGCAGCGTGGCATTGGCAAGCGCGGCGTAGATCGTGGCCCGCCGCAGGCCCCAGGTGAAGCGGGCCGACGGGGCACGTCGGGCCAGCCAACTGGCGCCCCAGGCGAGCAGAAGCCCCACCACGTCGCCGGCGTTGTGTCCGGCATCCGCGAGCAGCGCGAGCGAGTCGGCCCACAGGCCGCAGCCGGTCTCCACGATCACGAACGCCAGGTTGAGTGCCACGCCCAGCGCCATCGCCCGGTCGAACCGCTCGGGTGCGAGGCCATGCGCATGCCCGTGTCCGCAGGAAGCGTGGTGCCGATGGTCGGATGGAGCGTGCGTCATGACGTCTGTGGGTAAGATCATAGTCACACCGCTCACTTCCGCGGTCACTCAGACACGAAAGGCGAATGACATGGATGCACTCCGCGTGGCGGCGATCGGGCGGACGGGCCGAGGCGACTATGGGCACGCGATCGACGAACTGTGGCGCGGCCTGCCGGGCGTCGAACTCGTGGCGATCGCCGACGAGGCGGCCGAGGGCCTGGCGAAGGCGGTGGCCCGCAACGGCCTCGATGCCGCGAACCGCGGCGTGGCCTTCGCCGACTGGCGCACAATGCTCGCCGAGGTGAAGCCCGACATCGTCGCGATCTGCATGCGACAGCTCGACTGCCATGCCGAGATGGCGATCGCGGCCGCGGAGGCCGGCGCGAAGGGCATCTTCATGGAGAAGCCCTTCGTCCGCACGCTGGCAGAGGCCGACGCCGTGATCGCCGCCTGCCGGAAGGCCAATGCGAAACTGTCGCTGGCATTCGTCAACCGCCACTCACCGAGCTATCTGGCCGCCCGCGACCTCATCGAACAAGGGCGGATCGGCACCGTGCTGGAGCTGCGGGGTCGCGGCAAGGAAGATCGGCGCGGCGGGGGCGAGGATCTCTGGGTGCTCGGCTGTCATGTGCTCGACATGATGGCGGATCTCGGCGGCAGCCCGGCGTGGTGCATGGCGAGCGTCACGCAGGGAGAACGGCCGATCACGAAGGCCGACGCCGTCGCCGGCCCGGAGGAGCTCGGCCTGATCGCGGGCGATGCCGTGAGTGCGATGTTCGGCCTGACGGATGGACCGACGGGGTATTTCGCGAGCGTGCGTGAGGCGGGCACGAAGCAGCCGAATTTCGGGCTCACCGTCGTGGGCACGAAGGGTGCGATCCACATCCGGCCCGACTTCGTGCCACATGCGTACCTTCGTGAGGCGCCCCTGTGGCGGATCGACAGGGACTACCCCTGGAAGCCGATCGGCCCCGAGGGGCTCGACTCACCACTGCCGGAGACCGATGTCGATCGCGCGGCGGAACGCGCCGGCTGGGGGCGACGGGCCGCGATCGATCTCATCGACGCGATCCTCGAAGACCGGGAGCCCGAGACCGGCATGTATGCCGGCCGCACGACGGTGGAGATGACCGCGGCGGTATTCGCGTCGGCGATCGCCGGCGCGAAGGTTTTGCTGCCGTTGGGCCAGCGCACGAACCCGCTCGCGTAACGCCCCCATACAAGCCCTGAGCGCAAGCGAGGGGATCGAGGCAGGCGTCGTCCCACCAATCGCGATCCCCCGGCTTGCGCCTGGGGGCTTCTATCGGAAACTCATTCTGCGTGTCAAAAGGGCCTTGCCCGGTGAAGAGGATCCCTCGGCAGCATCCGTGCTGGTGGGGCCCGCTCCGTGGCTATCGTGTTTCCTGGCCGGATGAGACCGACAGGTTGAAAACGTGCCCTCTCCATCCGGGCAAGGCCGAAAATCGAATCTGAGTTCGAATCCGAGTCTGAAACTGAATGCGGTTCAGGCCGTCAGTTCGTCGATCCGCTGACGAAAGCCGGGCATCTCGTTCGTGACGAAGGCCGTCCAGGCCGCCGGTTGCCAGAGTTCCACGCAGACCGCGGCGCCCACGACGATCAACTCGCCGCCAGGCTCCACGCCCAGGAAATCGCGGAAGCCTTCGGGCACGACGAGTCGGGCCCGACCCGCGAGTGACACCGTCGCATGCCGCGTCGAGAGCAACCGGCCGAGATCCTGAAGTTGGCCCACCCGCTGGGTGAGCAGGCCGGCCTGCATCTTGCTCCGCACCACGTCCACGGCCGCGTCGATCCGGGGCTTCCAAATGGCGGCCGACCAGAGCGAGAGGCAGCCCGCCCGCTCCTTGGCGAGCACGAGTTTCGGCCCCGCAGCGAGGAGCGGATCGAGGAGTTCCGGCGGAATGGCCAGCCGAAACCGCTCGTCGAGCGTGCGGAGAAACTCGCCGATCAGCAGTTCGGCTGCAGCGGTCATACCGGGTGCAATGCGTGCCACTCACCAAGCCCGCCTCCGCGGGGTCCGTCGCAGGCCCCACTGCGGAGCTGACGACTCATCCTATTTGAGGGATAAAAACCCACACATCAATCAGTTTTTATGATTGATTAGGGTCTTCAGCCCACAGATGAGCATCTTAGCGGGGAGCCCCGCCCAATAAAAGCCCCCAGGCGCGAGCCGGGGGATCGTGGCGAGAAACACGTTCCGTCCCGCACCATCCCCTCGCTCGCGCTCAGGGCTTGTATGGCAACCATCGGCGCGAGCCGGGGGATCGTGGCGGGAAACGGGTTCCATCCCGCACCATCCCCTCGCTTGCGCACAGGGCTTGTATGGCAACCATCGGCGCAAGCCGGGGGATCGTGGCGGGAAACACGTTCCATCCCGCACCATCCCCTCGCTCGCGCTCAGGGCTTGTATGGGAACGAACGGCGCGAGCCGGGGGATCGTGCCGGGAAACACGTTCCATCCCGCACCATCCCCTCGCTTGCGCACAGGGCTTGTATGGAAACCCAGGCGCGAGCCGGGGGAGCCCGCCGCGGCTCAATGCCCGCAATGACTGCAGCCGCCGCAGTTATCGCCGCAGCCGTCCGCGCCGATTTCCTTCTTGTAGGCCTTCTGCGCCGCGGCCTCCTTCGAGAGTTTGAACTCGGGGCCGGCAGGGAAGTATTGAATGTCGTCCTGCAGGTAATACGCGCTCGGGAGCGTCTGGCCGCCCACGTCCACCTGACAGCCGGTCAGGCTCGTGGCTCCAGCGGCCAGCGCCACACAGGCGGCCACCCGCTGACGCAGGCTGATCGCTCGGCCCCGCGGGGTGGCGATCCGGATCGGGTTGCTGTGGTGTGCACGACGCATGGCATGGTCCTCGCAAGGGCAGACCTGCGATGTATCGACCGGCACGACCCGCAAACTTTGAGCAATCGACACGACCGGCCCCGCGGACACCCCAACTTGCCAGGCCGTTTGCCCGACTTGCCCGAACGCACTCCCGCGGCCCGCGCCGGTGTACAACCACGGCATGAGCCCACCGCTCCCGATTCGGCCCCCCGCCATCGCCTGGCTCCTCGTCGTCGCCCTGTGCTCCTGCAGTCCGCTGGCCGCGCAGCAGGTCGTGCTGCCGCGGGGCTTCGGCCCGCCGGCCGCGCTCGGCACGCGTCCTTCACCGACCTACGACGCCGCGCTCGCCGCCCTCGCCGCCGGCGCCACGACCCGTGGCCTCGACCTGGCCGGCGACGAATACACGTCGTGCCTGCGGATCGGCGGGCAGCGGTGGATCGACTCCATCGCCGCCAGCACGCTGATCGGCGAGTGCCACTACGAGCTCGGCGATCTCCGGGAGGCGGTCGCGGCCTACGAGGAGGCGCTCCTGCTCGCGGCGGCATATCCGCAGTGGCTGCTCGCCGTTCAGTTTCCTCAACAGCCGCTCCGCCCGCGGCAGCAGCAGCCGAAGGCGACGTGGGGCCGCAGCACGAGAAACACCCGCCCCGCGCAGCTGCCGGACACGATCGCGATCCGCCAGGCTGGTGCCGATCCCAAGCAGGTGATGGAGCAAGGGGGCGTTCTCGTCGCGCCGTTCGACCAGCTCATCCGTCCCGCGGAGATCATGCGAGCCCTGGTGATCGCGATCTACCGCCAGGCGGTGATCCTCGGTCCGTTGGGTCGTGAGGCACCGCATCTCGAGCGGGTGGCCACGGCGCTGGCGCAGCGGCCCGCGCAGCCCGCCCACTACGCGCAGTCGTGGATCGACATCGCACTGGGCACGGCGCTTTGGGCGCAGGGCAAGCCCGATCAGGCCACGCCGCTGCTCACCCGCGGCCTCGTGATCGGCGATGGGCTCGATCATCAACTCACGGCCTGGGGCCTGATCGTGCTCGGCCGCATCGCGCTCGACGCCGGCCAGGCCGCCCAGGCCACGACCTTGTTCACCGAAGCGACGTATGCCGCGGCCGACGAAGGGGATCCGCGGGCGATCGAAGAGGCCTTCGCGTTCGTGCTCGACGCCCACGCGGCGGCTGGCACCCGCGGCGTACCCCCGGCGATCCGCGGCGCGATCGCATGGGCCGACCGCGACTGGCCCGTGCTCCACGCGCGGCTGCTCGCGATGCAGGCCGAATGCCTCGCCACCGGCGGCGATGCAAAGGCCGCGGCCGCCGCGATCAAGGAGATCGACGGCCGCCTCCTGCGGGCCGACCCAGGCCGCGGCCAGCTTGGCGCCGAAGCGGCGTATGCCCAGGCGATCCTCGGCTATGCCACGGCCGACGTCCGCGGCGGCGATGCGGCCCTCGCGAGTGCGGTCGAGATCGCGCGGCCGCGGAGCCCGCGGCTGTTTCAAACGGCCAGGCTGGTCGAACTCGTGCTCCAGGGATCGGGCAGCCTCTCCGATCGCCAGGCCGAAGCCCTTTTCTCCACGCTGCTCGCGCCGCCGGCCGATCGCGACTTCGCGGTCGAGCCGCTCGACACGCTCGCAGTGATCTCCAGCAACCGCCAGGATGCATTCGAGGCCTGGCTGACCGTCGCCACTCGCCGCAGTGCCGACCAGGCCTTCGAGGCGGCCGAGGCGATGGTCCGCGACCGCTGGCTGTCGGCCCGGCCGCTCGGCGGCCGGCGGCTGGCTGTCGATCGGCTGCTCGCAGCCGATCCGGCCCGACTCGACGCGGTCGCCGCCGCACGTCGAGCCGCGGTCCTCGGCAACCGCCGTGATCTCGCCGCCACGCTCGAGTCCTTCGCCCTCGTCCGTGGCCGGCTCGCCGCCGACCTGCTCGCCGCCAAGCCGGCGGCAGCCGACGCACCGCTCGCCGGCAGCGCCGACGACTGGGCGAAGTATCAGTCGCTCGCCACCACCCGCATGGCCTTCGTCGCCGCTCTCTCCGCCGGCCGCGAGGCCACCGCGGTCGATTTTCCGCCGCTCACGCCGGCTCCGGAGATCCGCAGCCGGCTGGCTCCCAGGCAATTGATGCTCTCGTTTCGCTGGACCCGCGCGGGCCTTACAGCCGCGCTCGAATCCCGTGATCGGCAGGCGACATGGGAGGTGCGGCAGGCGGCCGGCATTCCCGTGGAGATCGCGCAGCTGGCAAAGGCGCTCTGCCTTTTCGATCCCGATGCCGCCGTTTCCACCGACAAGCTCGCGGCGAGCACCTGGCGCGACTCCGCCGCGCAACTCGAGCGGATGCTGTTCGAGAACTCCCGCATCACGCTGGCCGAGGGAATCGACGAACTGGTGATCGTGCCCGACGGCTGGCTGTGGTATGTGCCGTTCGAGCTCCTGCCGATCGCGTCGGGCAACGGCGACGGCGGCTCCGCGCTGCTCCGCGATCGCTGCCGCGTGCGGTATGCCCCGACCCGCAGCCTCGCAGTGGCACCACTGCCCGGCCCCGCGGGCACGGGGCCGATCGGTGTCCACGTCGGCCGGATTGCCCGCGGCCCGAAGGCCACGATCGCCGAGACGCTCGACCGTCTCACGCAGGGAATCGATCGGGCGGTGCCGCTGCCGCTGCCGGAGAAGCCGCCGGCGGCAGTCGTGGCCTCGGTGTTCGACGGGCTCGTCGTGCTCGATGACCTCGGCAGCATGGCGACCGCGACGGCGTCGCTCGTGCCCGCGGCAGCGGGCCGCGGCAGCATCCCGCTCGCCGACTGGCTCGCCCCGCCACAGAAGCGGCCCGGAATCATGCTCCTGCCGGGGATGCAGTCGGCCCTCGCCCGCGGCCTCGAGAAGGGGAGCCTGCCCCCGCGCCCCGGCGATGATCTTTTCATGCCCGCCATCGATCTGCTCGCGGCCGGCAGCCGCACGGCCCTGCTGGCGCGGTGGCGAGTCGGCGGCCGCACGACGGCCGACCTGATGACGGAGTTTCTGCGGGATGCCACGCTCACTGCCGACCACGCGCCGGCACCGTCGGCCTCGGCGAGTTGGCAGCGGGCAGTGGACGTCGTCACCGCCGAAGCCCCCGATCCCGACCGCGAACCGCGGCTCAAGCGGGGCGAGCAGCCGCTCACCGACGCCCGCCATCCATTTTTCTGGGCGGGCTATCTGCTCCTCGATTCCGCTGCCGAGCGATGACTTCCGGGCACCAGTCGATGCCGTGGGGTACAACCACGCGGCATGGATGATGCCCCCTTGCCCACGAGTCTGCCTGGCCTGGTCGTGCTGGCCGTCGCATCGGCCGCGGCCGGCGCGGTGAATTCCGTGGCCGGTGGCGGCACGATCCTGACGTTTCCGGTGCTCGCGGCGATCCTCCCTCCGGACCCCAGCCGCATGGTGGTGGCGAATGCCACGAGCACGATCGGCCTCTGGCCGGCCTCGGCCGTGGCGGCCTGGGCCTATCGCGGTGAGCGCACGGAGCAGCCGGCGTGGGTGCGGTGGATGATCCTGCCGAGTGTGGTGGGCGGGATCGTGGGCACGCTCCTCGTGCTCCGGCTACCCCCCGAGTGGTTCGAGGCTGCGGTGCCCTGGCTGATCCTGTCTGCGGCGATCTTGTTCAGCGCGCAGCCATATGTCGTGCGGGCGCTGCAGGCGGGCCGGTCACACCCCGTAGGCCCGTCACTCCCCGACGGGCAGCCCGTTGCCCCCGTAGGCCCGTCACTCCGTGACGGGCAGCCCGTTGCGGAGCAACGGGCCTACACCGCCTGCCTCTTGCAGTTCGCGGTCGCGGTCTACGGCGGGTATTTCGGAGCCGGCATCGGCATTCTCATGCTCGCCGTGCTCGGCCTGCTCGGCCTGGGCGACATCCACCGGCTCAATGGCGTGAAAAACGTGCTCGGTACGGCGATCAACGGCGTGGCGGCGGCCACGTTCGCGGCCGGCTCGCTCAGCGGAGCCCACGACGTCTCCTGGCCGCTCGCCGCGGTGATGGCCGTCGCGGCGATGGCCGGCAGCCTGTCGGCGTCGGTGATCGCCCGGCGGCTGCCCCCCGCGGCCGTGCGGCGGTTCGTGGCCATCCTCGGATTCGCGCTGGCCGCCTACTATCTTGTGCGGCACTTCTCCTGAACTCCGCTCACAGCATGCTCGTCCGCGCCGACCACCTTACGAAACGCTACGGCAGCTTCACGGCGCTCGACGGCTGTTCGTTGCAGGTCGCGACGGGAGAGATCTTCGGCCTGCTCGGTCCCAACGGCGCCGGGAAGACCACCTTTCTCCGCACGCTCCTCGGCTTCATCACGCCCACGAGCGGCACCGCCACGGTAGCCGGCTTCGACTGTGTCACGCAGTCGCTGCGGGTGCGTGAACAGACCGCCTACCTGCCGGGCGAGGCCCGGCTCTTTCGCCGCATGAACGGCCACGGCGTGCTCGATTTCTTCGCCGACCTGCGGCGGTCGTGCAGCCGCTCGCAGGCCGCGACGATCGCCGACCGGCTCGGTCTCGACTGCTCGCGGCAGGTGGCCCGCATGAGCACGGGCATGCGGCAGAAGCTGGCCCTCGCCGTCGTGCTCGCCACCGACGCACAACTCGTGATCCTCGACGAGCCCACGGCCAACCTCGACCCCACGGCCCGCGCGGAGGTGCTCGACCTCGTGCTCGAAGCTCGGACGGCGGGCCGCACGGTGATCTTCTCGTCGCACGTGCTCTCCGAGGTGGAGACCACGTGCGACCGCGTGGCGATCCTGCGGGGTGGCCGGCTCGTGCACGAGCAGTCGATCCACGATCTCCGCCGGAGCCATCGAATCACGGCCCGGCTCGCGGGGCCGTTCACCGGCGTGCCGGCGGCGGTGGCAGAGCATGTAACGCTCACGGCGGACGATGGGGGCACGGTCGTGCTCGAGACGGCCGACTCGCTCGCACCGTTGCTGGGCTGGCTGGCGACGCTGCCACTCGCGGAGATGCAGGTCGAGCCGGTCGGCCTGGGCGCCGTCTACGACCGGTTTCACAGGAACAGCCACACACCATGATCTTCAACACCGCAATCTGGAAGCGCACCTGGGGCGATCAGCGAGTGCTCGTGCTCTCGCTGGCCGCGCTCTGGGCCGTGTTTCCCTGGATCTACATCACGCTCTCCGCGCAGATCCAGATGTCGGCCTTTCAAGACGTTCTCTTGCGGGCGATTCCGCAGGAGTGGCAGAAGCTGTCGGGCGTGCCGTTCTCCGAGGTGGCAACCCACGCGGGCCGCGTCGCGTTGGCGTTCGTCGATCCGGTGGTCGTGCTCGCCGCCACGGTCTGGGGCATCACCCGGGGCAGCGACGCCGTGTCGGGCCAGTTGGAGCGGGGCACGATGGAGATGGTGCTGGCCGCGCCCGTCGGCCGCGTGGCCGTGTTCGTCACGCAGGCCGTCGCCACCACGCTCGCGGCGGCTGTCTTGGTCGGCGTTCTGCTCGGAGGCGTCTATTCGGCCATCGCCTTTGGGCCCTGGGCCGGGCAGGTCGATCCGGCCCGGTTCGTGCCGGCGGCCGCCAACGTGTTTGGCCTCATGGTCTGCATGGCGGGGATCACGGCCTGCGTGTCGGCGGCCGACAGCCATCGCTGGCGCACAATCGGCATACTTTGCGGCTTCTACGTATTTTCAATCCTGGCGAAACTCGTCGGCCGGATGAGCGAGTCGCTCTCCTGGGTCGGGTATCTGTCTGTCTTCAACGCCTATGAGCCGCAGCGGCTCGTGTTTGGCGGCCTCGATTCCTGGCTCCTGCTGGCCCGTTACGACGGCGTGCTGCTCGGGATCGGGCTCTTCGCATACGTGATCGGCGCGGTGATTTTCGCCCGCCGCGACCTGCCCGCGCCACTCTGAATGCAGTGGCATTTTTCACGGGTTCTGCCGCATACTTTGCACTGGTATCCACCGGTTCCGATCGAACAAAGGCGGGTTGCGATGGTGCGACGAAGTGATGCGTGTCCCCCGGCTTCCGCCGGGAGCTTCTTGGTTGTGATCGCGTGCCTGATGCTGGCTGCCGGGGCGGCGGCGGCCGAAGAGAGTCCGGGGCAGGCCGAACTCGACAAGGCGATCGACGCCAAACTCGGAGCCGACGACCTCGACGATTACGAGCGGGTGCTCGAACACTGCAAGCAGGCCGTCACGCTCGGCCTCGACGCCGAATCGAAGAAGTTTGCCGATGATCTCTACACCGGCACGCTCGTCGATCGCGCCGGCATGCTCGTCGATGCGATCTACAACGCCGTGCCCCCCAACCCGCAGTGGCCGCGGATGCGGGCGTTTGCCCTGCGCGACCTCGGCGAGGTGATCGAGCGGGATCCGAAGCTCGGGCAGGCCCACCTCATGATCGCCCGCCTCGAATCCCTGCCGCGGGGTGAACGCGGACGGGCGCGGGAAGCCGCCGAGAAGGCACTCGAGCTGCTCGGTGATGATCGCCTCCAGATGGCGAAGGCCCACATCGTGCTGGCGAGCCTGGAGGAAGACGACACGGAGAAGCAGGAAGAGCACTACGCGAAGGCGATCGAGTTTGCCCCGCGGGACGTCGAAATCCGTCGCACCCGCGGCCTGCACTTTCTCGTCGAAGACAAGTTCGACCGGGCCCGCGAAGACCTGCTCGTGGCGGTCGAGGAGAAGCCGGACGATGGGTCGCTGCACGAGGCTCTCGGCATGGCCTGCATGATGGGCGACAAGCGCGAGGAGGCAAAGAAGGCCTTCGACAAGGCGATCGAGCTGGAGCCCGATTCGAGCAGCCCGCTCCTGCAGCGGGCCAGGCTGCTCGCGGTGGAGGAGAAGTATCCCGAGGCGATCGCGGATGTTGACCGTGCGCTCGAGCTGGAGTCGGGCAATCCGGCGGCCCTCGTGCTGCGGGCCCGGATCCACCAGCAGGCGGGTGAGTCGGACAAGGCGTTGGACGATGTCGAGTCGGTGCTCTCCGACGATCCCGACAACACGGTCGCGTTGGAACTGCGGGGCCTCATCGCGGCGGAGCGCGACGACTATCCGAGCGCGATCCGGGATTTCCGGCGGCTCGTCGCGCGGAATGGAGACGACGCCGTGGTCGTCAGCCAGCTCGGCATGCTCTATCTGGCCGCCAAGCAGCCGCGGGAGGCGATCCGGCGGTTCACGCGGGCTCTCGAAATCGACGAGGAGCATTTCGCCAGCCGCCGCGGCCGCAGTGATGCGGCGATCTCGATCGGTGAACATCAGGCGGCGATCGAGGATCTGGAGAAGGCCCACGCACTCAAGCCCGAGGATACGGGCGTGCTCAACAATCTCGCCTGGCTGCTCGCCACGTCGCCTGACGACGCGATCCGCAATGGCAAGCGGGCGATCGAGCTGGCGCAAAAAGCCTGTGAGCTCACGGAGTGGAAGGAGGCCCACATCATCAGCACCCTGGCAGCGGGCTACGCGGAGGCGGGTGATTTCGCGAAGGCCCGCGAGTTCAGTCAGCAGGCGGTCGATGCGAGCGCCGACGCGGATGAAGTGAAGCAGCAGCTCGAAGGCGAGTTGGCGAGCTACGTGGCGGAGAAGCCGTGGCGGGAGCGGCAGGAGGTGGAGGAGGCGAAGCTCGATGAGCCGGCCGGCCAGGCGGAGAGCGAGGCGGGGCCCGAAAATGATCAGCCCCGCGAGCCCCGCCGGCCGTTCGACGAGTAAGGGCCGTTCACTGCCCTTGCCGGCCGTAGGTCCGTCACGCCGTGACGGACTGCCCGGAAAGCCCGTTGCGGAGCAACGGGCCTACGGCTCCGCAACGGGCCTACCTCCGGCCGGGTTCGCGGCCAGGATCGAGCTCGCGGACTTTCGCGGCCGCGGCACGGGCGGCCGCGATGTTGCCAGCCCGCTCCCAGCCCCGCATCGCCAGCAGTTGGGCCGACGTGGCCACATCGCGGCGGCCGTCGGCCTCGGCCCGCGCGGCGAGCCGGCCCGCGGCGTCGGCCAAAGTGGCGGCGCGAACCGGTTCGAGGAGCCGCAGCGGGATCTCGTTCAGCGTGCGATATTCCTCGGCCACGGCGTCGAAGTCGTAGCTGGCGGAAGCAAGCTGGATCGTCCGGGAGACGGCCGCGGCGTTGCCGGCATCGGCGGCGAGTTCGCGGGCCTCGTCCAGCATGAGCCATTTGAGCCGGCGGTCAGGTTCGGTCGTGGCCGCATCGAGGAGCGCGGCCACGGCAGCGTTCGCGCCGGCGGGCGTCGAGATGGTGGCAAACTCGTCGCGGAAGCGGCGTCGCAGTTCAACGCGGGCGTCCACGAGTTCGTGCGGCCCCGGGGGCTCACCAGCGGCGGCCGAGGGGGCGAGTTGGCGCATCTGCGGGCGGGCCGAAACGGCGGCGTCCTCCGCGCGGGCGGCCAGCGGCAGGAGCGCGATGAGGACGACGGCACAACGCATACTGCGTAGTTTAGCAGCGTGTAGGCCTGTCACTCCGTGACGGGCAGCCCGTTGCCGTCCGTAGGCCCGTCACTCCGTGACGGGCAGCCCGTTGCCGTCCGTAGGCCTGTCACTCCGTGACGGGCAGCCCGTTGCGGAGCAACGGGCCTACGAGCGTTGGAGCCGCCCGGTCGTCAGCGGGCGCCGGGGTAGTAGTGCGACATGTTGAGATACGTCGCCGAATGGCCCGTCGCGCGAATGCTTTCGTTCACCTGCCGGGCACTCGTGTCACGCTGAATCTGCTGCACACGACCCTGGAGATTGTTGATCTGCCGGGCCTGCTGCATCCCCCCCACGATCTGGCTCTCCTGATCGAACCGCGGCTGGATGAGCTGCTGATAGACGAGCGGGTTCGTACCGCCTTGGGCATTCAATCCACCACCCGCCCCGCCACCGGGCTGGGCGAGCATCGTGTAGGGGCTCACCGTCGGCCGGCGGTAGGTGTTGGTATTCGAGAAGGGCAGGCCGCCGTTTTGCGCCCGAGCCTCCACTGCCGAGCCGGCCACGATCGCGGCTAGCATCAGAGTTGCGGTGCGGAGGATGTGGCGATGGGGGAGGCGGTGGTAGGACATGGTGGTGTTTGCCGGGTTGATCGCCGGTCAGATCCCCCGGCTTGCGCCTGGGGGCTTTTATTGGTTTCAGTTGAATTCTACCGCACTCGCCGGGCCCGGGCCATCAGCCGGTCACTCCGGCAGCTCGTAGCCGGCGATCGCCATCTCCATCGCGGCCCGGACAGCCGCCTTCGCCAGCGGCTTGTCGTGCAGCCAGGCGGCGAACTCTTCGCCGTGCGCCGCGTAGGCCGTCTGCATCCAGCCCGGAGCCTCCGTGAGCATCCAGGCCCGGAACACCAGCCACCGCGGGTCGTCCACGCCGTAGGCCTCGCGGGCCGTCCAGCAGAAGAATGTTCCGAACGGCACCGTGAGCGTCCGCACCATGCTCGAGCCGAGCAGCGTGAAGCCGAACATCCGCTCGAAGGGGGCCGTGATCTTGCCCACGATACTGTCGAAGGCGACCCACGAATCCTGGGCGATGAACACCCGATCGCCCGGCAGGATCTGGTAGTTGGTGGCGGTCGCGCCCCCCTTCATGATCGATTCGATGTCCACGGGCAGGATCTGGTCGCAGCCCACGCCGGAGGGAGCCGGCCGGGCGATCCAGATGTCCTTGCTGGAGAGCTTCGAGAGGCCGTTGATCTGCGCGATCGCGTCGAGCACGGTCTCGTTGCCCGTCACGGGGAACCGGGCCACGTTGTCGCCGAAGCCCGCCCCTTCGGTGACGACGTAGTAGACCTTCGAGTTGTACGAAAACACGTCCACGCTCACGAGCGGCGCGTCGAGATACTGGCCGAGGTGCTGCTCGATCTTGGCCTTCGCCTCGTTGAGCGTCAGGCCGGTGATGTACACGCTGCCGTAGGTGCCGAGATTGATCGTGCCGTCGGGGCCCACGAGGTGCTCGCCGGCGATCTGCTGCTGGCCGGCAGCCTGGGCGAGCGTGAGCGACACCTGCGGCTCGCGGAGGATCCGCTTCAGGTGGCGAAAGATCGAATCCTGGGCCTCTTCGAGCGACTGATTGCCCACCATCACCTTCCCGTAGGAAGGGCCGAGATCGAGCATGCCGCCCGGCTCCACGACATAGATGCCGTTGATGGGCTGCTCGAGCAGCGTGCCTTCCACGATCACCTGCAGCGAGTCGAACGACTGAATGCGGAATGGCGGCTTGGGCACCACGCGGAGCGCGTCCACGAGCAGGATGTCAGGCGGCTCGATCACGTAGGCGGGGAGCGACACCTTCGCCAGTTCCTTGGCCGGCATCCGGCTCGGGTCGCTGGGCTGGCAGTTGGCCTGCTCCGACACCCTGACGAAGTGCGATCGCTGCGGCCGGCCGTAGATGGAGGTGCAACCGGCCGAGGAGAGCGTCGCGGCCAGGGCCACGAGCGTCGCCGTCGTGCGGGTTGTCTTCGTTGCAAACCAGCCCATGCTCACACTCCCTGCGACCGGCACAGTCGCTGCGATCGGGAGTATCGGCGGATTCCGGCCGTAAACTTTGCCCTGTCTGCCTTCCGGGGGTGGTTCCCGAAAAAACACCCGGCGGCGGCGGCAGGTGGGGCGACTTGGGCGGGAAACCGGCGTAAACTTGCGTTCCAGAGAGGGTCTCGAAGGCGCCCCCGCGTGCCCATTCTTCCCAAACAACGCGACGTCTACCCGAGCGACCTGCTCGACCTCACGGGGTCGGGCGACGTCGGCGGGCCGGAGGCTGCGCGGTGGCTCGTCTTCTACACGCTCGCCCGCCGCGAGAAAGACCTCATGCGGAAGCTCGAAGCGGCCCACATCCCCTTCTATGGGCCGATGATCCGCCGGCGATTGCGGTCGGCGGGAGGCAAGACCCGCTCGTCATACGTCCCGCTCTTCCCAGGCTACGTATTTTCGCACGTAGACGACGAGCAGCGGCGGGCGGCGTTGGCCACCAACACGATCGCCCGCTGGATTCCGGTGGGCGACCCGCGAATGCTTGTCACCGACCTGCGGGCGATCCGGCGGCTCATCGACAGCGATCAGCCGCTCACGCCCGAGGCCCGGCTGGAGCCGGGGCAACCGGTTCGCGTGCGAAGCGGACCGCTCAAGGGCATCGAGGGCGTGGTGATCCGCAGGCGGGGTGAGGAGCGGCTGCTCGTGGCGGTGCAGTTCCTCAACCAAGGCGCCTCGATCGAACTCGAAGACATCGACCTCGAATCGCTGTAGTGGAACGGAAGCCCGCATGATCGCACGACTCACGTCAGCAGCCGTCGAGAAGTTCATGGAGTGGTGCCGTGCCCGGCTGCCCACCCGCGAGGCCATCGTCGTCACGGCCCTGCTCACGCTCATCTTCGAATTCACCTATCTCGCGGCCTTCTACCTCCGCAGCGAACTGCTCCTCAAAAGCTCCGACGCCCAGGCGATCCTCACCACGATCGTGGCCGTGGTCGGCGTGAAGTTGCTCGTCTTCTACTGGCGAGGCTTCTGCCACAAGCCCTGGCGAGCGGCCCGGTTTGCCGACTTGAACCGGCTCCTGCGGGCGGCCACCACCTGCCTGCTCGTGTTCGTGGCCCTGAACTACTTCAGCGGCCAGATCCCGGGCTGGATCCAGATTCCGCGGTCGGTGCTGCTTCTCGACTGGGCCTTCACGCTCCTCGCCGTCGGCGGCATGCAGGCCATCGCCCGCAGCCTCTACGAGGAGATCATGCCGAGCACCACGGTCGGCAACCAGAAGACCGTGCTCGTGATCGACGCCTCGCCGGCCGGCCGCCAGTTGGCGGCTTCGCTGGGCGAGCTGAAGTCCCGAAGCTACTTCGTGGCCGGGCTGCTCGACGACGATCCCGACACCTATGGCGTGCACGTCGGCCGGGCCCGGGTGCTCGGCCCCGTGCAGATGGCGGCGGCCTGCGCCCAGCGGCTGCGGGCGTCGGAGATCGTGATCCGTGAGGGGGCGATTTACGGCAGCCGGCTCCGGGAACTGTGCGAGGCCTGCGCGGAGATCAACGTGCGGGTGTCGATCGCCGAGAACGTCACCGATCCCGAGCTGCCGCAGGACGGCCGTCCCACGACGGTGCAGCCGCTGGTCGTCCGCCCGCTCGAGCTCCGCGACCTGCTCTCCCGACCGCAGGCGCGGCTCGAGGACCACGATGCCCGTGTGTATCCGTTCCTCCGCGGCAAGACGGTGCTCGTCACCGGGGCCGGCGGCTCGATCGGATCCGAGATCTGTCGCCAGCTGCTGCGGTTCGCCCCGGCCCGGATCGTGCTCGTGGAACGGTCGGAGGCGAGTCTGTTCGCGATCCACCACGAGCTCGTGCAGTCGGCCGCGCTCGGCCGCACCGACCTCGTGCCGATCCTCTGCGACATCTCGCACATCGATCGGGCCGAGCGGCTGTTTACCGACCACCGGCCCGAGATCGTGATCCACGCGGCGGCCTTCAAGCACGTGCCGCTGATGGAGGCCCATCCGATCGAGGCGATCGAAAACAACTCGCTGGCCACGGCGGCGCTCGCCGAGCTGGCCGACGCCCATCGCGTCTCGACGTTCGTGGCCCTCTCCACCGACAAGGCCGTCCATCCGTCGAGCGTGATGGGGGCGTCGAAGCTCGTGGCCGAGCGGTTCCTGCAGTCGTTCGGAGAGACCTCGACCACGCGGTTCGTGGCGGTGCGATTCGGCAACGTGATCGGATCGAGTGGCAGCGCGGTGCCGATCTTCACCGAGCAGCTGGCCAAGCGGCTGCCGATCACGATCACCCACGAAGACGTGCGGCGGTATTTCATGACGATCAACGAGGCGGCGCAGCTGGTGCTCCTGGCCGGTGCCCTGCCCGGCCGCGGCGGCACGTTCGTGCTCGACATGGGCGAGCCGATCCGGATCGTGGAGCTGGTGTCGAGTCTGGCCTACGTGATGCACGTGCCGCCGGAGCAGGTGCGGATTCGGTATTGCGGACTGCGGCCCGGCGAGAAGCTCGACGAGGAGCTGTTCTTCGAAGACGAACAGCGGGAAGCCACGTCGCACCCGCTCGTGATGCGGGCCCTGCGGGCGGCGCGGCCGCTCGACGAGGTGCGGCAGTGGCTGGGCGAACTCAAGAGCGCGGTGGCAGGGTCGCCCGAAGCGGCGGGCCACACGCTCTTGGACATCGTCTCCGCCGATTGCAGCAGCCTCGTGCCGGTGGAGGCGCCGGTGGGCAAGCCACCGGCGTTGACATCGTGAGCACTCCCGTAGGC
>CAMDDA010000022.1 GCA_945890755.1 Candidatus Kuenenia stuttgartensis
CACCACGTCGAACTGCCAGCCGTGCCACGGACACGTCAGCACCGTGCCGCAGAGCACGCCCGTGCCGAGTGGTCCGCCCTGATGCGGGCAGAGGCCGTCGATCGCGTGCCAGCGGCCATCCACATTGGCGACGGCGATCATGCGCTCACCGGCCACTCGTTCGATGCTCGTGCCCGGGGGGCACTCGTCCGCGGTCGCGATCTCGATCCACTCGGACATGGCGACGGCAGACCGGACTGTGCTGGCGGGCGGGAACGTCAAGCCGCCGCGTGACGGTCAGGCGGCACAGGCTTGACTTTAGCCTTTCCAGGCTTGCCCCGCCAACGACGATGCACCCACCAATACTGGCCCGGCTCCCGGCGGATGACCTGCTCCAGGATCGACGTGTACCACTGTGATAGCTCCTTGATTCCCGCCGTCTCAGGGCCGCCAGCCGCGGGATCGGCCGTGCCGTCGATCCGCAGATCGTAGTCGAAGAGGCCGCCCCGCCGCGTGGCGGAGCAGACCATCACGGGGGCTTCGGCCGAGAGGGCGAAGACACCGATCGCCTTGTGGACGCTCGCGGGCTTGCCAAAGAACTCGACCCAGCAACCCTTGGGTCCGGCCGCCTGGTCGCCCAGCAGGCCGATCGCCCCCCGCTCGTCGAGCACGAGGGCCACATCGGGCGCACTCCCTTTTTTGGGCAGGATCACCTGCCCCCGCGACTCCCGAAACTCGGTCACGAACCGGTCGAGCCACGGGTTATCGAGCTCGCGGGCCACCGAGAAGACCCTGAATCCGAACAGCCCAAAGAGATACGCGGCGATCTCGAAGTTGCCGTAGTGCCCCGAGAGGATCACCTTCGGCCGCTCGAGCCACAGCGTGCGGACAAAGTCGTTCATGCCGTGGATGCGGAGGTGCTTCCGCCAGGTGGTCTTGTGGATCACGCGATTGGCATGGGCGATCTCCACCACCATCAGCAGGAGATGCTCCCACATCGCCCGAGCCGTTTCGCGTCGCTCCCCGACCGTGTAGGCGGGAAAGGCGAGCCGCAGGTTGTCGCGAACGACCTCCCGACGGATCCGCAGCCGGTTCGCGAGGAGCCCTGAGAGCTGCCGGGCACCGCGCTCGCAAAACGACCTCGGCAGCGCCTGCACGATGCAAATGGCCACCCGCACGGCGGTGTAGGCGGCGAAATCGCCGATGTTCGTCAGCAGCGTCCGCCGCCGCTTGGGTTTGGGTGACTTACCTTCCATGACACCCGGATTGTCGCGAGAATCGGTCCGGACGACCAGACGAATTTCAGCCGGCGTCTCACGTCGCGAGCAGAATCCCGACGCTGATCGCGTTGAACAGCGCGTGAACGAGGATGCAGGCCACGATCGACCCCGTCTGGCGGGCGATCAGCCCGAGCACGATCCCAAACGGGAAGAGCGGCACGTAGGCCAAACCCTGCCCCTGGTGCGCGAGGGCGAAGGCGGCTGCGGAGAGCACCACGGCCGTCCAGCCATCGGGCAGCCGTCGCTCGAGCCAGCCCTGGAGAACCCGCCGGAAGAAAAACTCCTCGGCCACCGGGGCCGCGATGACGGCCGAGCCGATCACCACCGCCAACGCGACCAGGTCCCGCCGCCCGGCGAGCAACTCGACGAGCGGATGCCGGTACGGCACGAGCTGGTCGAGCAGCCCGGCGAGTCCCAGGAGCGGCGCCACGAGCAGCCCGAGCGCCGCCACGGCGAGCCGGAGGTCGTCGGGCCAGCGGCCGCGAAAGCCGAGCGCTTCCCACGTGGCGCCGCGGGCCCGCAGCACGGCCACGCCTGATGCCACTGCCGCAGCCAGTGCCACCGAGTTGACGGCCAGCCGCCGCACGAGCGACGCCGGCTCGCCGACGAGTTCCTGCCCCAGCGTGGCGCCGAACAGATAGGCAAGCAGGACCGTGGCCACGTCGGCTCCGGCCCACGGCACGGCGGCGTGCGGCCGCCAGCCCACCAGTGGTTCACCGCGTCGCCAGCGGCCACAGACGAGTATCGCCACCCAGGCGCTCGCCGCCACGGCGCCGGCCGCGATCGCCAGCGGCCCGGGCTCGAGCCACTCGGCGGCCGTCACGGACTCCGGATCAGCACCCTGCATCGCAGCAGATACTCCAGGCCCGACCAGACCGTCGCCACGATGGCCGCCCAGGCGACGACGTTCGCAGCGGGCCGCAGGGCGATCCCGCCGAGAGATACATCAGGCCAGGCCCGCGCCGCCAACTCCATCCCGATCGCCAGGCACTGCAGCACCATCTTCAGCTTGCCAATCAGCCCCGCTGAAAAGTCCTGGCCGATCCGTTCCATCTCGGCCCGCACCGCCGTGACGATGAGCTCTCGCACGATCACGACGACAGCCATCCACGGCGCGATCGCCGATGCCCCGTCCCGCTCCGCGAGCAACACATACGCCCCGCAGACGATCACCTTGTCTACCAGCGGATCGAAAATCCGCCCCAGCCGGCTCACCTGGCCGAACCGGCGGGCGTACCAGCCGTCCACCCAGTCGGTCGAGGCCGCGACTACGAACAGCCACGTGGCCGGTGCCCACGCTCCGCGCTCCATCACGACGAACAGCACGATCGCCAGCACGAGCCGAACGAGCGACAAGAGATTCGGCACGGTGAGCACGCGGTCAGAGGCCATCAGCCCTCCACCGGCACACCCGCCAGGTCATAGCCACTCGCTGCCACGATCTCCACCGGGATGATCCGTCCCGTGAGCGGCGCGGCAGCCGACGTGCCGGGGGCCGTCACGTAGACGATGCAGTCGATATCGGGCGCATCGGCCGCCGTGCGGCCGATCCAGACATCCTCCCGCTCCTCGCTCTGCCGGTCGATGATCACGGGCCGCACGCGGCCCACTTGCTGCTGGGCATGCTCGTGGGCGATTCGCTGCTGCACCCGCATCAGCTCGTCGCGGCGGGCCTGCTTTTCCTCGTCGGGCATGTGGCCGTCGAGCCGGGCCGCGGGCGTGTCGGGCTCGAGCGAATAGGTGAACACGCCCACGCGTTCGAACCGCCACTGCCGGACGAACTCCACCAGTTCCTCGAACTGGGCCCGCGTCTCGCCGGGAAAGCCCGTGATGAAGGTCGTGCGGAGCACGAGATTCGGAATCCGGCCGCGGAGCTTCGCGAGCAGCTCTTCGGTGGCGGCCCGGTTCACCCGCCGCTGCATCCGCTTGAGCACGGCGTCGCTGGCGTGCTGGAGCGGCATGTCGAGATAGGGGACGATTTTCTGGCTGCCGGCGATGTGATCGACGAGCCGGTCGGTGAAATGGAGCGGATAGAGATACATGAGCCGGATCCACTCGATCCCCTCCACCTGCTCCACCGCCTCGAGCAACTCGACGAGCCGCGGCTCGCCGTAGAGATCCATGCCGTAATACGTCGTGTCTTGGGCGACGATCACCAGCTCCTTCACTCCGTCGGCGGCCAGTTCCCGGGCCTCGCGGACGACCTCCTCGATCGGCTTCGTGGCGTGCTTGCCCCGCATCTTCGGGATCGCGCAGAACGTGCACGTCCGGTCGCAGCCCTCGGAAATCTTGAGGTAGGCCATGTGGCGGGGCGTGACCCGCATCCGGCCCGAGTCGTCGAGGGCCCGGGCCGGCGCCGGCCGAAACACGCTCCGCTGCTCGCCCAGCCGACCGATGAGCCGCTCGGCAGTGCGGGCGATCTCGTCGCGCGAAAACACGCCGATCACCGCATCGACCCCCGGCAGTTCGTCGAGCAGGGCCTCCTTCTGCCGCTCGGCCAGGCAGCCGGCGACGATCACGCCCCGCGTGGCCCCGGCCTTCTTGAGGTCGAGCATCTCGTTGACCGCGGCATACGACTCGGCCCGCGAGGCGTCGATGAAGGCGCAGGTGTTCACGACCACGAGGTCGGAGCCCTGCGGATCGGCTACCAGCTGCCAGCCGTCCTGCCGCAGGAGCCCCAGCATCCGCTCGCTGTCGACGAGGTTCTTCGGGCAGCCGAGGCTCACCATCGCAAACGTACCGCGGCAGGTGGCCGGGTCGACCGGGAGCACCGCCGGCATGACCGTCGTGCCGGCACTGCACGTGCCGCCGGCCGCGTCGATGATCTGCAGCTGTGCCGTCACGACCGCTCCGCAATGATCGTGTCGAGCTCGGCCCGCAGCTTCGGCAGGATCTCGTCGTAGGGAAACGCCCCGAGCTCCGTGCTCCGCCGCTTGAGATTGACGTGCGTGGGGCCGCACCACAGGCCGAGGTCGGCGTCGTCGGTCTCGCCCGGGCCGTTCACCCGGCAACCCATCACCGCGATCGTGATCCTGTGGTCGCTGGCGTAGGCCGTCATCTCCTTCACCTGCTTGGCCAGCTCGATGAAGGCCTCGTTCTCGACGCGAGAACAACTCGGGCAGGAGATGATGTTGAGCGACTTGAGGCCATAATCGACGACGCTCCGCACGCGGCCGGCCGCAATGTCGGCGAGGATCGCATTCGCGGCCGCGATCTCCTGTGGCTTGTCGGCGTTGGGCACGGTGAGCGAGACACGGACGGTGTCGCCGATGCCGCGGCTGATGAGCTGCTCGAAGGCGATCCGCGTCTTGATGATGCCGTCCGGCGGCATGCCGGCCTCGGTCACGCCGAGGTGGATCGGCACGTCGGGCCGGACCTCCGCGAACCGGCGGTTCACCTCGATCACCTTCTGCGGATCAGAATCCTTGAGCGACACGCAGTAGCGGGTGAAGCCGAGCGAGTCGAGCAGCTCGCAGTGCTCGAAGGCGCTCGCCAGCATCGGGCCGATCGAGTCGTCCTCGGCGAACTGCTCCTTCTTGGCCGGATCGACGCTGCCGCAGTTCACGCCCACCCGCAACGCGCAGTCATTGGCCGCAGCCACGTCGGCGATGAACCTCACCTTCTCCTGCCAGGGTTTGGTCGGCTCATGGTGGTAGAGATGGCCGGGGTTGTACCGCAGCTTGTCCACATGCGGGGCCACCTCGACGGCCAGGCGGTAGTTCTCCTGAAGGTCGATCGCCAGGTTGGCCGCGGTGCCAGAGCGGATGGCGGGCAGGGCTGCGGCATCCTTCTTCGAGTCCACGGCGATCCGCACCACGCCGGCGCCGGCCGCGTGCAGGTCGTTCACCTGGGCCAGAGTGGCCTCCACATCCTGCGTGTGGGTCGCCGTCATACTCTGGGGGGCGATCGGATGGCCGGCCCCGATCGTGATCCGGCCGATCCGCACCGCTCGCGTCGGATTTCGCTTCAACTCGACCACGTCCGCTCCTCACGAGAAACTCTGTCCGCCGGCCTTTTCGTCGGCGTTTCCATCCACAAACAATAGCAGACCTGCCCCTGCCGGCGAACGCCCATGCGCTACGACCCCGTCCTCCATATCGTTCTCCACGAGCCGGAGATTCCCCCCAACGCCGGCAACATCGGCCGCACCTGCGTGGCCATTGCCGCCAAGATGTGGCTCGTGAAGCCGCTGGGGTTCGCCGTGGACGATTACCACCTGCGGCGGGCGGGGCTCGACTACTGGGACGAACTGGAGTGGGAAGTGGCCGATTCGTGGGACCAGCTCCAGGCGCGGCTCCGGGAATCCGGCGCCGGCGACCAGTGGCTGTTCTCGGCCCGGGCCGTGCGGTCGTACACGTCGGTGAGCTACCGCCGCGGCGACGTGCTCGTGTTCGGCCGCGAGTCCACCGGCCTGCCCAGGTCGCTCACGACGCCGCTGGCCGACCGGCTGCTGACGATCCCCTCGCGGCCGCAGGTGCGCAGCCTCAACCTCTCGAATTGCGCCGCGATCGTCGCCTACGAGGCGGTCCGCCAGTGGGCGGCGCCCGTAGGCCCGTCACTCCGTGACGGGCACAATGCGTAGGCCCGTCACTCCGGGACGGGCAGCCCGTTGCGGAGCAACGGGCCTACGGTGACGGACAGCCCGCTGCGGAGCAACGGGCCTACGGTGACGGGCAGCCCGTTGCGGAGCAACGGGCCTACGGTCACTCCACCGCGGCGTAAATCGGTAGGTGCCGGTAATAGACCTCGAGCATGTACGTGCAGAAGCACGTCGTGAATAGCCGCCCACCCCACGGGCCCCACTTGTCGAGCGAGGGATCCCAGGACCCCGCCTCGCCGCCCCCCTTCGCCTGCGCCGCCGGCAGCACCTCCCGCATCACGGCATTCCACCGGTCCCACGGCTCGCCGCCGAGGTGATGTGCCACCTGCGTGATGTAGTACCAGGCATACACGTCCTTCTCGGCGGCACAATCGACCCGGTTCGCCGCCAGCAGCAGTTCCACACCGGCCACGAGCCGCGGATCGTCCCGCTTCCAGCCAAGGTATTGCCGCGCGAGCAGGCCTTCGGCCGACACGGCGGCCGTCACCGGCCCCGCCTGCCGATTCGCCGCCTTCCGATCGTCGTCGCTGACCAGCCCCGTCACCTTCTCGAAGCGGTAGCCGTAGCGTTTGCCGCCATCGACCGCCACGGTGTCGAGAAAGCGATTGATGCCCGCGAGCGTCTCCGTCGGAAAATCGATGCCGGCCATCTCGGCGCTCTTGAACGCCATCATGTACCAGCCGGTCACCGACATGTCGCCCGGCTTGCCCGGCTCGTATCGCCAGCCGCCGTTCGGCCCCTGGGCCCGGGTCGCGAACGCGAGCGCCTGCTGAGCCGGCCCCAGATAGGCCGCGTCCTTCGTCATCCCATAGAGCTCGCAGATCGCAATCGTGGCCTGGGCATGGGAATAGAGGCCATGCTGGCTCGGCATCGGCTCGACGTCGAAGCGGCCCTCGGGCAGTTGCCGTGCGAGCAGCCCCTTCCAGCCTTGCGACACGACGTCACGGAACTTCCCTTCCGTCGTCGTGTGGCCGGCCCCCTGAAACGCCAGCAGCGCCATCGCCGTCGCGGCCAGCTGGTTCTCCTGCGAGCCGCCGTCGAGATACGGCCCCTGCAGGCTCCAGAGCCCCGTCTTCTTGTCCTGATGGCGGGCCAGCCAGCCAAGTGCCCTGGCGACGGCCGACTGGGTCTCGTCGCTACCGCCGAACGCCTTCACGAGCTTGGCCTGGCTGGCCTCGGTGCGGCCATCGAGCAACGTCGTGATCGCCGCTGCGTCTGATGCCGCCTCGGACGGCTCGAGGCCCGGCGCATCGGCGACGGGTGTTGGAGGCGGCGGCACCGGCTTGGGTGCCTCGGCAACGGGTTCCTCGGTCTTCACATCCTCGGGCTTCGACTCCTCGATCGTCACGGGAGCAAGGTCCTCGCCGGGCAGCGGAGCCTCGACCTCGCTCAGCGGGCCGAATGCCAGATCGAGCGCGATCGCGTCGTCACGGTCGGCGCGCACGATGAACAGGGCCAACGCCAAGAGCACGACGAGGTGGGCAGCCAGGCTCACCGCGAGGGCGGGGCTTTCACGAGCAAACGATTTGAACCGCTGCCAGGTGCCGGCCCGCCACCCCAGAACGGCCGCGACGTCCTCGTCGCCGAGGTAGTTCGAGAGCCAATGTTTGCGGCCGTCGGCATCGGTGATCGCTGCGGCTGCCGACCGCCTGGGCTGCTGATCGACCATGTTCGGCATCGCGACAGCCAGCGGCGGTTCCTCAGCCGCTGTCGGGGGCGGAGCCGGCGGTTGCTGCCAGGGCAAGCCGCCGACGAGCGTCGCCGGACCACCCGGCAGCGGGCCAGCCGAGCCGTGCGGGGGCAGCGGTGGTGGCGGTGGCGGCTGCATTCGTGATCACACTCCCGAAAACCCTGATTTCGCCGGCATCGATACTCCACGCTTCTCTTCGTCGGCAGTCGGAGCTATTATTCAGAAGTCGGCGCGATCGAGGGAGAGCATCTCCGTCTGGTCGTGCCGACAGCCACCGCACACTGACGCGGGGTGGAGCAGCCCGGTAGCTCGCGAGGCTCATAACCTCGAGGTCGTAGGTTCGAATCCTACCCCCGCCACTTCTTTGGATGCCCGCAGGGTCCGTCATGGCCCCTGCGGGCTTTTTTTGCGCCCGTCGGATTTCGCCGATTACGAATCTGCGGCTACGGGTATGCTCCAAGAAGATTGTGCGAGGCTCACCGATGACCGAATACGACGGGCTCTTGGCACTCGACCGCATGGAGCGGGCCGTGGAAAAGGTGCGAGAGAGGCTGCTGCGATCCACGGGGGCGCTCGAAGCCGCTGGGGTCCCCTATGCCGTGATCGGCGGCAATGCCGTGATGGCCTGGGTGGAGCAGGTCGACGAATCAGCCGTGAGGTTTACCCAAGATGTCGACATCGTACTGCGGCGAGAGGATCTCGACCGGGCCGGCGACGCGCTCGCGAAGGCGGGATTCGTACACCGTCGGTCCGCCGGGATCGAGATGTTTCTCGACGGGCCCGATGCGAAAGCCCGCGACGCAGTGCACGTGATCTTCTCCGGCGAGAAAGTCCGTCCGGACTATGTGGCTGCGGTGCCGGACGTCGCCGAGTCGGTGTCGTTCAAGTCGTATCGCGTGCTTGCCCTCGAGGCGGTCGTGCGCATGAAGCTCACGTCGTATCGGGACAAAGACAAGACGCACGTGCGCGACATGATCGGTGTCGGCCTCATCGACGCCACGTGGCCGGCCCGTTATCCGGCCGAACTCGCCGCCCGCCTCCAGCATCTCCTCGAGACCCCAGACGGCTGAAAGCCTCCGGTCGATGCCTGACGGCTGTCGGGCTGGCGTGTGTTCGCGGTCAGTGGGCAACAATGCCGGGCAGGCCAGTTTCGTGGGACGCCGTCCGGGTGTCGACGACATTTTTGGGCCGATGTGCGGCTCACAATCGGAGCATTTCGGTGTCGATCGCTGCGCTAGGCTATAGTTCTTCGTTCGCCCCCTCCCCCGGAGTTTTTCCCATGGCCGAGAGCCATCCCAATAACTGGCCCGACCTCTTGATCGGCCTCTACGACAACCTCACCGGTCGGCGGGCCGAGATCACCTACGAGTTCGACGACATGCACATCAAGATTCCAAGCGGCACCGGGCCGGCGGCGGAGCATGCCGAGTGGGTGCTGCACGGTACGCTCAAGATCCGCACACGGGACACGGGTTCGTCCCCAAACTGATGGTGGCCGGACGACTCAGGGGCACTGTGGATGGTCGTCCGGTCGTGATCGATGCCGATGAAGGCGGGTTTGTGATTTCGTTCGCGACGTTGTCGACGGCGTGGGCGGCAAGGCGGTCGGCAACCGCACTGCTGCCGGCGCTCGCCGTCGCGCAGCGGTGCAGTGTTCCCCTGCGGCTGAACGTGGCGGGGCTCGTGTCGCTGGAGTTGCTTCCCAGGCCAAGCCGTCTCGTCCGGTTGCTCGCGCCCCGGCTCTCGGCCCTGGCCTGACAGCGACGAGGCGCCGCCCGCAGGTTCGGTCATCGTCGGAGCCATCCCATGCTCGGTTCAATCCGCAACCTCCTCGCCGCCGCCTTCGACCGGCTCGACACTCCGCCGGTGCGGGCCTGGCTCGAACGGGCCATGGTGGTGGGGGCGGCGGGCGGGTTCCTCGTGCACCTCGCGGCGATCGGGCTTGCCCGGTTTTTTCCTGACCTCCCCCAGACACTCTTCAAGGGGCTCGATGAAAGCCCGCTGCACGCGGTCTACACGCCCTTCAGCGTGATCCTGTTCTACGAGGTGGTGCTGCTCGTCTTCGCACTCACCGCCTCGCACACCGGCGAGATCGCCAAGCAGTATCAGATCGTGTCGCTGATCGTCGTCCGCCGAGTCTTCAAGGACATCGGCAGCTTCAGCGAACTGGAAAACTGGCTGGCCGAGCCCGACGCCGTCAAGGCCGTGCTGCTCGACATGGCCGGTGCCGTGCTGATGTTTCTGATCGTCACTGCTTTTACATGGCTTCGACGCGTAGTGCCCAAGACGCCGATTCGCCATGATCTCGAGGGCTTCATCCAGCTCAAGAAGGCGGTGGCGCTGCTCTTGCTCTGCGTGCTGATCGTGCTGGCGACGCTCAATCTGACGAGTTGGCTGGGCTTCGTCGGCCATCTGCCGGAGGCACTGGCGAGGCCACCGGCCGACGTCGATCTCTTCTTCTTTCCTCGCTTTTTCGAATTCATGATCTTCACCGATGTGTTCCTGCTGATCGTCTCACTGGCCTACTACGATCGCTACGAGTACGTGTTTCGAAACGCAGGATTTGTCATCTCCACGGTGCTGCTGCGGGTGTCACTCTCGACCCCCAAACCCTACGATCTCCTCCTCGCGTTGACGGCCATGCTCTACGGGCTCGCCGTGCTCGGCGTGTTCGCCTGTTTCTCGGCGATCGAACGCGGCTCAGTCGAGCGGCAGAAAAGCCCAGAGTGACGGGCGGCCGCAGTTGCAGTGCACCGCCCGGCCCAACAGCCCGAGGCCGGCGACGCTCACATACACCGCCGTGCGGGCGGCATCCCAACAGCCGGTGACGCCGGTGGCGCGTGGTCCCCGGAGCCGCGCCTGCACGCTCGGCACCGGATGGAAGATCGTCTCGACGAGCGAACTCCGCTCCCGCTCCCGATCCTGGAGGTCGTCGAGCGATTCGATCGTGCGGGCCAGCGCTCCCCGCCCGCAGCCGGCTGCGAGCAGCCGCTGATCGACCTCCGCCACGCCGCGGCGGCTGGGCGTGGGCAGCGTGAGCAAGCCGACGAACGACCAGATCGTGAACACGAGGCTGAACGTCACGATGCCCTCGGCCGTGGCCAGCCGCCGATCTCCGACGACGACGGCAGCCAACGCGATCCCGAGCAGCGTAAAGCCGATCGCGAGCATCCGGCCCCGCCACCAGGCACCGCTCTCGACGGCCATCTGCCGCCGCTGCACCGCCGTGGCAAAGGCTTCGGAATCGAGCACGTCGCGCCAGCGCAGCGGGAGCAAGTGCAACTGGGGCCGCACCACGCCCAGCACTCCGCCCGTAAACCCCTCGTCTGCCGATTCTCCCATGAAGGTCGGCAGCGTCAGCGGAGGCCGTCCGGCCCCGACCGGCTCGTCGTTCGCACTCGGCAAACTCGGCGTGAGTTCGAGCGGCGCCAGGGCCGTGGCCACGGCGATCCGCAGGCCCAGCAAGGCCAGCACGAGCGTTCCACCGGCGGCGATCACCCCGAGCGATCCTCCCGCCCGACCCGCCATGAGCAGCGTGACAGCCGACATGACCATCAGGCCCGAGTGCACGCCCACCCCCCGGGCGAGGCTCGCGCAGAAGCGGCCGAAGGGCAGGTGCCGGCGGCCGTAGCGGCGTGGCAATAGATACCCGCCGAAGAGGTCGAAGGGGACGTGCAATGCGGCGTATGCCAGCACGAAACAAGCGAGACCGAGCAGTTCGCCGCGGAGCGATCCGCCAGCCGGGGGCAGGAATCGGGCCGGCAGCCCGAACGCGAGAGCTGCGACTGACAGCACGACGATCGTGCCCACGCCGCTCATGCCCAGCCACAGGCGGGCGCGGCCATAGCCTGGAGCAGCCTCCGGCGACGCGGGCTCACCGCCGGGCAGCGTTTTCGCACGCTGCAACGCCTCGGCCGTTTTTTGAATGCCCCGCAGCATGCCGCCGAAGACCAGCTCATGCAGCGGCACGACGGCATACCAATACAGCAGGCCGAGCAGGCCCCGGGGTCGAAAGCGGGCGGTCATCACAAGCCGATTCAGGGGCGGCTGGGCCTGGGCATCGATCTCCTCGATCGCGAAGTCGAGCTGGGCCTCCCCCGGCAATTTCATCTCGGCTCGGAGCGACAGCGACCGATCGCGGTCGATGCCCACGACGCGCCAGAAGTCGAGCGCCTCACCAAACTCGACCGTCTCCGGATGCCGCCTGCCCCGGCGCAGCCCCGGGCCGCCCACGAGCTTGTCCATCCAGCCGCGCAACTGCCAGAGCACGTCGCCGGCATACCAGCCGTTGCCTCCGCCGATCCGGCAGACCGCGGCGTAGACACTCGCGGCATCGGCCTCGATGTCGACGACCCGCCGATCGGTGAACACCGTGCCTCCCGCCCAGGCCGGGTCGCCTGGCACCGGCCCCGCCACGCTCCAGTGGGTTTCCACGGCCCGCGCGTCGATCTTCACCTTGGCCCGGTGGATCGCCTCGCGAACGCCCAGCGCCGGGTGGGGCATCAGCCGCTGCGCGGTGTCGTCGGTCACGACGACGCGATTTTTGAGCCCCTCGGCCAGCGGCCGGGCGATCCGATACGACACCGGCGTGACGAGATTGATCCACAGCGAACTCAGCCGCGGCGTCAGCACCGGCACCGGCAGGATGATCCGCCGACGGAGGCCGAGTTCCTCGGCCATCACCCGCATCAGGTCGCGGTAGGGCATCACGTCGGGCCCGCCGATTTCGAGTGTCTTGCCGGCTGTCTCGGGAACCGCAAGACAGCGGACGAGCCAATGCAACACGTCGGCGATCGCCACCGGCTGGCACTCCGTGGTCACCCATTTGGGCGTCACCATGATCGGCAGCCGCTCGACGAGATACCGGAGGATCTCGTACGACGCCGACCCCGAACCGATGATCATCGCTGCCCGGAAGGTGGTAACCGGCACGCCGGACGACGCGAGTTCCTCCTCGACCTGCCGCCGTGAGCGGAGGTGTTCGCTCAAATCCGCTCCCATCTCGCCGAGGCCGCCGAGATAGATGATCCGCTCCACGCCCGCATCCCGGGCCGCCCGGGCGAAGCCGGCAGCGAGCTCTCGATCCTGATCCGCATAGGCCCCGCCGGTGGAGACCATCGAGTGCACGAGGTAGTACGCGGCGCGGCAGCCCCGCAGGGCCGCGGCCACCGCCACGCTGTCGCCGAGATAGTTCGTCAGAACCTCGACGCGCGGATGGTTCCGCCAGGGTCGGGCGTCGAGCTTGCGGGGCTCGCGCACCAGGCACCGCACCCGATAGCCCGCTTCGAGCAGGGCCGGCACGAGCCGGCCGCCGACGTAGCCCGTCGCCCCGGTCACGGCGATCGTGTCGCCCACGGTGATCACGGGGCTCGGTTGGTCATTCATGAAAACACTGCCGGAGGGAGGGTACACGCGAAACCACGGACGGCCCTCGGCATCATAGGGTGTCGGCGGTGGTCTGAGAGGAGCGATATGATGCCATGCGTCGGTGCGGCGTCTATTGAGCTCTGCACACTCCCGTTACGCAGGCCCCGCCGCTTTCGCTCGGGGCTTCTCGGGCCTGCCGCATGACCCGATTCTGCAAGGCTCGACAAGGCCACGATCACCAAGCACCTCGAGGCGTCCCCGTACCGCATGGAGTCTGACCGCATGGATGGCGACTGGGCCCGCCGATGCGCCGGCCGCGGGTTCGTTCGCACCGCCTGGATCATGCTCGACTGGGCCGCGAGCGCATTCTCGACGGTGCTCATCACGCTCGTCGTGGCCTATGTCGAAAAGCTGGTCTTCGCGGACGGTGGCTGGGGGCTCGCGGCCGGAGTCGTATGGGCCTGGACGCTCGCGGCGGCGATGCTCGCTTCGGCCGCAGTCGTGCCCTGGGCCGCGGCCTGGGCGGATCGTCGCGACGCACACCAGCGGGCCCTGCTCCTTGCCACCGGTATCGGCGCGGGCGGCCTCGTCGCACTCGCGGCCGCGCCCCCCACGGCCCAGCTCGCCGTCGTCGCCGCCGTCGTCGCGGCCTCCGTCGGCTTCGACATCGCGCAGGTCTTCACGGGCAGCCTCCTGCCGCGGATCGCAACCGCGCATGATGCCGATCGCCTCTCGGCCTTCGGCTTCGCGGCCGGCTATGCCGGCGGCGCGATCGCGCTGGTGATCGCCACGGCCGTGGTCACCGCCCACGCCCGCCTCGGCCTCGACATCGCAGGCGGCCTCCGCCTGGCGTTCGCGATCACAGCCGCCTGGTGGATCATCTTCTCGCTGCCTGCCGCGGTCGCCCGCTTCGGGCATGGCGATGCGGCCCGACATGCCGAAACGCCGAGCCGCGAACTCGGCCAGTTCGCCGCCAGCCTGTGGCGGGCGCCGCGCGGCGGAGCCGATCGCGAGTTCGCCCGCGTGCTCGGCGGTTCGATGCTCGCCCTTGGTGGCGTGCAGACGGCGATCTCACAGTTCTCGAGCCTCGCCCTGCAACAATTCGACCTCGACGGCCCGGCGCTCGTGCGGCTCGTGCTCCTCGTGCAGGCCGTGGCGCTGCCGGGCGCGCTCGGCATCGGCTGGCTTTCGACACGGCTCGGCCGTAGGCCCGCCGCCGTGATCTGCTTCGGCGGCTGGATCCTCGTGCTCGTGCTGGCGTGGTTCGTGCAGACGACGACGCAGCTCTACGGGCTTGCCGTGCTGCTGGCGCTCGTGCTCGGTGGAATCCAGAGCCTCTTGCGGGCGGCCGTTGCCGTCCTCACGCCCGCCGGCCACGCCGGCGTGTCGTTCGGACTGTTGCAAGTGGGCACGAAGCTCGCGGGCTTCGCCGCGAGCTTCGCGTTTGGCGGGCTGCAGGTCGCCACGGGCAGTCCGCAGGCCGGACTGCTCGCGCTCGTCGCGCAGCTCGTCATCGGCTGGTGGCTCGTCCGCCGGATGGCCTGAGCGATGGTCGCAGCCCTTTTTCCCAAGGGAGCTGCGCCCCCTTACTCCTGCCGTTTATGATTGTGAGGCGTGTGCGATTCGATTCCGTAGCGAAGCAGAACTCCGGGCCGTGTTCGCCGGTATGAAGCATCTCGTTCTCGTGCCTACCGAACTGGAACGCGGGCTCATCGAGCCGGCGGTGGCAGCCGCATGTGGTGCCGCAATCCGCATCGAGCTGTGCGGCTTCGGCGCCGTGGTGGCGGCGGCTCGGACCGCCGCCCTGATCGCCGACCACCGGCCAGAGCGGGTCGTGCTCGTCGGCATCGCGGGCGGGTTGAGAGAGCGGCTGCGCGTCGGTGAGGCATATGCCTTCGAGCAGGTCGCCTGCCACGGCATCGGCGCGGGCTCGGGCGAGGCGTTCATCCCGGCCGAGGCCATGGGCTGGCCGCAGTGGCCGGCTGACGGACTCGATTCGGCTACGCGCGTCGGCGGCGTGCTGCCGTGTTCGAGTGGACGCGTGCCGGCCGCAGCACGGGCCGGCCTGCTCCTCTCCGCCTGCGCTGCATCGGCAGGGAAAGACGACGTGGGCTCACGGCTGCGGCTGTACCCCGACGCGGCAGCCGAAGACATGGAGGGCTTTGCGGTGGCAGCGGCCTGCCGGCTCGCCGGAATTCCGCTCGACATCGTCCGCGGCATCTCAAACACGGCCGGCGACCGCGACACGTCACACTGGCAGATCGACGCTGCCTGTGGCGCGGCTGCCACGCTGGCGGCGCTGCTCCTCGGAGGCCGGCCATGACCCGCCCGCTCCGCCTCGGCATCTCCACCTGCCCCAACGACACGTTTGCGTTTCACGGCCTGCTGACGCGGGCGGTGGACTGGCAGGGGCTCGAGTTTGAAATTGAACTACTCGACGTGGAGACGCTCAACGAGCGGCTGCTCGCCGGCGACTTCGACGTCTGCAAGGCGAGCTTTCACGCGGCACTGCTGACGGCTGAGCGCGTGGTCGTGCTGCCGACCGGCTCGGCCCTCGGCTTCGGCGTCGGTCCGCTCCTGCTCGCGGCGGAGCCGGGGACGCGGCCGACGCACCCCGACCAGCTCACCCTCTGCCCCGGCCAGCACACCACCGCGGCCCTGCTCTTCGAGCTGTTCCATCCGCGGAGTTCCCGCGTCGAGCACGTCGTCTTTTCCGAGATCATGCCGCGGCTCGAGGCCCGCACGGCCGACTTCGGCGTCTGCATCCACGAGGGGCGATTCACGTGGGAGGCCCGCGGCCTCGCGCTCGTCGAAGACCTCGGCACCCGCTGGGAGACCGACACCGGCTGCCCGCTGCCACTCGGCGGAATCGTGGCCAGCCGCCGACTGCCCACCGCGACGATCGCCTCCGTGCAGCGGGTCATCCACGACTCGCTCGAGCTCGCGATCGGAAATCGTGACGCCGCGCTGCCGACGATGCGGCACTACGCCCAGGAGTTCGACGACCACGTGCTCATGCAGCACGTCGAACTCTACGTGAACGACTGGACCCTCGATCTCGGCCAAACGGGCAGCCGGGCCCTCGACGCCCTCTCCACCCGCGCCGCATCGGTCGGCGTGACCGGGGGACGGCTCGACGTCGTCGCCGGCGGAATGCTGCGAGGCCACACGCCACGCACCTCGCCTCGAACGACTACGCACCGCTCCGGCCGCCGTCGCGGGTATGATCACGCCGTCGCGTCATCCCGGGCATGTCCTCATTCCATCTGATCCCCTTGCAGGAGCGAGCAGTGGCCGGCATGCTCTCGAGGCTGATCGGCGGCGACCTCGCCGACCTCGCCCAGGATCCACTCGGGGAGTTCTGCCGTCGCTCCCGCCAGGGGGGCGTGGTGCCGCTCCAGATCGCCCTCACCCGCGGGCACCTCGTTTCGGATCTGGCTGCCATCCGCCACGTGCTCCTCGACAACCTCGCCAACTACGACAAGCACACGCCGGCCTTCGACGCCGTCCGCGTCGTGCTCGGCAACGGCATGCTCACCAGCGGTGGGGCATTCTGGAAGCGGCAGCGGCGGATCGCACAGCCAGCCTTCCACGGCGAGAAGGTGCGGCACTTCGGCCCGATCATTTCCAAAATGGCAGCCGAGTGCGCCGCGGCGTGGGAGGCCGCCGCTGCAACCGGAGATCCGGTCGATGCCGGCACCGACATGATGCGGGTCACGCTCCGGGCCGTGGCCGAAACGCTCTTCGGCGACGACATGGCTGGCGACGCCGCCGAGATCAATCGCGTGTTTCCCACGATCCTGACCTGCCTCGCCGCCCGGGTATCGTCGCCGCTCCGGTCGCCGCTGTGGGTGCCCACCGCCAACAACCGTCGGCTACGGCCTGCGCTGGGCACGCTCGACGCGATCGTCGACCGGCTGATCGCCACGAAGCGACGGCGGCTCGCTGCGGGGGGAACATCCGAGCCGAAACACCGCGACCTGCTCACGATCCTCATGCTCGCCCGGGACGAGGAAACGGGTGAGACGATGAGCGACCTCCAGTTGCGTGATGAGGTGATGACGCTCCTGATCGCCGGCCATGAGACGACGGCCAACGCCTTGGCCTGGCTCTGGGTGCTGCTCGACCGACATCCGGACGAGCAGGAGCGGCTCCGCGCCGAACTCGTCACGGCGACCGGCGGCCGCGACCCGACGGTGGACGACCTGCCCCGGCTGCCGCGGCTCAAGGCCGTGATCCAGGAAACGCTCCGCCTCTACCCGCCGGTCTGGATGTTCGACCGCCGGGCCGTCGGCCCCGACGATCTCGCCGGCACGCCGGTCGCGAAGGGAGACCTCGTGATCTTCTGCCCCTATGCCCTGCACCGTCTGCCGCAGCTGTGGAGCGACCCCGACGCCTTCCGGCCTGAGCGGTTCGAGGCCGGCAAAGAGGAGCAGAAGAACAAGTTTGCCTATCTGCCGTTCAGTGCCGGCCCACGGATCTGCCTGGGCGCGAGCTTCGCGATGATCGAGTCGCAGATCATCGTGGGCACGCTGCTCTCCCGGTTTCGCGTGCGGCTCGTCGATCCGAGCCCGATCATCGCCACGCCCCGCGTCACGCTCCGCACATCCCGGCCCGTCATCCTCCGGCCGGAACGAGCTCCGCTCGCCGCGAGGTAACCCTCTCGCTCAGGTGCCGCAGAACGTGCGATAGGCTCCGGAGCCTGCGGGCGGACCGCCGCGATACCTCTCGTTTTCGTTCGTCTCCGCGAATGGATCGCGGAGCGCGGCCAGCAGCCGGTGCAGCGGGCCGAAATCGCCCGACTCCGCGGCCGAGAGCGCCTCCTCCACGCGGTGATTCCGCGGGATGACGACCGGATTCACCCGCCGCATCCGCGCGGCCGCCTCGGCCGGCGAGCCGGGCTGCCGCCCGAGCCGAGCGAGCCAGGCAGAATGCCACTCGCGCAACTCAGGGACTGCGGCCTCGCTAGCCGACACCGACTCTGACTCGGCGACCGTCGCCAATCCGGCACATGTGGCCGTGAAGTCAGCTTGTCCCTCGTGCATCGAGCGGAGGAGCATGGCGAACAGGTCGCGGTCGCCTTCTTCTTCGGTCACGAGCCCGAGCTTCGCCCGCGCTCCGGCCAGATAGTGGCGGTCAAACCTTTCGGGAAACGTGGCGAGCACGCCCCGCACCGCCTCGAGCGACGCCTCTTCGCCGCCATGCACGAGCGTCAGCAGGCTCTCGGCGAGCCGCGCGAGGTTCCAATGGGCGATGCCCGGCTGGTTGGCATAGGCGTAGCGGCCCTGCTGGTCGATCGAGCTGAACACGGTCAAAGGATCATAGGCATCGAGAAACGCGCACGGACCGTAGTCGATCGTCTCCCCCGATACCGCCATGTTGTCGGTGTTCATGACGCCATGCACGAACCCCACGAGCATCCAGCGGGCCACGAGCGCCGCCTGACGCTCGACGACCCCAGTGAAAAATGCCAGCGCGGGATCGGCCGCCTCCGCAGCCGTCGGATCGTGCCGCTCGATCGCATGGCCGAGCAGCGCCGGAAGCAGGCGGTCATCTTCGACAGCCGCCGCAAACTGAAACGTACCCACCCGGATGTGACTGGCCGCCACACGGGTGAGCACGGCGCCGGCCAGAGGGGCGTTTCGCAGCACGAGTTCGCCGGTCGTGGCCACGGCGAGGCTCCGGGTGGTGGGGATGCCGAGGGCATGCATCCCTTCGCTCACGATGTATTCGCGGAGCATCGGCCCGATCGCGGCGCGGCCGTCGCCGCCGCGGGAATAGCGGGTGCGGCCCGCCCCCTTGAGCTGGATGTCGTGCCGGCGGCCGCCCGGCGAGATCTGTTCGCCCAGCAGAATCGCCCGGCCGTCGCCGAGGTTCGTGAAGTGGCCGAACTGGTGGCCGGCATAGGCCTGCGCGATGGGTTCTGCACCGGGCGGGATTTCGTTGCCGGCGAAGACGCCGGCTCCATGGACCCGCAGGATCGTCGGGTCGAGGCCGAGTTCGGCCGCCAGCGGCTCGTTCACGACCACGACCGCCGGTGACCGCACCGGCACGGGCGGCGCCGCAGAAAACAACGGCTCTGGAAGCCGCGCGTAGGAGTTGTCGAACCGCCATCCGGCGTCTGCGATCGAGTCTGGCATGGCTGCTCCTTGCAGGAGACGGGGCGGGATCGCGACCGGGCAGCGGCAGCGGGCCGAACCGGCTTACGGACGAGGCTCGGCTTCGAGCGCCACCAGCGCATTCGACGCCGCCCGCTGCTCGGCTTCTTTCTTGTTGCGGCCCCAGGCCGGCGGATAGCGACGGTGGCCGATCTGGGCCGACACGTGGAAGCTCTTGCTGTGGTCGGGCCCCGACTCCTCGACCACCTCGTAGGTGGGCGTGATCCCGAAGTCACGCTGGGCACGCTGTTGCAGGAGCGACTTGTGGTTCGACCCCTGGGCTCCCGATGCCACCTGCTCGATCTCCGGCTCGAGCCACCGGGCGACGAGCGGCCGCACCGCGTCCATCCCGCCGTCGAGATAGATGGCCGCAACGACCGACTCGAAGAGATCCGAAAGCACCGACGTCGGTACGGGCCGATTGATCGACAGCCCTTTTCCGACGATCAGAAAATCGACGAGTTGCAGCTGCTCGCTGATCCGGCCGCACGTCTCGCGGCTCACCACCACCGACTTCACCCGGGTCAGATCCCCTTCCAGCGACTCCGGAAACTGGTGAAAAAGCGTTTCGCAGACGAGGAACCCCAGGATCGCATCTCCGAGAAACTCGAGCCGCTCGTTCGACGCCAGCCGGTGCTGGGCCCCGGAGGCATGCGTCAGAGCGGCCACGAGCAGGGCCGGATTCCGAAACTCATACTCGATCCGCCGCTGACACTCGGCCACGTCGATCGTGGCCTCGGTCTGCTCGCGGGAAAACGGGCGGTTCATCGCAGAATCATACCCCAGCCTGCCGGCCGCCTTCACCCCCACCGAACCGGCCGTTGGAACCGAGCGTAGAACGAGACGTCGTGGCGGCGGCAGAGCCGGGCCGGAGGTCCGGCCGCAGCCGTTTCGATGCGGCCCGCATACAATCCGGTGTGCCCCCGTGTGATCCGGGGCCGTGCCCCAAGAAAGGTGGACCCACGAATATGTCGCCCTCTCCTGCCCGCTTCCTCGCCCTTCCCTCGACAAGCCCGCTTCGCATCGCCTGCGTCGCCCTGCTGGCCGCAGGCCTCGCCTGCCCGCCGTTCGCCAACGCCGAAGATTCGGCAGCCACGGCCGAGGCCCTCGTTCATGCCAATGCCCTCTCGACCGCGTTTCGCCACGCGGCCGAGCACGCCTCGCCGAGCGTCGTGCTCGTCCGCAGCGAAGCCAAGCCGAAGCGGCAGCAGGCCCGCGGCGGCCAGCGGAAGGGCGAGAACCCGTTCAAGGGCACGCCCTTCGAGCACATGTTTCCCGAGGGCATTCCCGAGGGCTTCGAGTTCAACATGCCCGAGGGGGGCGGCATGCCCCGCTCCGGCGTCGGCTCGGGCGTGATCGTGGATGGCGCGGGCATCGTGCTCACCAACAACCACGTCGTCGAAGGAGCCGACGAGGTGACCGTCGAACTGCCCGACGGCCGGGAGTTCAAGGCGACCGACATCAAGACCGACCCGGAGAGCGACCTCGCTGTCGTGCGGCTGGCCGACGCCAAGGATCTGCCCGTGGCCAAGCTCGGCGACAGCGACAAGCTCTCGATCGGCGACTGGGTGATCGCGATCGGCAATCCCTTCGAGCTGGAGACCACGGTGAGCGCCGGCATCATCAGCGGCAAGGGTCGCGAGCTGAGCGGCATCCGCCGGGCCCAGTTCCTCCAGACCGACGCGGCGATCAATCCCGGCAACTCGGGCGGGCCGCTGGTCAACCTCGCCGGCGAGGTCATCGGCATCAACACGGCGATCGCTTCGCGGAGCGGTGGCAACCAGGGCGTCGGTTTTGCGATTCCGGTCAATCTCGCCAAGTGGGTGAGCAAGCAGCTCATCGACAGGGGCTCGGTCGAGCGGGCGTTCATCGGCGTACAGATGGGGCCGCTCGACGCGAAGATGGCGGCGAAGCTCGGTGTGGCCAACCGCAAGGGCGTGCTCGTGAATGACGTCGTCGCCGGCTCGCCGGCCGCCGAGGCGGGCGTGCAGGAACTCGACGTGATCACCGGCTTCGACGACACGCCGATCGAGGGCACGCGAGCCCTGCAGGAACTCGTCGAGCGGTCCACGATCGGCCAGCCCCACAAACTCACGGTGCTCCGCGACGGCAAGTCGCTCACGCTCACGATCGCCGTGAAGCCGCTGCCCAAGGACCTCGCCCAGCGGGGCGTGGAGAAACCGCTCCAGGCCGAATCGTCGGAGGAGACCTACCACTCCGAGGAGTTCGGCCTCGAGGTGCGCGACAAGGCCTCGCTGCCGGAGGACACCTACGAGGGCTTCGAGGGAGTCGTCGTGGATCGCGTCGATCCCGACGGTCTGGCCGCCGAGAAGGGGCTGGGTCCGGGCGTGCTGATTCGGGCCGTCGGCAAGACGCCAGTGACGACGATCGCCGGGTTTCAGGAGGCGATCGAGAAGGAGAACGCGGAGGATGGCGTGGTGCTCAAGGTCCGCACGCCCCGCGGCAACGCCGTCGTCCTCTTGCAAAAGGGCTAGGCTGCGGCACAGGCTGTGGGCCTTCGCGATTTCCCCGGAGGCCCACGGCCCATGGCCACGCTCGGCGTCAACATCGATCACGTCGCCACGATCCGCCAGGCGCGGCGGACGGTGGAGCCCGACCCCGTCTGGGCGGCGGCCCTCGCCGAACTGGGCGGGGCCGACGCGATCACCGTGCACCTTCGTGAAGACCGGCGGCACATCCAAGATCGCGACCTCGAGGTGCTGCGGCGGACGGTGCAGGTGAAGCTCAACCTCGAGTGTGCGATCGCCCCGGCGATGGTCGAGATCGCCTGCCGGGTGAAGCCCGATCAGGTGACGCTCGTGCCGGAGAAGCGCGAGGAAATCACGACCGAGGGGGGCCTCGACGTCGTCGCCCACAAGGCCGCCACGGCCGAGGCGATCAAGCGGCTGCAGGCCGCGGGGATCGTCGTCTCGCTGTTCATCGATCCCTGCCCGCGGCAGATCGATGCCGCGGTCGAGCTCGGTGCCCAGGCGGCCGAACTCCACACGGGCGAGTATGCCAACGCCACGGGGGAGCCGCAGCACGCGAAGCTCGTCGAACTCTCCCGGGCCTCTGCGATGGTGCGGCAGGCGAAGCTCGAGCTCAACGCCGGCCACGGCCTCACCTACCGCAACGTCGTGCCCGTGGCCCGACTCGAAGGCATGGGCGAGCTCAACATCGGCCACTCGATCGTGGCCCGCGCCGTGCTCGTCGGCTTCTCACAGGCCGTCCGCGAGATGAAGCAGCTCATCGGCTGACGGCGGCGGCAAACGCCTGCGGATCGGTGAGCACGAACAGGTGGCCGTGGTCGCTCGTCACGATCACGGCCGATTCGTTCCAGGCGTCGTGCCGCTCGATCCAATCCACGACCGCCCGAAACGCGGCGTCGCCACTCTGCACGGCGCCGATGGCGGTGTCGATGTTGTTGGCATGCGAGGCCCAATCGACGTCGCCGGCCTCGACCATCAGCCAGAACGGGCCGCGGGATGCGAGCACGTCCATGGCCGTCGTCGCCATCTCGGCCAGCGTCGGATTCTCCGCGATGTCGGCCGGCGTGTAGTGGATCGCCCCGCCATACTTCATGCGGAGCCGGTCGGCGTCTGGATCGGCCACCGCGGCCGCCGGATTGAAGTCACCGTCGGCCGTGCGAAACGGCAGGTGCCCCTCCGCGGCGCCGAAGAAGCCAAAGAGCCGCTGCCGACCCGCGATCGCCATGCGACCCGCCGCCGCGAGCACATCGGCCCCGCGCTCTCCCGCCGTCCGCCGGGCCACGACGTACCGGCCGCCATGGGCTGCGTCGATCGCCGCGAGCGTCGAGTCGGCGACGTACTTGAGCCCCGGCTCGAAGTTCCGCCCCTGGTCCGCCTCCTTCTCGACCCGCACGCGGTCGCCACCGCCGATCAGCACATCGAGCCCCGGCAGCGCCGCCTCGCGATGCGCGATGGACCGCTCGCCGAGCAGATCGCGGGCGATGTCTTGATAGTCGTCGCGGCTCACGTTGGTGGCGTAGGCACAGGCCGGGGTGGCGTGTGACACGGGAACGCTCGTCACTGCGCCCACGGCGTAGCCTCGGTCCTGGAGCGTGCGGGCGATCGGCTGGAGGTGGCCGCCGTCAGGCCCGACGTTGATCGCATCGTTGTAGGTCTTGCGGCCGGTACACAGCGACGTGGCCGACGCGGCCGAGTCGGTGACGGCGTGCACGCGGTCGCGGCCGATGACGTAGCGAAGGTTCACCCGTGGATCCCAGGGCGTGCCGCCGCCGCGGGCGGCGTCGTAGCCGCCGGGCGTCTCGCCCCCCGGGTTCTTCACCGCCTGGGCATCGACATCCACCTTCGTGCCGTCGTTGGCCGGGCTGGTCGCGCAGTATCCGAAATCAGTCGGCGCACCGCGGTAGTCCTGAAAGCCGAAGCCGGTGCCGCGGCCCGCGTCGTAGGCCACCCGGCCGAGCGTGGCGATCGAGGCGGTGCGGGTGGTGTTCCAGTCCATGCCGTCGAAGACCACGAGCACGATGTACTTCTTGCCGGCGTCGGCCGCGGCCAGCTGCAGCCGATAGACATCGGTCTGATCGAAATACTCCGCAGCCGGGTTCAGCGTGTGGGCGGGCAGGCGGCCGTAGAGCGATTCGAGCCGCGCGGCGTCGCGATATGGGCTGTTCGTGCCCGACACGCCCGCGAGCGTGATGCCGAACGTGTACACGGGAATGAGCCGGTTGGAGTGGTTCGACCAGGCGACGTATTTCTCGGGCTGATCGCCCCAGTGGCCCCACGCGGCGCTCCCCGTCGCCTCGGCCGCGATCTGCATGTCGCGGATGCTGTCAACGGGTGTCGGCAGCACTGTGACGGGCGCGTGGCCCTCCTGCCCTGACTCTCTCAGTGCCGTGCCGGGTCGCGTGAGCGCGACGAGCCCCACACCGGCGAGCACGAGCCACGCTGCCGTCCACGTGCCCCGGCCGAACTGCGATCCGCGGTGGTACATGGCGTGGTGCATGACGTCGCTCTCGCCGCCGGAGTCGCTACGGTCGGCCGAACACGATCGACACCGGCGCCGGCACGTCGATCCTCGTGCCGGTGAACGCGAGCCGGCCGGTCGTCTGATCGATCCTGAACACGCTCACCGTGTTGGAATTCTGTCCGCCGGTCAGCAGGAACGTTCCGGAGGGATCGACGGCGAAGTTTCGCGGCATGGCTCCCTGGATCGGCTCCACGCCGAGGAACGTGAGTTTTCCAGTCGCCCCGTCGACCGCATACATCGCGATCGTGTCGTGGCCGCGGTTCGAGGCGTAGAGAAACTTCCCCGACGGGTGGGCCACGATCTCGGCGCAGGAATAGCCTTTGCGTTCGGTGACGTCGGCCGGCAGCGTCGAGAGCGTCTGGATCTCGCGGAGTTCGGCCGTCTGCGGATCGAAGGCGAAGCCAGTGACGGTGAGATCGAGCTCGTTCACGGCATAGCCGTAACGCCCAGATGGATGAAACGCGAAGTGACGGGGGCCGGCGGCCGTCTTCACCCGCGCGTAGCCGTGCGGCGCGATCGTCGCCTTGTCGGCGTCGAGCGCGAACGCGATCACCCGATCGAGGCCGAGGTCATTCACGATCGCGAACCGTCCGTCGGCGGTCACGTCCACTGAGTGGGCATGCGGCGCCTCCTGCCGGCCCTTGTTGAGTCCGAATTCGCCGGCCCGCTCGAAGACGTGCTGCACGAAGCCACCGGGCTGCCCGTCGGCGGCGGCGATGACCGGCTCGAGCACGCCGTCAGGAGTCAG
>CAMDDA010000023.1 GCA_945890755.1 Candidatus Kuenenia stuttgartensis
CTCGCGCTCGCCCCGTCGGCGGTGGCCAGGCAGGCTGCCGCGGCCGGGGCCTGTGTCGTGGACGGCCTGGAGATCCACGCCTCCCGCATCGCCATCGACATCCACGCCCTCCTCGGCGTGGATGCCGATCCCGACATGCTCCGCGACGCGCTCGACGAGTTTCTCTCGTAGCTGCCCAGCGTGTTCGGAACGCTTCCGATAGAAGCCCCCAGGCGCAAGCCGGGGGATCGCCTTCACCGCGCCGGATCCCCTCGCTCCCGCTCGGGGCTTGTATGCGTCTGCAATAAAAGCCCCCAGGCGCAAGCCGGGGGATCGCTGAACGCGTGGCTCTACCGCCCCCCTCCTGGCTCTACTTGGTGTATTCCTTGAGAAAGCCCTTGAATTGCACGAGGTGTTCTTCCTCGTCGGCGAGGAGGCGGATGCAGAGATCCTGCGTGACGTAGTCTTCGCCTTCGACGGCCTTGATGATCTTCTTGTACTGCGCGCAGGCGGCCTCCTCGGCGGCGATCACGCTCTTGATCACGCCGACCACGTCGGTCGTGTCGGTGACGGGCTGGATCTGATTGCCGATCGTCAGGGACTTCGAGCCCGGGATGTGGCCGCCGAGTTGCTTGATGCGGTTGGCGAGTTGCTGGGCGTGGGCGATCTCACCGGGCACGTCGGCGCCGAGCGACTTCTTGATCTCCTCGGCCCGCACACCGTCGAGGTTCACGCTGTTGGCGAGATAGTTGATCACCGTCTCGAGTTCCATGCTGTAGCTCTCGAGCAGCAAATTGATCGTCTCTTGCACGGTGGCAGCCATCACACACTCCTGTTCGGGACTGGGAAAACACTACGAGTCATACGAGACGGCGATTCTACCGCGACTGGCCCGCGGCGGCCGACACCCGCTCGATCTTTTTCGCGAGAGCCACGGCGGCGGCCCGCACATCGCCCACCGGATCGTCATCGAGCGTGGCGAGCGACTTCACGACGCTCTCCGGCGGCATCACGCCCGCATCCACGAGCAGCCCCACGGCCTTCAAGGCATTGACGACGACGAGCGCCCGGCGATACCGCTGCGACTGGCTCGCCGCGTCCCCGGGCTCAGCCGGCGTGTCGGGCAGAGCGAGCATTTCGGAGAGTGTGTCGTAGGCGGCATCGCGGCCCTGCCGAGCCAGACCGATCGCGGCGTTGTAGCGAACCTCGTCGGCAGCGTCGCCGACGAGCAGTTCGAGTCGCTCTTCGGCCCCCGCCCCTCCCACCACGCCCAGCGTGAAAGCGGCGGCAGACCGCAGGCCGGCGTCGTCGCTCCGTGATGCCGTGAGCAGCGCGTCGGTCACGGCGGCGGCATCGGGAAAGGTCGCGGCGGCGGCAGACAGATTCGTGGCCAGCACCGCCAGCGCCTCGACGGCCGCCCGCGCCGTTTCGGGATCACTCGTATCGCGGGCCCGCTCGACGAGCGGGACGGCCGCCTCGGGCACGGCGAACTCGCCGAGCGCGCGGCAGAGATAGCCCGACAGCGTCCGCGACTGCTCGCCGGCATGGCCGCCGAGTTTCGGCCGGCCGCTCGCGACCTCGTCGGAGAGGATGCCGGCGAGGTCGCCGGCGAGCTTCGTATCGGCCTTCAGCACGCCGCCACCGGGGCCGCGAAGATCGTTGGCCAGGTTGAGTGCCGCCTGCCACCGCCCCTCGTTGGCCCGCCGCAGCGTGCGGACGTAGCCTTCTGGGTCGTTGCCCAGTTGGGCCAGCCAGTGGAAGGCCAGCCACACCGTTACGATGATGCCGACGATGATCGCCGGCACCAGGAAGAGTTGCACGAGGAACGCCGCGCTTGGCGGCTCGACGGGCGGCAGTGAGTCGTCCTGCGTGACGGTGCGGCGGATCGGTTCGGACATCGTGTGCGGAGAGGCGTGTGCGAAGGAGACGGGTGCGGTCACAATCCGATGAGGCCGCCGTGAAGTGTAGGTCTGTGGGACTCAATGGCCAACGGCCGTGGTTTTTCGGCGGGCTGGCGACCGCGACGTCATGAACGCAGATCACATGCCCGCCCCGATCTGGCTCGACACCGAACTCGACACGGTCGAGGAGAACCTCGCCATCGACGAGGCCCTTCTCGAGGCCGCCCACGAGGGGCGGCTCACCGGCGGCGTCGTCCGCACCTGGATGGCCACGGCCCCTACGGTGGTGCTCGGCTCGTCGAGCCGCATCGCGGCCGAGGTCGATCCCGACGCCTGCGCCGCGGAGGGCGTGCGGCTCGTGCGGCGGCCGAGTGGCGGGCTGACGGTGGTGCTCGGCCCGGGATGTCTGATGTGGTCGGTGATCATGCCGCATCCGCAGGGCAGCCCCGGACTCGAGGCGATCCACGCCGCCATGCTCGAGCCGCTCGCCGCGGCGCTGCGGGCTGCGGGCCGCGCGGTCCACCGCCGGGGCACGAGCGACCTCGCGATTGTCGATGGCCGGACCGATCGCAAGGTGTCGGGGAATGCGCTGCGGGTCAAGCGGCACGGCGTCCTGTATCACGGCACGCTGCTGGACGCCTTCGATCTCGACTTGGTCAGCCGCGTTCTCCGCCACCCGCCCCTGGAGCCGGCGTATCGCGCGGGCCGGACGCATGCGGGCTTCATCGCCAACCTGGGACTCGGCCGGCCCCGCCTCGAAGCCGCGGTCAGGGAGGCATTTCGGGTGACGGAGGTGAGTGGGGGAACGGATGCGGCCGAGTCCTTAGGCGACTGGTCGCTCGATCGTGTGCGGCAGCTGGTCGCCGAACGGTATGCCAGCGGCGACTGGACCCACCGCCTGTGACCCGCCACTTCTGACGCGACAGGGCAGGAAGTTGCGGCAAGCTGGGGCGACCTTGCCGTCTTGGTGGACCCGTCTGGCCGTGGATGACCGGGTCATTTCGGCCGTGGCCGTCCGCCGATTCTCTTCCTGGCAGCGAAAGGCGCCGGTCGGCAGACGGCTCACGGGACACATCGGGAACATACGACGAACTTCCCTTTCGTCGTCCGCTCGTCCCAGCTACCGTCCGCGGCCCGCTCGACAGGATGTCGGTCAGCCAGCAACAGGAGGTTGCCTTCCATGCGCTTGCACATGAATGCCGGTGACGTTCGCGATCTCGTCAGTCGCCACTTCCTCAACCTGGGAGTGGAAACGGAAGAGGTGGATGATCTCCAGGAGAACATTCGCATCGATCGCGGCCGGTGCGTGGCGCGGTGCTATCGCGTGGCCGACATGTTCGCGATGTGGCTGATCGATGTCGGCGTGCTGCAGTTCTACGATGCCGACGGCGAGATGCTGCACACCGTGAACCTGTTCACGGAACTGCTGCCGCAGCGGGCCGCAGCCTGAATCGGCGCCGCCCTGCGCGGCGCAGCAGTGGGGGGGAATCGAGCATGCCCGGGCAGTCGACGCGCGCGCCTGCGCTATCCATCGTGATCCCGACGGTCGCCGACACGGCGGCTCTCGAGGACACGCTCGTCAGCGTGCTGGAGAACCGGCCTTCCGACTGCGAGATCGTGGTGCCGCTCGGCTGCGGCTACGACGACCCGTGGAACATCAGCGACGAGGTCACGTTCGTGCAGGCGCCCCGCGGGTCGCGGCTCGTGGCCTGCACAAACCTCGGCATCGCGTCGAGCCGTGGCAGCGTCGTGCATGTGCTGGCGGCAGGCTGGAAGGCGACGCCGGGCTGGACCGACCGGCCGCTCGAATGGTTCGCCACCGACGACATCGCGGCGGTGGTGCCCGCGGTGGTTGCACCCGACGACGCCGGCCGCGTCGTCTCGACCGGCGTGCGGCTCTCGCGGGGCGGCAGGCGGCTCGCGGCCACGCGGCCAGTGGCCACTGATGGAATCCTCGCGAAGGGTACCGCACCGATCCTCGAAGCGGGGTTCTGGCGGGCCGATGTGCTGCAGGTGGCGGGGCCGGGGTTTGCGTCCGCCTGTGGCGATGCCTACGCCGATGCCGACATGGCTGCGGCGGTGAACTGCCTGCCGCTGCCCGTGGTCTACGAGGCAGACTCCCGCGTGGTGAGTGGACCGATACGGCGCGGACCGCGGGCCTTTGCGTCCGGCCTGCATGCGGAGCGTTTGTTTTGGCGGTCGTTGGGCCGCGGGTCGCGGCCGCTGGCCATCGTCGCACACGTTGCCGAGATCGTGCGCGACACGGTCGTCCGGCTTCCGTTCGGCGCGCTGCCGATGCTCGCGGGCCGCGGCGTGGCGCTCGTCGAATTCGGCAGTTCGATCCCCCGGCAGCGACAGTTGCAGCAGCTTCGCGAGTTCTCTGCCGACGACGAGTCCGGCCACACGCTCCGGATTGATGAGCCGCACACCGGCCTGGCCCAGCCCCGCGGCCGCCACACCGCGCCGACGCCGCTCAAACGGTCGGCATAACGCTGCCTGTTGCCGCGGGCGGACGGCGTGTAGAATCGATCTCGTCGATTCGCCCTCGTAGCTCAATTGGATAGAGCGTCAGCCTCCGGAGCTGAAGGTTACAGGTTCGATCCCTGTCGAGGGTATTGGTTTTCTAGGGGTTTCTGCACGTCCAGCGAGTTTTCGCGGGTTTCGTGAACGGTTGATGGCTCCTGATGGCCGGTGACGGGCGTTGATGGTGCCGGATTCGGGAAACGCACCTATTCCCGGTTGCTCATGTTGCTCGCAAACCGCTGTTTTTCTGGCGGTTTGGGGTTTCTTGCTCGCGGTCCCGCAGCCCGCCAGCGGCGAGGCACGCTATTTTGCGATTATTGCTTCACAGGCAATTATCCAGAAATAGAATACCTCCATGCCCCGGAAGCTTGGCCAACTCGAAACCGCCGCTCTCGCCCTCGCCCAGATGCGGAATCTCCGCACCATGCGCGTGGGTGAACTGGCCTCCGGTCTACGCCTGTCGGCGAAGCAGGAGCGGGAGCTCCTCAGCCGCATGTCGCGATCCGGCATGATCGCCAACGTCCGCAAGGGGCTGTACCTGTTTCCGCCGAGATTGCCCCTCGGCGGCATATGGACGCCGGACGAGGCCACCGCCATCAACGCCCTGATGGCAGACAAGAACGCCCGCTATCAGATCACCGGGCCCAAGGCCTTCAATCGGTATGGCTATTCGGAGCAACTCCCTGCTCTCACGACTATCTACAACGACGCGATCTCCGGCGAGCGACGGGTTGGGAGCGTCTCGCTGAAACTCATCAAGGTCGCCCGCGACAGGCTCGGCAGTGTCGAGAAAGTCCGAATGCCTACCGGCGAGACCCTCGTGTACTCATCCCGCGCCCGCACCCTCGTCGATGCCGTCTACGATTGGTCCCAATTCGATAGCCTGCCCGAAGCCTATGACTGGATACGAGCCGACCTCGCCGCCGGCAGGATCACAGCAGACGAGCTGGCCCGGGCCGCCGTGCAATACGGGAACATGGGAACGATACGCCGCATCGGAGCGATCCTCGAACGCATCGACGCGAGCAAGGCCGCTAGGTCACGGCTCGAACGAGCCGTGACGGCGACGACCGCGAAAATCCCGTTGGTGCCAACGCGGCCAGCCCGCGGGCCCGTCTCAAGAGCGTGGGGAGTTGTGATCAATGGCTGACCGACTCCGTAGTCGTACTTGCTGGTACAGCAGAACAAACATAGAGTGAATCTGATCTCTAGCCTTCTTGGAGCCCGCCATGACTTCGACCAAATACAAGATCATCGTGGAGCAGCATGAAGATGGGTTCGTTGCATACCCCCTCGGGTTCGCCGGCTGCGTCGTTGGCCAGGGAGAAACGGCGATTGAAGCGATTGCCGACGTTCAGTCAGCAATCCGCTTCCATATCGAAACATTCGGGAAGGATGCATTCGCGGAGGACTCGCCGCTCCTGCATGCATACATGACCGAAACCGAACTCGTGAACGCAGACTGATGGCCAAGTTCCCCAAAGACGCCCCGAGGGTGCGCGTGATTGCGGCACTCCAAGTTCTCGGCTTTCAGATCGTCCGCGAGCGCGAGCACATAGCAATGGTTCGGGAGAATACCAATGGCACAAAGACGCCCCTCACTCTCCCCAGCCATAAGACCATCAAGTCCTCAACTCTCCGTATGATCTGCCGTCAGAGTTCAATCTCGCGAGAGGACTTTTTGAACGCTTACGAACAGTCATGAGCGACATCGCCTGAGCGTCACCCGCAACGGCGGGCGAGTTGCCGGGCCTGAGCACGCCGTGAGGCGTGGCTTTCCAAGAGATAGTTCCCGCGGCCGGCCAGCCACTGGGCCAGCGAAACGCGGAGATAGCGAGCACGGCCAGTCGGCCGCCGCTCGTAGAGTTTCAGAATGACCGCCCCGTCGGGCATGTATCGAACATGCCGCAGCGGGCGATCGTTGAACGTAGTGATTTTCACCATGGAAACCTTCCGTGAAAAAAGAAGGCAGGGGCGGCACCCGAAGGTGCCGCCCCTGCCGTAATGAACATCAACAAATCTTCGGGCTATGACGCTCGGCGGCGTTTGCCGCTGCCCTTGCGCTCGCCTGCCTTCAGCCAGTGCTTGCTGCACCACTGGGGAACACGGTCCGGTTTCTCCGTCAGTCGGCGGTAGGGCTCGGGGAGCCCCGCCTCCTCCATCAACTTCGTGATTCGGGCGCAGTTCTCCATGTGGTACTTCGTGAGCCCGACCTCCTCGGCGATGTCCTTGTAGGTATGCCCCTCGAGATGCCGTGTCACGATGAGCCGTGCGTGCCGTACGAGGTCTGGCTCGTCGAACGCGTTGACGAGGAGTGTCCGCTTCAGCATCACCGGCTGCTCATCGGTGCTCGGCTCCGCCTGCCGGAGCGGGCCTGCCACCGCCGGCGGCAGCGCCGCCACGAGGTTGATCGTGAACTCCAGCCGCGGCACCACCCGCTTGCCGTCGATCCGCATGTACGGGATCACGCGGATAGGCCCGTCGAGCAGTTGCCGCAGGATCACCGCCGCCCGGGCCTCGTCGCCGAGCAGCTGGGCCTTCACAGCCTCGAGATGCTCGAGGAGTTTCGCTGCCGAAGGAAGCTTCTCCTTGCGGCCCGCCTGCTCCTCGACCTCCCGCCGGCGGGACCGCACGATCGCCAGGTCTCGCTCCCGTTCGGCCAGCCGTGACGTGAGCGAGGCCAAGGCCCCGTCGCCACTCTCCACCGCCGCCGACAGCCGATCTATGGCCGCCACGAGCTCCTTCTCCTCCTTGTCGAGCTTCTTGAGCTCGGCGGCCACCGACCCGCCCTTCTCGTGGAGTTCGCGCACGCGGGCGAGCACCGCATTGCGGACGCCATCGATTGCCAGGACCTCGTTGACGACGGCCTCAAGAATGGCTGGGTACACACGCTCCCGCATGCAGTAGCCGCGGTACCAGCAGTTCCCTTGCGACGCCCCCGAGCACCGGAACGTGCCATCCGTCTTGCCGTGCGAATGCATCGGCGAGCCACAGACGCCGCAGATGAAGACGCCGGAGAGGAGGCCGCGCCGCTGCCGGGTTGTGCCACGAAGGGGATGCCCCGCGCCGCGGATCGGCTTCTGGAACACACGACGCTTGTCGACCACCTCGTTGGCCTTGTACCAGAGGTGGTCTGACACGATCCGCAGGTGCGGGCTCTCCCGCGTCTGGATCTTGTCCTCGTCGTTCCACACGTACTCCGACTTGCCCGTCCGCAACTTCCGCTTTGCCTTCTTCTTGCCGAAGGTTTCGAAGCCTCGGTAGATCGTGCGGCGGATGATCGAGTTGACGTTGTAGGTCGTCCACTTGGCCTGCCGCGACCACTTCGCCTTCGCGAACTTGATCGAGTCGAGCCACTCGGCCACCTCGGCCGCCGTCTCGCCGTTCGCGATCCGCTCGAAGACCTCGCGGATCACGCCCGCCTTCTCCTCGTCGATCTCGTCGTAGAACGGCCCCCTGGCAGGCTCCGTCTCCGTCGCCGGGACCGTGCACCGACGCTTGTAGCCGATCACGGTGTTGCCGACGGCGGCACCGCGGGCCCAGAGGCCGTCGTGGGCTCGCTCGATCCGCTTGCGGGTGTAGAAGTTCGACCGGGCATGCTGCATCTGGCACATATGCAACCGATCGGGCCAGTCGTCATCGGCCGTGTCGATGTAGTCCGACGGACAGATGATCCGGACGTCGGCGTCTACCGCCGACTCAAAGAGCTCGCCGGCCTTCGTGTGGTGGCGATAGAGTCGGCTCGACTCCTCGGCGATGATCATGTCCCACCGCTTGGACTCGATCCCGGCCCAGACCTGATTGATGCCCGGCCGGTCGGCGATCTCGCCGCTGACCTCGGGCTCCTTGATGATGTCGATCTTCACCTGCGACGCCTTGGTGCCCTTGGGCAGGCTGGCGTCGAGGAACGCCCGGCAGGAAGCGATCTGATCGTCGATGCTCGACTGCCGCTGTTCCTCGGTGGAGAACCGGGCATGGATGAGGACGCGAAGCTCGCGGCCCTTCGGCAATTGGATGGGCTGGCGGAGGTGCATCATCGCGCACCCCCTTTCCGACCCGCGGATCGTTTGGCTTTCGTAGTGCCGGATTTTGTGCCGGGCAACCTTCCCTTTTGCGGTTTTCCTCGGGAAACACTGGATTTGTTTGCTCCCTGTCGAGGGTATTCAGCGGCCCGGCGCCTCTCATGCCACGAGCCGTTGACGCGGTTGGATTTCCTGTACCAGGGGATATGAGGGTTCAGGAACAGGGTTGACCAAGGCAACCAGCGTGTGCGCCTGCGGCCGAAACCGAAGGCGCCGATCGCAAAGCCGGACTTGGATTAATCCGTCCTCGCCAGCGGGACATGTGGATATGACAGAATCCGCCGATCCATCGTCACCAGTTCGCTTCCATGATTCCGCGCGGTGGCGACAATGATCTGATCAGCCGGGTCGCTATGGAATTCACCCGGCAGACAACAGGCGTCGGCGGCAATATCTGCCGAGAGTTCGAGGAGCTTCACGCCTGGATAGGCAAGGGCAGCGTGAAGCCATTGTTCCGTCGGCATAGGCAGTTTCAGCCGACCTCGCTCCACCAGTTTTGCAACCTCCCAGCAGGAGATGGCACTCACTCCGATGTGTCGAGTCTCATGGTGGGCGATGAAGGCTTTGGCTTTCGATGAAAGCCGATCGTCCTGATGCACCTACCATACCCACACATGCGTATCGAGAACGATCACTTCGTTGCTTCCCACTCATCTGCGGCAACGCTCTCGAACGGTTGTTCGAACTCAACCTTCAACCCGCTCAGCGAATACCGCCTCGTCTGGTCAGTAACCTGAGAACGGATCGGGCTGATGGTCACGTCCACCCGTTGGCCGGGCTCGTACGGCAGCTGGTCAAGCGTCACGGAGCCATGGGCACCCACGGTCGCTTGCACGTGCATTTGTTTTTCAGAGGGATTCATAACGCGTCGGCTGAGTGGTTCGAAGACGTCCCTAAACAAGCATACGCTCCCCTCGAGATCTACGGCATCACCGCCTCCCGCGCGAGCCCAGAGGCCGTCATGGGCCCGCTCGATCCGTTTCCGGGTGTAGAAATTCGACCGGGCATGCTGCATCTGGCTCATGTGCAGCCGATCGGGCTAGTCGTGCCCCATGCTCCATCCCATCCCGACGCGCGGCTCGCTCGCCGTCGCCGTGTTGCTCCTCCTCATCGCAGGTGGATCGGGCCGCGCGCATGGCTCTGATCAGCCGCTCGCGCCGGCCGATACCTCGAGCCCGCCGGCCACGCTCCAGAGCTTCGTCGAGACGGTCGATGCGATGCACGACGGCCGAACCCCTGCGGCACGTGCTGGCAGGCCTGAGGCGGCTGCTGGCCAACCATCCGCAGATCGACGCCGAGAGCGGCCGCGTGCGATTCGTCGGCTACGGGGTTCACTCGCTCGACGTCGAGGTCTTCGCCCTCACCGAGACCACCGACTGGGGGACGTTCCTGGCGATCCAAGAGGATATCCTGTTCAGGGTGATGGACGTGACCCGTGGCTCCGGCTGCGGTTTCGCGTTCCCGTCGCTCATGCCCCCCGCCGCGTTCCCGGCCGTCGCAGAGACCACCGACCGGCGGCAGGCCGCCTGACGCCTCTCCCCGGTCGCACCACGGATGCCGCTCGTCACCCTTCGCAACGTCTCGCTCCGGTTTCGCGGCCCGCCGCTCCTCGACGACGTGACCTGTCACGTCGAGGCCGGACAACGCATCGGCCTCCTGGGCCGCAACGGCGCCGGCAAGACGTCGCTCATGCGGCTCATCGGGGCCGCGATCCAGCCCGATGGAGGAGAGGTGGTCGTCGCCCCCGGGGCCACGGTCGCCCTGCTCCAGCAGGACGTGCCCCAGGATGTCACTGGTGCGGTGCATGCAATCGTCGCGTCCGGCCTGCCGCCGACGGCCGCCGAGGCGGCCTGGCAGCACGACCAGGCCGTCGCACAGATGCTCACGCGCACGGGGCTCGACGGCGGCGCGGCCTTCGAGTCCCTCTCCGCGGGCATGAAGCGCCGAGTGCTGCTCGCGCGGGCGGTCGTCCGGCAGCCCGACCTGCTCCTGCTCGACGAGCCCACCAATCACCTCGACATCGAGGCGGTGGAGTGGCTGGAGGAGTTTCTGGGCCGGTGGCGGGGCACGCTCATGTTCGTCACCCACGACCGCACGTTCCTCCGCCGCATGGCCGATCGCATCCTCGAGATCGACCGTGGCCGGATCTTCGACTGGTCGTGCGACTACGACACGTTCCTCGTCCGCAAGGAGGAGGCCCTGGCCGCGGAGGAAAAACAGAACGCGCTCTTCGACAAGAAGCTCGCCCAGGAAGAGGCCTGGATCCGCACCGGCATCAAGGCCCGCCGCACCCGCAACGAGGGCCGCGTGCGGGCCCTGGAGGCGATGCGCCGCGAACGCGGCCGGCGGCGCGAGGTGACGGGCCGGGTGCAACTCGACATCCAGGAGGCCGACCGCAGCGGGGCCCTCGTGGCGGTGCTGGATGGCGTGTCGTTCCTGCGGGGCGAGCGGGCGATCATCCGCGGCCTCTCCACGACCGTGATGCGGGGCGACCGCATCGGCATCATCGGTCCCAACGGGTCGGGCAAGACGACGCTCCTGCGGCTCATGCTCGGCGCACTCGCGCCGACGGCCGGCTCCGTGCGGCTCGGCACCAATCTCAAGATCGCCTTCTTCGACCAGCTCCGCGACCAGCTCGACGACGAGAAGACCGTGGCCGACAACGTGGCCGACGGCTACGAGACGGTGCAGATCGGCGGCCAGCCGCGGCACGTGATCGGCTACCTCCAGGACTTCCTGTTCACGCCCGATCGCACCCGCACGCCGGTGAAGTTTCTGTCGGGCGGCGAACGCAATCGCGTGCTCCTGGCCCGGCTCTTCGCCAAGCCTGCCAACCTGATCGTGCTCGACGAGCCCACGAACGACCTCGATGCCGAGACGCTCGAGATGCTGGAGGAACGGCTCGTGGACTTTGCCGGCACCGTGCTCGTGGTGAGCCACGACCGAGCGTTCCTCGACAACGTGGTGACGAGCACGCTCGTCTTCGAGCCGGCAGGCGACGGGGCATGCCGTGTGAAGGAGTATGTCGGCGGCTACACCGACTGGCTGCGACAGCGGCCCGAGCCGGGCGCGCCGGGAGCCTCGTCGCCGGCAGGCCGCCCGCGTTCGCCGACGGCCGCGCAGCCGGAGCGGTCAGCAGATGCGACGGCATCCAAGAAGAAGCGGTCGTTCAAGGAGCAGCGGGAGCTCGACGGCCTGCCGGCGGTGATCGACGAACTCGAGACGGCGATCGCCACGCTGCACGCGACGATGGCGGAGCCCGAGTATTTCCGTCAGCCGGGCGACCTGCTCGCCCGCGACCAATCCCGCCTCCGCGACCTCGAATCCCGCCTCGCCACCGCCTTCGCCCGCTGGGAGGAGCTCGAGGCCGGCGCGTAGGCCCGTTGCTCCGCAACGGGCTGCCCGTCACGGAGTGACGGGCCTACATCGCCGCAACGGGCTGCCCGTCACGGAGTGACGGGCCAACGGGGAGAATGCGGCCTACTTCGTGCCGATGAAGATCGAGTTCCAGCTACCGCCGGTGGGGTGCGTGCGGGCCTTCACCACCTCCACGTCGAAGCCCGCCTCCTCCATGCGGGCCGCAAACCGCCGATCATCTCCCGCCGACCAGACGGCCAGCCTGCCCCGCGGCTTGAGCGCCGCCCGCGCCGCCCCCAGGCCCGTCGCCACATAGAGCGCGTCATTGGCCGCCGCCGTGAGTCCGCTGGCTCCGTTGTCCACATCGAGCATGATGGAGTCGAACCGGCCGCGGCTCTCGGCGAGCACCTCGGCCACGTCGCCCTCGACGACCTCCACTCGAGGGTCGTCGATCACGTCGGCGGCCAGGCCGTAGACAGGATTGCGGTTCCAGTCGACCACCGCCGGCACGAGCTCGGCGACGACGACGATCGCGTCCACCCCGACGTGCCGCAAGGTCTCGCGGAGCGTGAAGCCGAGGCCGAGTCCGCCGATGAGCACGGCTGCGCGCCTGCGGTCGTGCAGGCCCGCGCAGGCCAACTCCGCGAGCCGCTCTTCCGAGTGATGCTGCCGCGTCGACATCAGCTCGGCGCCGCCAACCCGGATCGACAGCGTGCCATCGTGCTCGTGCAGCGTGATCGGGATGCCGTCGGGCGTCGTGGATCGATCGAGGAGCCGGGTGGGCTTCATGGCGACCTGGCCGCCTCCTCGACCGCCGCGAGCGCCTTGCGGACATGATCGGCGGAGGCGAACAGGGCGCTGAACACGAGCCGAACCACGCCCTGCCGATCGATCACGTAGGTGACGCGGCCCGGGATCATGCCCAACGGATTCGGCACGCCAAAGAGCTTCCGCAGGGCGCGGTCGTGGTCGCTGATGATCGGAAACGGCAGCCGGTGCTTGGCGGCGAACGCCTGGTGGCTGGCGGCCGAGTCGCTGCTCACGCCGATCACCTCGGCCCCCGCCGCCGTGAACGCCTCGTAGGAATCGCGGAACGCGCAGGCCTCCTTCGTGCAGACCGGCGTGTTGTCCTTGGGATAGAAGAAGAGCACGACGGCCTTCTTCCCGATCACGCTCGCGGAGTCGAAGCGGCTGCCGTCTTGAAGCACGGCGGTGAACGGCGGGGCGACGTGGCCAACGGCAAGGGCGGGCATGGAGGGATTCTCGAATGGGCGGTACACGAGTCTTGAAACGATGCATCAGTATGCGTCGGGACGGCATGCGATGCAGCATTTTTCCAGCGCCGCGACTCCGGCCGTGAGGCGACGCAGCCGATCAGGTATATATGCTTCCGGCGGTGAGGCGATGGTCGTCGGTGGTCGCTGTCCGTCGGGAGATCATCCTGCGGTGTCTGTCACGTTCTCAGACGGCTCGCCCCTCGGGGTGACTGCACGGACATGGTGGTATCGACTGCGCGGCCGCCGCTGGTGGCACAACCGCATCTTCACCTCCCGGCAGTCGATCGATCGCACTGGCGACGGATTTCGCGTGCGGTGGCAGGGACGCGGCGAGGTGCATGCCCGCAGTCTCGCAGACCTCGCCTGCCGCGGACCGCGGGCCGCGATCCTCGCATCCGGCCCCAGTGTGGCGGAGATCCACCGTCCAGAGCGACTGTTTCGGGTGCCTGTCGCGTGCGTCAATGGATCGGTGGCGCTGCCGAGCCAGCTGGGATGCCGCTGCGACTACCTGCTCGTGAGCGATCCCCGGTTCATCCGTGATCAGCCGGACCTGTTTTGCATCGGCACGGCCCTCGCCGACGCCGTCGTACTCGATCCGCCGACAATCTTCGCGGCGTTGGAGTTCGCGCCCGCTGCCCTCGCCCGTGGGAATGTCTATCTGACCGAGGATGTGCTCCGCCCCTTCAAGCGGCCGCGGCCGACGCGGGAGGCGCTGGCGGCCGATCCGCGGCTCATGGTGCATCCGTCGAGCCGCATCGTCTTCTCGCTCGATCCGACCCGCGGCATCGGCTCAGGCGGCACGGTGGTCTACAACGCCGTGCAGCTGCTGTTCGGCATCGGTTACACGGAGGTCGTCATGTTCGGCGTCGACCTGTCGGCCGGGCGGCGGTTTTACCCGGAGCGAACGCCGGCGCCGACCGAGCTGGACAGCGTCTTCACGCAATCGATCCAGCCGGCCTTCGAACTCGCCGGCGACTATCTGCGGCGCACTGGCAGGACGCTCGTCAACGCGTCGCCTGCGTCCCGGCTCTCCGCTGCCGCCATTCAGAAGGCCGATGCCAACGAGACGCTCGCCCGGCTCTGCAGTGACGATGCCCGATGACGACAGGGCCATTCGCCGGCACCGCAGCCGTCATGGCGGCGGGGAAACGCGCCGCTTTTGTAGGCGGGACGAACGCGTGGTACGCTCATGATTCCCTCCGTGAGTGAATGACCACCTTTGAATCTCTGGGGCTCTCTGCCCCGCTGCTCCGTGCCCTCGCCGCCGAGGGTTACTCCGTTCCCACGCCGATCCAGTCGAAGGCCATCCCGCATGTGCTCGCCGGCCGCGACCTGTTTGGCTGCGCCCAGACGGGCACCGGCAAGACGGCCGCCTTCGCCCTCCCGCTCATCGAGCGGATGCTGGCCGACCGCCGCACGGCCGCGCCGCGGCGGTGCCGCACGCTCGTGCTCGCCCCCACTCGGGAACTCGCCAGCCAGATCCACGACAGCTTCCGGGCCTATGGCCGCCATGCCGGCCTGAAGGCGGCGGTGATCTTCGGCGGCGTCAGCCAGCGGCCCCAGTCGGCCGCCCTGACGAAGGGCGTCGACGTCGTCATCGCGACGCCGGGCCGGCTGCTCGACCTCGTGGGCCAGCGACTCGTGGACCTTCGCGCGGTCGAGTTCCTCGTGCTCGACGAGGCCGATCGGATGCTCGACATGGGCTTCATCCACGACATGAAGCGGATCGTGGCGATGCTGCCCCGCGATCGCCAGACGCTGTTCTTCTCGGCCACGCTGCCTGCGGAGGTTCGCGAACTGGCGTCGTCGATGCTCGACGACCCGCTCGAAGTGAAGACCACGCCGCAGGCGACGCCGGCCGAAACGGTGAGCCAGTCGGTGTTCTTCATCGCCAAGAGCGAGAAGCGGGCAAAGCTCGTGCAGCTGCTCCGCGAGGAGGCGACCGGTCGCGTGATCGTGTTCACCCGCACGAAGCACGGCGCCGACAAGCTGCACCGCGACCTCGACAAGGCGGGCATCACCGCCGCGGCGATCCATGGCAACAAGTCGCAGAACCAGCGGGAGCGGGCCCTCGCCGCCTTCAAGTCTCCCCGGCCCCCGGTCCTGATCGCCACCGACATCGCGGCCCGCGGCATCGACGTCGATCAGGTGACGCACGTCATCAATTTCGAGCTGCCGCACGAGCCGGAAACCTACGTCCATCGCATCGGCCGCACCGGCCGCGCCGGCCAGACCGGAGCGGCGATCAGCCTCTGCGACAACGAGGAGCGGTCGCGGCTCGTGGCGATCGAGCGGCTCCTGCGGCGCCCGATCCCGCAGCGCAACGCCCCGCCCACCGGCCCGATCCCCGAGCCGGCCGAACCCGCCCGCGGCCAGCGGAGCGCAGGCGGACCTGGCGGACCTCGAGGCCAGCGTACCGGCCGGGGCACCGGCCACGGCCGTCCCCAGAGCCGGCCGCAGGCGAAGCGACGCCAGGAAGGCTCCCGTCGCCCCGCCCGTGGCGATCAGGCGCCGGCCGCAGCCACCGTGGCCCGGAAGCCGAAGAAAAAACACCGCCGCGCGCTCTAGCTGGCAGCTGACGCGCTGGCCGAAGGCAGAGTACGCAACGTCCAACGAAGGCCCGGGGCTGCCCATGCCCCGTCGCCGGACGCTCGCTACGTACGACCAATCCGCTAAAGCGGATCGGTGCCCGCATGCCCTCCGCTCGCTCGATGGCGGCTGCGCTCTCGGCATCCTGCCTTCGCTTGCCGCCAACGCCGGCTCTCAGGGCATTGGGCAGCCCCGGGCCGGCATCCCCGTTTATTCTCGTTCATTGCCGCTATGGTTATGGTGTGAACAAGGAGCCGACATGGAACCCAGAGCCACACACGCCCGCAAGGAATACGAGCAGGGAGCGCTCGACGAGGCGACCGTCGCCGCCGAGCCGATTCGGCAGTTCGCCGTCTGGTACGACGCGGCCGTCGCCGCGGGCGTGCCTGAGCCCGAGGCGATGACGCTCTCCACCGCGACACCGGACGGCCGGCCGTCGGCGCGGATCGTGCTCCTGCGCGGCTTCGACCCGCGGGGCTTCTGCTTCTTTACGAATTACGAGAGCCACAAGGGGCGTGAACTCGCAGCGAACCCCCATGCCGCGCTGACCTTCCACTGGGCCGATCTCGAGCGGCAGGTGCGGATCGAGGGCCGGGTGGAGCGGACGACCCCGGCCGAGAGCGACGCCTACTTCGCCAGTCGGCCGAGCACGTCGCGGATCGGCGCCTGGAGTTCGCCGCAGAGCGCGGTCATCGCCGACCGTGCAACGCTCGAGGATCTGTTCGCCCGGTTTCGTGCGGAACACCCCGACGACGCCGCGATCCCGCGGCCGGATCACTGGGGCGGCTTTCGCCTCGTGCCCGAGCGGATCGAGTTCTGGCAGGGCCGGCCGAGCCGGCTCCACGACCGGCTGCAGTTTCGCCGCGACGCGAGCGGGGGCTGGATCCTCGAACGGCTCGCCCCGTAAACCGGCGACTCCGCGCCGGCGCTCAGAGCCCGGCCGCCCCGGTGGTCTCTTCTTTCCGCTGGGCCTTCTTCGCGGGAAACTCGATGACGACCAGTCGCTTCTCGGCGGGGTCGTAGGCGTATTCCTGATAGTACGGCAGCATCGGCAGCTGGAGCCCGCCCGGACTGCCGGGCTGGATGATCGCCGCCATGAATTCTTCGTAGGTCTCCGGCGGGGAGTCGTGCTCCACCGCGTGCAGCTTCATCCGCTGCTCGACCGCCATCACGGCGATTTTTCCGACACTCGTGCGGTAGGCGTCGGCATACACATCGATCCCCTCGCCGGTGATCTCCATCGCGGCGGGCACGCCTCCGTCGGCGAGCGCCCGGGACAGTTCGAGCACGTTTTGGGTCGTCTTGCCGATCGTCTTGCGGGTTTCGATCCGCGGTTTCGCCGGGGACGGCTCCGCGGCCGGCCGACAGCCACCGACGAGGCCGATGCCTGCCGCGATGCAGACGCTGACTCGAGCGACGCATGCTGGACGGCATGCAAGACGTGGCAGTGGTCGCATCATTCGGGTCTCCGCGGGACGACGCTTTCTGCTTCAGGCATCGCCGCCATGAGCATCGTGGCGGCGTGGATATCGACGATCGCATCCAGGTCGGTAGCGTAGCCGCCGCCGCAGACGATGGCCACGGGTGTGCCGGCGGCCCGCGCGCGGGCGAGCACGAGCCGGTCGCGTGCGGCCAGCCCCGCCTTCGTCACCGCCAGCCGGCCGAGCCGGTCGCCGGCATACGGATCGGCGCCGGCGATGTAGAGCACGAGTTCGGCCCGCGCCCTCGTGAACGACTCGTCGATCGCGGCGGCGAGCTTCGTCAGGTATTCGTCATCTCCCGTACCGTCGTCGAGGCCGACGTCGAGCGAGCTGGGGAACTTGCGGGCTGGAAAATTCTTCGCACCGTAGATCGACATCGTGAACACCGTGTCGTCGTCCGTGAAAATCTCCGCCGTGCCGTTGCCCTGGTGCACGTCGCAGTCGAGGATCAAGACGCGTGTGACGACGCCGCGAGCCTGCAGCTCGCGCGCCGCCACGGCCGTGTCGTTGAACACGCAGTAGCCCTCGCCCCAGTCGGTGCCGGCGTGGTGCGTTCCGCCGGCGAGGCTGGCCGCGACGCCGTCCTCCAGGGCAGCCGCGGCGGCGTCGATCGCGGCGCCGGTGCTCCGTAGCGACCGCTCGACGAGCTGCGGGCTCCACGGAAATCCGATGCGGCGAATCTCGGCGGGCGACAGCCCACCGCCGAGCACGCGGCCGACGTAGCCCCGATCGTGAACGCGAAGCAGTTCGTCGTCGGTGGCCGCATGCGGCTCCACGAACTCGAGCGGCACACCCGCGGCCGCATGCGCCTCGAGCCGCTGCCGCAGCAGGCGATACTTCGCGGCGGGAAACCGGTGCCCGTCGGGCAGTGGGAGCGGATACCGGTCCGAAGGAAACAGCCGCATGCGCACCACCTCCCACAGCGATCCGGCGTCACACCCGGCGGATCACGGCGAACCAGGCCCGGGCCCCCCCGGGGCTGAACTCCGCGCCGGGAATGCCGGGCACCACCTCGAACCGAGTCGGCTCGAGCGATTCGATCTCCCAGCCGTCACTGAATGCCTCGCGCAGCTCCGGCTCACTCACGCGGCGGGGGCCCTGCGTGCCCGGCTCGGCCGTGGACATGCAGAGCAGGAACACGCGGCTGCCCGGCTCGAGGAGTCGCGCGAGCCCGTGGACGTAGGCCGCACGGGCTGCATCGTCGAACGTATGGAAGAGTCCGCAATCGGTGACGGCGTCGAACCGCTCGGGGACCTCACCGACGGCAAGGGCATCCATCCGCAAGAAGTTCACTGCGACGCCCCGCTCGGCCGTCTTGTGCCGCGCGACGGCGAGTGGCGGATCGAGGAAGTCGATGCCTGTCACGGCACGGCCTCGCTCGGCGAGCCAGATCGCCAGGTCGCCCGTGCCGCAGCCAATGTCGAGCACCCGCAGCCCGATCCGATCGGCCGCTCCCACGAACGGGGTCTGCGGTCGGCCGATGTCCCACGGCGCCCTGGGCATCGCGTAGTACTCGGCGAACCTGTCGGTCGCAGACGCCGGGGCGGACTCCTGATCTGACGGCAACGGCTGGCGGGCGGCTGACATGGTGGCTGGCTCCTGCGGCGATCACGGCTTCAGACGGCCAACAGGCTACCGCGCCGCCGAGTTCGAGGGCCATCTGCGGAAGGGGCCGGCAGCCGTCGCCTTTGCCCTTGCATCACAGCCGGGGGCGGGAGAAAGTGTGACCGACATGGATCTCGTCGCCGCACTTCCGCATCCCTTGCCGACCGACTGGCAGGCCGCGCTCACGGCGCTGGTCGTCGTGGTGTCGCTCGGCATGCTGCTGTTCGTGCAGCGGGCGCCCGACATGGTGATGATCGGGGGCGTGGTGCTGCTCATGGCGGCCGGCGTGCTGACGCCCGACGAAGCCCTCCAGGGGATGAGCAACGAGGGCATGCTCACCGTCGCCGCCCTGTTCGTGGTGGCCGCGGCCGTGGAGCGGACCGGCGCCCTGGCGGTGATCGTGGATCGGGCGCTCGGCCGCCCGACCTCGCTGGCCTCCGCCCAACTCCGCACGATGATCGCCCCGGGCATCCTCTCGGCCTTCATGAACAACACGCCGGTCGTGGCCCTGATGGTGCCGGCGATCAGGGACTGGGCGAGGAAGCACCGGCTCTCGGTCTCGAAGCTGCTCATGCCGATGAACGACGCGGTCGTGCTCGGCGGCCTCTGCACGCTCATCGGCACGAGCACCAACGTGGTGGTAAGCGGCCTGGTTGCCGACAAGACGGGCCGCGAGCTCGGCATGTTCGACATCACCTGGCTGGGAGTACCACTGTTCGCCGTGGGCCTCGTCTACCTCGTCACGGCGAGCAACCACCTCCTCCGCGACCGCCGGCCGGCCATGAGCCAGAGCGACGATCCGCGGCAGTACTCCCTCGAGATGCTCGTCGAGCCGGGCAGTCCGCTGGCGGGCCGCACGATCGAGGCGGCCGGCCTGCGGCACCTCGACGGCCTGTTCCTCATGGAGATCGATCGCGGCGGCCATGTGATCGCCGCCGTCGCGCCGACGGAGCGGCTCGTCGCTGGCGACCGCCTCGTGTTCGTCGGCGTGATCGACTCCGTCGTGGAACTCCAGAAGATCCGCGGCCTGCGACCGGCGACCGATCAGGTGTTCAAGCTCGACGACCCGCGGAGCGAGCGGAAGCTCGTCGAGGCGGTGGTTTCGAACACCTGTCCGCTGGTGGGCCGGACGATCCGTGAGGGGCAATTCCGCTCCACCTATGGCGCCGTGGTCATCGCGGTGGCCCGCAACGGTGAGCGGCTCCAGATGAAAATCGGCGACATCGCCCTCCAGCCGGGCGACACGCTCCTCCTGGAGGCCGGTCCGGCATTCCGGGAACGACAGCGATCGAGCCGCCACTTCTACCTCGTGAGCGAGGTGAGCGACTCGACGACGCCGCGGCACGACCGGGCCTGGATCGCATTGACCGTGCTGGCGGCCATGGTGCTCGCAGCCACGCTCGACCTCGTGCCGATGGTGGCGGCGGCGATGGTTGCGGCCGGCACGGTCGTGGCCACCCGCTGCATCTCGTCGAGCGAGGCCCGACGGTCGATCGAATGGGAATCGCTGCTCTTGATCGCGGCGAGCTTCGGGCTGGCGCGGGCGCTGGAGAAGACGGGCCTGGCGGCGTCCATCGCCGAATCCACGATCGCCACCGCCGGCAACGACCCACGACTCGTGCTGGCCGCGATCTATTTGGTGGCGATGCTCGCCACCGAACTGATGAGCAACAACGCCGCGGCGGTGCTCACCTTCCCGATCGCCTGGCAGACCGCCGCCGACCTCGGGGTGAGCCCGATGCCGTTCATCATGTCGATCACGGTGGCCGCCAGTTGCGGCTTCGCCACGCCGATGGGCTACCAGACGAACCTCATGGTCTACGGCCCTGGCGGCTACAAATTCAGCGATTACATGCGGTTCGGCGGACCGCTCAACCTCATCGTGATGGCGATCACCATCGCCCTCGCGCCCCTCATCTGGCCGTTCCGGCCGTAGGCCAACTTCCCCGCCGGCCGCCGCGGCCGTACGCTGGAAGCTTCGACGGGCCCGCCCCTCTCCCCGCCCGGTCCCCCGCCAGATTCCGGCATGAGCGACATTCTCTTCCAGTACTACGCCGTCAATCCCACGACGTGGTTCTATCTGTCGTCGCTCCTGGCGATCGCGCTGTTCTTCAAATTCAACCGCGTCTGGAGCATCCGCAACCTCGATCTGTTCGGGCTGCTCCTCTTCGCGCCGGGACTGCTGGCGGTCGAATACGGCAGCTTCAAGGCCAGCGAAGCGACGCTCGAACTGGGCTTTCTCTGGCTGTTCGCCGTGTCGGGGCTGTTCCTGCTGCGGATGCTCTTCGACTCGACGATGGTGCGGCGGCCGATGCTGGAGCCGAACCTCACCACCGGTGGCCTGGTCTTCCTCGGCATCGCGCTGCTCGTGTTCCTGCTGGCCAACGTGATCACGAAGCGGCCGCAGCGTGACGACGTGGCGGTCGCGGCGACGGCGGAGCGGCTGCGGGCGGGCGAGGCCAACGTCGATGCCGATCAGCTCGCGAAGCTCGGCCCCGGCTATCCCCTGCTCTTCCTCCTGCCGCAGATCTCCACCCAGCGGCTGTTCGCGGCCGACGACGCGAATGCCCCCGCAGCCAGTGAAGCCACCCGCCGCTCCACCCACGAGACCACCGCTCGCACGATGGCGATCGTCGCCCAGCTGGCGATCGTGTCGGGCATGATCGTGATCGCTTGGCGGCATTTCGAAAACGTGCGCCTGGGCATCGCGGCCGCCGTGCTCTACCTGCTCCTGCCCTCCACCGCCACGATGACCGGCCGCGTCGATCACGCGCTGCCGGGTGCGCTCATCGTCTGGGCGGTGGCCGCGTATCGCAGCCCGTTCATCGCCGGCAGCCTCATCGGACTGGCGATCGGCACGATCTACTATCCGGTGTTCCTCCTGCCCCTGTGGTGCAGCTTCTATTGGGAGCGGGGCGTGCGGCGATTCGTGCTCGGCGTGGCGGCCGCGCTCGCCGCGCTCGTCGTGGCGCTTTGGTTCACGTCGCCCGACACGACGGTGTTTCTCGGCCAGCTGCGGCAGATGTTCGGCTGGATCATGCCCAGCGAGGTCCTGCTGGAGGGCTTCTGGGCGCTGCCGGCCTACGACCCCGTGTTCCGCCTGCCTGTGCTCGCTGCATTCCTCGCGATGATCGCCACGCTCGCGATCTGGCCGGCGCCAAAGAATCTCGGCACGTTGATGAGCTGCTCCGCCGCGGTGCTGTTGGGCAGTCAGTTCTGGAAGGCTCACAACGGCGGCCTGTTCATGGCCTGGTATCTGCCGGTGCTCCTGCTGGTGGTATTTCGACCCAACCTCGAGAATCGCGTGGCCACGCTCGTGCTCGACGCCGCCTGGTTTCCCAGGCGGCGCCGCCCCGCCGCCATCGCGAGCGACCGCGCCGCATAACGGCTCGAGCCGCTCCCCCGTAGGCCCGTCACTCCGTGACGGGCGATGCTCGTTGCCCTCATGTAGGCCCGTCACTCCGTGACGGGCAATGCCCGTTGCCCTCATGTAGGCCTGTCACTCCGTGACGGGCAATGCTCGTTGCCGAGCAACGGGCCTACTACCCGCGGCGCAAGTCGATGTCGGCCGCGGGGCGGGCTTGGGTGGCGAGCCACTCTCGCCAGGCGGCGATGTCCCACTGGAAGTTGGCGCCCGTGAGCTGCACGAGCGCGGCGAGCACCTGCTCGTTGCGGGCCTTCACCCGCACCGGCTTCGGGCCGCCCCCCATCGAGAGGCCGCTGCCCGAGGGCGTGAATGTCGCCGACATCGAGCCGGGCTGGCCCCCCGCTCCCGGCATCGTCACATGCTGCGTCTCCAGGCTGGCCACGAGCGCGGGGGCGACCGACACGACGCCCAGCCGGCCGAGCGCCTCCGCCGCTCGGTTCACCTGCGCGTTGTCGGCACTGCCGAGCGCCGCCACCAGCCGCGGCGCGGCCACTTCGGGCGCGATCACTGCGAGCTGCTCCGTGGCGGCGAGACGCGTCTCCGGATCGGGATGGTCGAGCGCCACGGCGACGAGCGTGGCGAATGCATCCTGCGACCGCATCCGGCCGAGCGCTTCCACGAACAGCCCCCGCATCGGCTGCGAAGGCTCCTGGGCCAGCACCGCCGCGACCGCCGGCGCGGCCGCCGGATCGGAGACCGCGCCGAGTTCTTCTTTTGCCCGCTCCGCTTCATCAGGTCGCTCGAGTCGGCTGCGCAGCTTCTCGATCCGGACCTTCCACTCGCGGGCGGTAGCGGCCTCGCGGTCGGCCCGCTCCAGGAGCTCGATCTCCTGGCGGGTCCGCCAGGCCCCCTCGTACCGCGAGAGCCCGATCTTTGCCATCCGCTCGGCGTGCGTAGGCACCGTGGCGGCCTCGTCGGCCCGCACGGCAGCCACGCCACCCACCGCGACGGCCATCCACACACACGCTCGGAACATACGGCTCATAACAGTTCCTCTTCACATGATTCATCGACACACGCCGTGAACCGATCTTAGGGCGGTCCGTCTTACAGCGGTTTGCCGGCGGCCTCGATGAGCCCCACGTAGAACGAAAAGAATCGCACCACGATCAGGGCGATGAGGAGTGCCACCGCTGCCCAGACCGCCCAGCCGGCCAGCGTGACGGCAGCGGCCACCCCAGCGCGGGACTCCTCGTCGAGCTGCGGTGCCAGCCTGTCGAGCACCTCGGGCGTGGTGCCGGTCAACTCCCCCACGCCCACCGCCTCGATCACCCGGTGCGGCAGCCGACCACTGGCAGCGAGAGCCCCGTCGAGCGTTGCGCCGGCACGCAGCCGCGACTCGATCTCGGCCGCGGAGATTCGCAGTCCGGGCGCAGCCCCGGCGGCAAGCTCCACGAGCCTGCCCGCGTCGAGCCCGGCATGGCCGGCCATCGCCGCCGCGCGGCACCACGCCGCCGCCTCGCCAGCCACCAGCGCCGGGCCGAGCCCGGGAAGCCACGACGCCAATCGTCGTACGAGGCCACGGTCACGCCAGCTGCGGGCGACCAGCGGCGCGGTGATCAGCACCACGCCGAACAGCAGTCCGAGGATCGTGAAATACCGCATGAGCCCGGGCATGCCCTTGAGCCCGAGTCCAAGAATATCGACAGGGCGACCATCGAGATCGCCGCTCGATCCCGACACGACGATGAGCACACCCACGGCAGCCGCAGCCGCGAGCAGCTGCAGCATCGGCTTCACGAGGGCGGCCCGCAGCTGCCGCGTCGCCCGATCCGATTCCGTGAGCGACGCCGCGAGGTTGCGAAAGACCTCCGGCTCGCGGCCGGTGCGCTCGCCCACCTCCGCGAGGCTGCACACGAGTGGCGGAAACACCCCCGCAGCATCGCGAAGCGACGCGGCGAGCCCATCGCCTCCGGCCAGCCGACGTGCCACACCCTCCATCGCCGGCCGCCACCGCGCCGGCACCCGAGTCGCCTCCGACGCCCACGCCCGCCGCAAGTCCACGCCCGCCCCGAGCGCGATCGCCAGCCGCCCGAAGAGCTCGGCCAACGCCCGCGTCGGCATCTGAGAATTGCGAAGCATGTGCCTGATCATATGGTCTGGAGGGGTTGCCCCTGCCGGTTCGCCGGCGTTGCTGACAAGCGCAGGCAGGATGCCGGAGCGCAGTCAGCATCGAGCGAGCGAAGGACCGGATGTCCGAAGCGAGCGTCCGGCGAGACGGCAGGGGCAACCCCGACCCACGCTCCAAGAGGCCGACCCAAGGCCTGCTAACACGGCGGGCTCGCATCTGGTAAAAAACCTGGCGAAAGACTCCGTCAGCCCCCGCAC
>CAMDDA010000024.1 GCA_945890755.1 Candidatus Kuenenia stuttgartensis
GTGCGGTCCCAGCGGGCATGGCCCAAGCGGCTGGCGGTTGCATAGCCATACTGCTGGCCGGCACCCGTGCGGTCGCGATTGACTCCGCCCACACACGCCACGCGTGGGTCGTCGAATGCGGCGACGAGATCCACCAGCCAGTCCGGCTCCGGAATGGCGTCGTCGTCGAGAAAGGCGACGATCTCGCCCGCGGCCATGGCGATGCCGATGTTGCGAGACAGGGAGAGATTGCGGGTCGGATTGCAGGCGGTCCTGATACGGCCGCGCCAGGCGTCGAACACACGGCCGATACCATCCTCCGTCGGCCCCCGCACCACGCACACCTCGAACGGCGGCCCTGCGAGAAACGGCAACGCATCGAGCAACTCCGCCAGCGCCGCCGCCCGACCGTCGGTCGCGACGACGATGCTGACGGTCGCCGGAAGCCGGTTCGTCAGGCGGCGTCCCGCCGGCTGTTTACCGGGGCCGGGGGGCTCGGCATCGCGAGCATCGACCGCACGAGGCTCTCCAGGTCGCCCGACGTCGCCGGCTGACTCCTGACGAATCGCGCCTGGAGCGTCGCCGACAGCGTCGACCAGGCCGCCGGCTTCGATTCCGCCCGGCGAATCTCGGACCGGATCAGTGCCGCGAGCAACTGCTCCATCGGTTCGCCCGCCGTCTCCGCCTGACCGGCATGTTGGCGACGCCGCTTCAGCCTCTGCAGCACGGGCCGCAGCCGGCGCCTCTCGAACCGTCTCAATTCGGCCTTCAGCGATCCCATCGCCCGCACCTCCTTCAGGGAAATTGCCGATCACACCCGCCTCGACGGCGATCGCGTCGATCCGGGCGACGGCGAGCTCGTGAACCCATACCCGGATTTCGAGGTCATGCACCGGGCGGCCGAGGCGGAAGTCGAGCGTGGCCCGCTCGGTCGGCTCGACAAACTCGCACGATGCATGCACGACCCGCCCGCCGTCACTCGCCACGTCGATGCGAATGCAGCCCGCAGCAGGGTCGAGCCGCCCCTCGACGGCGGCGGTCCAGCAGCCGGCGATGACGGTCTTGTAGGGGCCGAAGAGGAGATGGCCGGCCCGGCCGTCCGACACCACCGAGCCTCCCTCAGCCCGGCCGACGACGGAATTGAGCGTCGGGTCGGTCGCTCCGAGCCGCCAGCCGGCCAGGAGTTGCGACGCGTCCATGGCGTCGCAGCGGATCGTGGCGGGCAGTTCGATGAACGGCGAGCCATGCGCTCGACCGATGCGAAACACGCACAGCTCATCGAACGTCGCGATGTCGCATCGCTCCCCGCCCACCTGCTCCCGAAAGCGAAAGCCGACTGAATACTCTCCCGTGGGCACGCCCGCCACCAGCATGCAACTGGCCCGATGCGTGCCCGCGGCGACGGGCCCGATCGGCCGCTTCAGGTTCTCGGTGTTGGTGGAGAACACGCGGTTCCCGACTCTGTCGGAAATCGCGACACCGATCACGAGGTCGTCGATGGGTCGTGCGATCGAGAACGACACGTCGAATTCGAGCAGATCGCCGGGGGCGTGCTCATCCCCGCCGCGGACGGAGGCGGCATGCAGCGTGAACCACTCGCGGGCGGTCGTTCGCGGCGGAGGCGCCGGAAGTGGCTCCCAGGCCGAAGCCGACACGCTCGACCGACTCATGCGTCGCCGCGCCTCGGGGTAGCGGCCCTCGAGAATGCGATAGAACTCGAGATCGAGTGCATTGAGCGCCTCGAGCCTCTCGCGAAACGCAGCCCCGATCTCCGTCACGGAAGGGCGACTCTTCGTGACGTTGACGCGAGCGAGGGTCGGCGGCGACGGCACGCCGAGCAGACCTGCGAAGTCTTCGAGAAACGCGGGCATCGCTTCGAACAGCCCCCACACGTCGTACCGCTCCACCGCCGCCAAGGCGGTGGCGAGCAGCGCATCGTCGGTCATGTCAGCCTGCCGGTCGATCGCGGCGAAGTGCCGCACATACAGGTTGGCGGCGGGGGCGTAGTCGGTGACGCTGCCCTCGGACTCGAGAAACCGCCTCACGTCGTGCCAGGCTTCGCCAAACTCGGCGACGGAATGATTGCCGACGACGTAATGTAGCCAGCTCACCATCCGGTCGATCGGCTCCCGGAGGAGCGTGACGTACTGATACCGCGGGTCGAGTCCACTGCCGTCGAACGTCACGTGCGCCGTGAGGACGGAGTAGCGTCCCCCGTAATGGGCGATCAGCGAACGATGGTCGGTCATCAGGTTCGGCGAGGCGCAGCCGTCGCCGAGCGTGGACCGCAGCCAGCGATTGACGGCCATCCCCGCCGTCTTCTGGAGATGGTCGAAGACGACGCGTCCGGAGAAGACGCTCGGCCGCGGCGCGCCGAGGTATCGTTCGTCGCCGGACTCGGTGGCGACATGCTCAGCAGCCATCGGCGACAGGTGCCCCGGGGAGAGTCATGGGGCGGGAGAGTCGCCTGCGTGCCGCAGCGGGTCAACCCCGGTTTGCCGGTTTTCGGGCAGGCTCAGAACGCGTCGCACACCGACACAAACGGAGAGGGCGGGATTCGAACCCGCGGTCCAGCTTTTGACCGGACACGACTTTAGCAAAGACGCGCATTCGACCGCTCTGCCACCTCTCCTCGTTTTCCCAGGAATCAACATGGACTCCGGGAAACTCAACTCCGTCTATTCTGGACGCGCCCACCCCGTCCCGCAAGGAGCCATGCCCGTGATCCGACCAGCGGCACGAATCCTGACCGTGGCCTTCCGTGCCGCCTGTTTCGCCACCTGCTCAAACGTCCTGCCGATGCCGCCCGCCGCAGCGGCCGAGCTGATGTCGGCCGCCCACGCGAGCATCCGCGCCGCCGAGGCCGGGCAGCACGTCATGACGCTCGCCGACGACGCCTTCGAAGGCCGCGAGGGGGGCACCCGCGGAGGGCGTGCCGCCGGGACCTACATCGTCGAGCAGCTGCAGAAACTGGGTCTCGAGCCTGCCGGTGACGACGGCAGCTTCTACCAGTCGTTCGGTGGCATGCGGAACATCCTCGGTCTGCTCCGGGGCAGTGATCCCGACGCCGCGCGTGAGCTCGTGGTCGTCGGCGCCCACTACGACCATGTGGGCTACGGCAATGCTGCCACCAGCTACGGCCCCTTCGGCTACGTGCATAACGGTGCCGATGACAACGCCTCGGGCGTGGCGGGGCTCCTGGAGGTGGCAGGTGCACTCGAACATCTCCCGCAGCGGCCCCGCCGGTCGATCCTCATCGCCTTCTGGGACGGCGAGGAGAAGGGCCTGCTCGGCTCCTACCACTTCGTCCGCGTCAAACCCGCCGCGCTCGCCGGCCTGAAGACCGTGTTTTCGCTCAACCTCGACATGATCGGACGGCTCCGCGGCCGTCGGCTCGAGGTCTACGGAGCCCGGACATCGCCGGACCTGCGGGCCGCGGTCGTGCAGGCCAACACCGACCCCGCGATCCGCGCGGGGCTGGAGCTCGCCTTCGACTGGGACATCGCAGACGACTCCGACCACTACCCGTTCATCGCCGCCGGCATCCCCACGGTGATGTTCCACACCGGACTGCACGACCAATACCACCGCCCGAGCGACGACGTGCACCTCGTGAACCTCGACGGCATCGAGCCCGTGGCCCGGCTCACGCTCGGGTTGGTGACGATGCTCGCCGACGAACCGGGGCCACCGCGGCCGTTTCGCCAGCAGTGCCGGGCCGAGTCGAATGCCACGAAACGGCTCCTCGAGGCGATTGCGCCGGAACCGGTGACAGCCCAACGGGGCCGCTGGGGCATCGGTAGCCGGCCCGATCCTGGCGAACCATCAACGCCGGTGATCGTGCGGGTGTCTCCAGGCTCGCCCGCAGCGATCGGCGGGTTGCGGCCGGGAGATCGGCTCGTCACGGTCGATGGGGCCGCGATCGCCTCACAAGAAGACATGCTCGCCAGACTGCGAGATGCGGGCAACAGCGTGACACTCGAGGTCGACCGGCGCGGCTTGCTCGTGCACGTGACGATGACGAACGGACAATCAGTCCAGTGACGACTCAGTCCTCGTCGTCTTCATCTTCGTCTTCGTCTTCGTCTTCCCAGTCCTCGTCATCGTCTTCCCAATCTTCGTCTTCGTCTTCTTCGTCTTCGTCTTCCTCGTCGTCATCCTCATCATCCTCGTCGTCGTCGACCTCTTCCCATTCGTCGTCGTCGTCGAGTTCCTCTTCGTCCTCGTCAGACTCTTCCTCTTCCTCGTCGTCATCGTCGTCGAATTCGTCTTCGTCGTCCTCCGACTCCTCGTCGTCATCCTCTTCGTCCCCCCGGGCGACGACGTCGAGGGGCGATCGCTCTGCCACGGCGGTGCCGGCGAAAAGATCCTCCGCGGCGAGCAGTTCGGGCAGCTCGCTCCAGGAGAACACGTCGGCGCTGAGACCATCCCGATGCGCTCGGCTGCTGGCAACGATCGTCACGGCAAAAACCTCCAGGAGTCTGACTTGGCGGGCGGGCACTGTCGCCAATTCTGTACCCGATCGGGGGAACATCGTCCAATTCGCCGCCCGGCAAAAACTTTTCAGGCCTATTTTCGACCGCTCGTCTCGGCCATAGGTCCGCCAGTCTTGCCGACGCGGAGGTGGCCAGTGTGTCGCGGGATCGGCCGACGTGCAAGCCTCCGGCGCGACAAAAAACCGCCGACACGCCGGCACGACGGCTTGCTGGACCGATGGGCGGCCGTCACACCGGCGGCTGGGGCGGGGGCTCGATCGGGGGCAGTTCCTCGATACGCGCGAGGCCGAAGGCCGCCAGAAATCGCCGCGTGGTGACATAGACGTTCGGCCGCCCCAGCTCCTCGGCCCGACCGCCGATCGCCACGAGGTCGCGTTCGAGGAGCTGGCGGAGCAATTCCTCGCTACCCGCCCCCCGGATCGCCTCGATTTCGGCGCGGGTGACCGGCTGGCGATAGGCGACGATGGCGAGGGTCTCGAGCGCGGCCGTCGACAGCCGCCCCCCCGCCGGCTGCTCGAGCAGCCGCTTCACCCACGGCCCGAATGCACCGCGAGTCAGGAGCTGAAAGCCGCCGGCGATCGATTCCACGCGGACAGCCGATCCCGACTCCTCCTGGAGCTGCCGGAGCTGCCGAATCAGCGCCCGGGCCCGGGTGCCGTCGTCGAGCCGGGCCAGCTTCGCCAGCCGCCGCGTCGTCAGCGGCTCGCGGGCGAGAAACAACGCCGCTTCGAGCCGGGCCAACTCGTCCGACCGCTGCTGGAGCCCGGGAGCAGCATCCGGCTGCCGCACGGGTTTTGCCGCGGGGCTCGTCAGCAGACGCACGCGGCGGCGAACCACGGCCTCCACCTGGCGGGGCTGGCACGCAGGCGACCCACGGCCATGCCAGCCGGCCGGCAGCCCGCCAGTCGTCAGCCCGTGTTCGGCGCGGCGCGGCACGACGCCACTCTCCTTTCCGTCCAGCCTCACTCTGAGCGGGCCCGTCGCGCCTGCCAGGCCGTGATCTCCTCGAGCAGCCGTCGCTCGGCCGCCAGCGCATCACGCCCAGCGGCCTGAAACACCCGCTGCAACTGGCCGTCGGCATCGAGGGCGACCCGAGCCATGGCCACATGGCCCGCTCCAGCCCCCGGCAGCTGCCGACACTCCACCCCCACCGCCCCAGCGTCGCGCAGCCCGTCGCGCACGACGGCCCGGTCGGCCTCGGTGATGGCCTGGGGAGCCATCGGCACAGGATCGCCGTCCACGAGCGATTCGACCCGCGCTACGCGTGCCGTCTGCCCGGAGCCGGCGGCCTCGCGCCATGACGCCACCCAGCCGATCAGGGGCGTCAGGAGCAGTCGGCTGCCTGTCGCAAACAAGCCGGCCGGCAGGTGATGCGAAAACATCGCCAGCGCGGGCACGACCACCATCAGCGCGATCAGCAGGAAGGAACGACTCTTCATGGGGGCGGGGAGGGTAGCGGCCTCCCTCGCCGGCCGCAACGCGAATGCGGGGCGTCAGCCGGCCGGTTCCACGACCACGCGGCGCGGCTTGCCCGGCTCCGCCGGGGTCGCGGGATCGAAGTGGGGCACGCCCGGCGCGAACTCGATCCTGCTGGCCGCCCGGGCGCGGGCCAGCCGATCCCTCAGGATCTCCGCGGCCAGCATCGACTCGATCTGCGGCCGCACCGCCTCGATCCCGAGCCGACCGGGCTCCGTGTCTGCCACCATGACGAGATGCACGCCGTAGGGGGACGCAAACGGCTGCGACACGTCCCCTTTTGCGAGGGCGTATGCGGCCCGACTGAACTCGTCGATGCACGGCGCCTTCCGGGAGATCCAGCCCAGGTCGCCCCCCTGCATGCGACTGGGCCCGGCCGAGTGGCGACGGGCAGCATCGGCGAACGACAATTCGCCCCGCACGATCGCGCCGCGGATCTGCTCGGCCCGCCGCAGGCATTGCTCCACGGCCTCATCACCGCGGCCGAGGTCGGGCCGGAGCACGACATGACTCACTCGCAGTCGCGTGCCATCGACCTCGCGGCGGTGCTTCTGAAACGTGGCATCGACGGCCTCGGCTCCGAGCCGCGGCCGGATCAACTTGTCGAGACCGATTTCCAGCGCGATCTGCTCCCGCAGAAACTCTTCGTCACGGCCGGTCTTCGCGAGAAACGCCGACCATTCGACGCCGCGGGCGGTCATCTGAGCCCGCAGCCTGCCGACCGCGGCATCGATCTCCGCGGCCCCGATGGTGATGCCCTCGCGTTCGATTTCGGCGCGGAGCAGCCGCTGGTCGATCAGTTGCTCGAGCGCCGCGGCCTGCAACTGCACCGATCGGTTCAGTGTCGATGCATCGGGGCCGCCGTTTCCGGCCCGCTGCAGCACCGCGTCGAGCTCGGCCCTGAGGATCGGCACCGTGCCCACGGTCGCCACGACCGCCGACGGGCCAGTGTCGGCCGGCGGCTCGACCGCCCAGACGGCGCGACAAACCGCAACGCTGGCGACGAGCCCGACGAACAGCCTCGTCCACAACAGTCGGACATGCATCACCCGCACCTCGCCTTCGAGCCTCGCGACTTGATTCGATTGCGGTAGACTACGTAAACGGAGTGGCGATCAAAAGCCCGGACAGGCTCCATGTCGAACATCGCGATCAGCGTCTGCGGCGAGGGGCGGGGCCACGCCACCCGCATTTGTACGCTCGTCGAGCGACTCGGCCCCGGCCACGACATCCTGATCTACACCTCCGCCGACGCCCTGGAGTTTCTGCGAGGTCGCCTCGGCGACCGGTCTGGCATCCGCCTCGAATCGATTCCAGGCATCCTGTTCGAGTATGTGGGCGGCCGACTCGATCTGGTGCGATCGATCGCCGCCGGCCTCGACTACCAGGCCCGTCAGATCGGCCCGCTCGTCGATCGGATGCTCCGCGACTTCGACCGGTTTCGCCCCGATCTGGCGATCACCGACTTCGAGCCGGCGCTGCCGCGGGCCGCGAGCCGGGCGGGCGTGCCACTCGTGAGCGTCGACCACCAGCACTTTCTGCTGGCTTACGACCTCGATGCCCTGCCGTGGACGCTCCAATGGAACGCCTGGTTCATGAGCCACGCAGTCTGGCTCTATGTGATGGAGGCGGCCGACACCGTCGTCTCGGCGTTCTTCCGCCCACCCCTCCGTCGCGGCTGGGAGCATGTCGTGCAGGTCGGACCGCTGCTCCGTCGCGAGATCGTAGACGCCGTGCCACGCGACGAGGGCTTCGTCCTCAGTTACCTGCGTCGGCACACGCCCTTCGCCGTGATCGATGCCCTGTCGGCCTGCGGGATGCCCGTGAAGGTCTACGGCCTCGGGGCCCGGGAGCCGGTGGGGGGCGTGACGTTTCACGAGGTGAGCGATGCGGCCTTCGGATCCGATCTTGCGGCCTGCCGCTGCCTGGTGGCCGCGGCCGGAAATCAACTGATCGGCGAGGCGCTCCATCTCGGCAAACCGATGCTCGTGCTGCCTGAGCGGGCCCACGCCGAGCAGCTGATGAATGCCCACTTCCTCTCCGCCATGGGCTGCGGCACCTTTTCGCTCCTGGAAGAGGTCGAACATGGTCGCGTGCGGGAGTTCGTCGCCGGCCTCGACCGGTTCGCGTCGGCCCTGGCCTCGGTCGCCGGCCACATGGATGGCACTCCCGACGTGCTCCGCGTGATCGAGCGACGGCTCGAGGCTGGCGGCTGAAGGCCCGTGGGGTCACGCTTGCTCTAGCTGGCTGCGAGGTGCCGCACGATCTGTGGGATCATCGCTCGCAGGGCGCGGGCGCGGTGGCTGACGACGGCCTTCACCGCGCCGGAGAGTTCGCCGAACGTGCGGTGGTATTCCGGCACGATGAACAGTGGGTCGTAGCCGAAGCCCCCGCCGCCCCGGCGGCGGCTCGCGATCTCGCCCCAGCAGACGCCGTCGGCGACTGCCACGATCCGGCCCGTCGGATCGGCGAGCGCCGCGTGGCAGGCGTAGTGGGCGGCGCGGTCGCGGCCCGTGGCGTTCGCGAGCCGCTCGAGGAGCAGGCTGTTGTTTCGCTCGTCTGTCGTCTCGCGGGCCCCGGCCGGGGCCGGCCCTGAGAATCGAGCCGAATGCACGCCCGGCGCCCCGCCGAGTGCCGGCACGACGAGGCCGCTGTCTTCCGCGAGCACCCAGCAGCCGAGGGCCTGCGCCTGCTGCGTCGCCTTGAGCGCCGCATTCTCGGCGAACGTGGCCCCGGTCTCATCGACCTCGACCGCGCCGGTCATCTCGCGAAGCGAGCGACACGGGATGCCGAAGGGCGCGAGCAGCTCGCCGAGTTCTCGCAGCTTGCCCGCGTTTGTCGTACCCAGCACGAGCGACATGGTGGCGGACATGGCCAACGTTGTAACGCCGGCTCGGGGGCGGCAAAAGTGTCGTCGCTGTGGGCCGGGGGATCGCACGCCATCCCCTCGCCTCCATAGAAGCCCCCAGGCGCAAGCCGGGGGATCGCACGCCGCCATCCCCTCGCTCGCGCTCAGGGCTTGTATGAAAAGGAAGCCCCCAGGCGCAAGCCGGGGGATCGCACGCCGCTATCCCCTCGCTCGCGCTCAGGGCTTCTCCGGGACGACCCACTCGCCTCCACGATCTCGGCAGCCTGTCACCGACCGCGGCCGGCGGCGGGACGGGGGACGTCGATCGGCTTGGGCTGCACGTCGAGCATGATGCCGTCGAACGACCGCGGCACCACCTGACCGCTGGCGAGCGCCGTCGGATCGGGCCCCAGCCCGGCCACGATGCGGGCGATCTCCGGATTCACCGCAGCCCGCCCGTCCCCCTGCGGCACCCTCAATTGATCGATGCTGCCGACGCAGACGATGCTCGAATCGCGGTCGTGAAACTCCCAGGCCTGCCAGCCCAGGCGACGCAGCGCCTCGGTGAGCCGATGGGCCTTGTCGGCCGCCTCCACGAGCCGGCTCTCCCCCTCGATTCCCCGCACATCGGGATCGTTCCAGCCGCTTCCCTTGAGCAGCGCGACGAAGGCATCGACGCCTCCCCTGGGCTGTGCCGGAGCGGCCGCGGTCCCAGGCTGATCGAAGCTGCCGGCGCCGGTGAACGTGGCCACCCGTACGGTGTAGCGGCCCGGACAGTCGAGCAGGCTGTGGGTGACGTCGGCATTCATCTCCTGCACGAACTGGTCGATCTGCTGCCGCGAGAAGAAGTCGTCGGGAAGGAGCGGGTTCGGGATCAGCATCGCGGCGTGGAGCGGCGGCTTCGTCGCGGGCGTGGCATGCTCCTTGTTGAGCTGCATGAAGTCGGCCACGAGCCCGCTCTTCGGCGGCTTGCCACCGAGCGAATCGGGATGGAGCATCTTGATCTTCTGGAGCGCCTTCTGCCCGCGAGGGTCGTCGCAGGAGGCGAAGTCGCCGACGAGCACCGCCACCTCGATCACCTGCTTTGCGTTGGCGTACCGCATCGTCTTCGGCGTGCCGTCGGGATTGAGGCCCACGCCCTGCTGGCGGCCGGTGTAGTCGAAGGCCTTCTCGTGCGTGTAGGCGTCGAGTTTGTGGCGGCTGCGCAGTTCGTGCATCAGCTTTCTGGCATCGTCGCGGGCCGTCTCACCGCGAAACGTCGTGGCGAGGACGAGCCAAGGGCCGTCCTTCTCCGCGAGCGGGACCATCGCGTCGGCATCGACGGCCTCGCTCGAGAACCACGATGTCGGCAGCCAACCGCTCTGCGCGACCGCCTGCTGCGTCGGCAGACAGACGATGGCCAGACCGGCAGCGAACTGCAGGGCGAGACGCGGGAGGATCAGGAAGCAAGCGACGAGACGCACGGGCCGGACTCCTCTGGCTGACGCTTCGGGTTGACGGCGGCCGCAGCACGGCCGGACGGCGGGCGGGACGGTAGCAGGCGGGCCCGTGGCGTGCCAGACTGAATGCCGACTCAGGGCAAACTGGGAAACACCGGCGAAAAACGATGCGGACACAAGCAAAAAAGCCGGTCAGCCGGGCACGAATTGTCCGGCCGGCAGCCGGGGTGATCGCCGCCCTGTGGCTGGCAATCCTCATCGGACCGCCGGTCGCCTTTCTGCGGTGGCGGGAGGGGCGGCTGGCCGAACTGAAGGCCCCCCAGATTCAGGCCGACTGGGACGGCTTTCGCGCCGCCATGCAGCGGGAGTCGGGCCGCACTGGCCCCGTGCAACGAAAGGTGCCCAAGAGCGTCGAGCCGCCGGAACTCGTCTGGCTCCGCGACTACCCCGCGCTCGCCGTCACCGCCTGGATCACCTTCGTGGGCATCCTAGGGGGATTCGTCGCGCTGCTCGCGGTGGGCATGCTCCGCGAAGCAGCCGCCCGCTCAGCGGCCGAGAATCAGCCGCGCCGTGAGGGCGACGACGAAAAACAGCACCAGCGTGATGCCGAGCACACCGAGCAACGACGACACTGAATCACCTCCAACGCGGGACGGCCGGACACCGAACCCGATCCTAGCCAGCGGTGTCGCCTCATAAAAGGCCGATACTGGAGTCCAAACAACCCGATGGGTTGCCCACGCCCCGAGAGCCGGCATACGCCGCCGAGCGCAGGCAGGGAGGCGAGGGGTCGGTGCAAGCTCGAGGAGCATTCGGACCGAGTCTTCGAGGTCCCGCGACGAGACTTGTACCGCCCCCGAGCCGGCGACACACCCTTTACGTGTGCGACCCCAGCGAGCGTCCGGCGATGGGGCGTGGGCAACCCCGACCCACGCTAACCAGCGCCGCGGCGGAACACGTCTTCCGAGACGGGCGTGCGGCCCATGTCGTCGAGCGTCCGCCGCTGCCCCACCGAATGCCACGGCGTAACGTCGGCCAGCTCGGGCATGATCTCCAAGATCTGATCGACGAGCATCTCCACCATGCGGGCCACCGGTGAGCCCTCCGTCCGCTCGCGAAGGGCGGCGGCCGTTTTCATCAGCTTCACCATGCGGGAGCGGTGCAGCACCGGGCCCGAGAGCTGTCCATCGCCTTCGACGAGCAACTCAGAGACCGGCACCTCCAAAACCTCCTGCCAGCGGTGGAGTTCGGAGATTCGCAGATCGCAATCTGGTTGCTCCTGGCGGCGCACGACCGGCAGCGACATGCCGAGCCGCCGCGCGACGTTTCGCAGGGTCACGCCCTGCAGTCGGCGGACTTCGGCGATCCTGTGGAGCACAGCCTGCTCGCGGCGGGGCGTGGTTCGGCCGACCAGCTCTTCCTCCGCCCGCGCCACGTCGGAGTGCTCCAGATCGGCGACCTCCTGATCACCGAAGAGGTCGTCCTGCTCGTCGAACTCGTCGAATCGATTCCGATCGCAATCCACGGTCGCCATGGTCGTGTCTCCCGAAGCGGCCTCGTCGTTGCCCACCCGAGTGGTGGTGGAAGCAATACGGAGTCGGGTCGGAAAGCGTTCGCGGCGGGCGGGAATTTTTTCTTTCCCCGGCAGCCACCGGCGGGCCGCGTGGTAGCTTGAGGTCGACCTGCCGCCGGAGCACGCCATGGACGCATCAATCACGCCCGCCGACTCAGCCCCACCGGCCGCCTGGTGGGCCGCAGTTCCGGCCCGCTCCGCCCTGCTGGTGGATGGGGCCGACGCGGTCCGCTTTCTCGACAATTTCACGACCGCCAGCCTCGCGCCTCTGGCCGTCGGCGGCGGCACCGAGGGCTTCTTTGCCGACGGCCGCGGCCAGGTGATCGCCGTCGCCGCCCTCTTGCGGACGCCCGACGGCATCTGGATCGACGCGGCGCCGGGAATCGCCCCCCGGCTGCAGGAGCACCTCGAGCACTACCACATTCGCGAGGCGGTGGCGTTTCGCGATGCGTCGGCCGAACGGGCTGCGTTCCTACTGCATGGCCGTGATGCCACGGCCTGGCTCGAGCGGCAGACCGGAGTCAGCCTGCCGCCGAACACGCTCGCCCACGGCGGCGCCACGCTCGGCGACATTCCCATCACGCTCCTGGCCGCCGACTGGTATGGCCCGGGCGGCTGCCTCGTGATCGTGGCGGCGGGCGACGCCGACCGCATGGCGGCTTGGCTCGGCGCGACGGACATCCCGCAGCGTTCGCTCGCCGACGTCGAGGCGGCCCGCATCGACGCCGGCAGCCCCGAGCCACACGACATTTCCCCGAAAACACTGCCGCAGGAACTCGGCCGCGACGGCCGCGCGATCTGTTTCACGAAGGGCTGCTACCTCGGCCAGGAGACGGTGGCGCGGCTCGACGCCCTCGGCCACGTGAACCGCCGACTGGTCGGCGTCGTTACGGCCGATGCCACCCCGCCCGATGTGCATGCCGACGTCATGCTCGACGGAGTGGCCGTGGGCACGATCACCTCGGCATGTGTGTCACCGACACTCGGGGCAGGACTCGGACTCGCGATCGTGCACGTGCGGGCGCTGGCCGCTGGTGCATCACCGACCCTCGCCGGCGCACCCGTGCGGCTCGTGCCACTGCCTGTGCCCGCGGCCACTACGGAGGCCGAAGCATGAACGCCCATGGCCCCGCGCCGCTCCCCGAGGACCTGGCCACCGGCGAACTGCTCCTGACGGCCCGCCGGTTCCGGGTCGTGCGGGTGCAGGAACCGTGCGGCGACGGTTCGCTCCGCGACCGCGACGTCGTGGTGCATCCCGGCAGCGTGGTCGTCGTGCCGCTCGTGTCGCCCGCCGAGGTCTGCCTCATCGAAGTTGAGCGGGTGGCCGTGGGCCGCACGCTGATCGAACTGCCCGCCGGCACGCTCGACCGTGACGAACCGCTGGCGACCGCTGCGGCCCGCGAACTGGCCGAAGAGACGGGCTACCGCGCCGGCCGCATCGAGGCCGCCGGTGAATTCTGGATGTCGCCGGGGATTCTGCGGGAGCGGATGCATCTCTTCGTGGCCCACGACCTCGTCGCGGGCCCGCAGGCGCTCGAGCCGGGTGAACGGATCCGGCCGCTCGTCGTGGCCTGGAGCGAGGCCGTGGCGATGTGTCGCGACGGCCGCATCGAGGATGCGAAGACGATCGCGGGAATTCTCGTCACGGACGCTCGACGTCGGGCACCGCCGCCTGGCGGTCGATGAGGAACAGTCCGCCGCCGATCAGGCCGGTGACGATCTGGCTGGCGAGCCACAAGAGGCCCACGGCGACGGCCGACTCCGCAGCCACGCCATGGGGGGCCAAGAGCACGGCGAGCGCGTTTTCCCGCACCCCCACGCCATTGATGCTGATCGGCAGAACGACGGCGAGCGCAACCAGCGGCACCACGGCGAACCAGATCGCGAGCGGCTGCACGACCCCGAGCGAGCGGGCCATCAGGCCGACGGCCACGGCGCCCCCCATCTGCACGAGGAAACTCCAGCCCACGGCATGCGCCATGAGGCTCGGCCGCTGCTGATACGGAAGCAGACGGGCGATGAATTCCCGGGCTGGATGCGGCGCCGGAATGATCGCCAGCAGCCGGTCGATCGAGGCGACGCCAAGCATGAACACCGCGAGCGTCAGGGCCAGCAGGCCGGCCCCGACGGCGAGCGTGACCGGCAGGGACAGCCCGTACTTCGTGCCCGCCAGGGCGGCGCCCGCGAGCACGCCGAGCGCGGCCAGGCCGGTGAGCCGATCGGCGAGCACCGAGCAGCCGGCCAGCAATCGCCGCTGGGTGGTGTCGCCCACGCGATAGGCCTTGATCACGTCGCCGCCGATGGAACTCGGCAGGCAGAGACTGAAGAACGAGCCCTCCAAAAACCGCCACACGAAGAACCGGCGCGAAAACGGGAAGCCCAGCGGTCGGGCGAGCGCTGCCCAGCGGACTCCGGCGGCCACCTGGACCACGATGCCGGTGGCAAGCCCCGCGATCCACCACCGCCAATCGGCATTGGCCACGAGCGTCGCGAATTTCCCCCAGGTGATCCCGCGCAACGCATAGGCCATCAGCAGCACGGTCGCCACCAGCCGAAGCACGAGGCCCGGCCAGCCGGCGAGGAGGCTCCGGCGGGCCGGAGAGGCAGCGGGCTCGGGCGTGGTAGTGTCCATACCGGAATGGGCGCGCAGGTGCGGGGCGGCGTCGGTCGAGTACCCTACCCGATATCGCGGCCGTCACCCAGACTCGCCCTTCAAGCCGTTCCGGGGCTTCTCCCGCTCATGCGCCACATGCAGATCTGGTTCGCGTCGGCATGGCTTTCGGCGGGCCTGTCCCCGAGCATGTGGGAAGATGCCGCGTTCGTCGCGGCCGCGTTTGTGGTTGGCGCCATGGTGGGCAGCTTCATCAATGTGGTGGTCTGCCGCGTGCCACAGGGGCGAACGGTGGTGCATGGCCGCTCGGCCTGCCCGGCCTGCGGCCACGTCGTGCGACCACGCGACAACGTGCCGATCCTCGGCTGGCTCCTGCTCGGCGGGCGATGCCGCGACTGTCGGAGCCCGATCTCTCCGGCCTATGCCATCGTCGAGGCAGCCTGCGGCCTAGCCCTGGCGGCGCTGGCAGTCGCCGAGATCGTCGCCTGGCGGTCGGCGGGCTCGTCTCTCCCGCTCATCGAGCGTGCCCTCGTGCTCGATGAGTGGTCTTGGCTCAGCGGCTGGGCCGGCCGTGGGGTCGCGGCCCTGACGGTCGTCACCTGGGGGCTCTTGGCCCGCGGCGGGCACGTCGTGACCTGGCGAACCACCCTTGTGGCCGCGGCCGTCGTCGCCCTGCTGGTGGCGGCTGCGTCCCCTTCACCTGCGCGGGGGCTCGTGCATGCGCTCACGGGGGCGGCGGCCGGCTGGGCGGCCGGTGCATGGGCTGGTGGTCCGGCCGCACATCGAATCCTCATCCTTATTTGCACCGCCGCTGCGGGGGGCTGGCCGGCGGCGGCCGGGTGGTTTCGGTCGCTCTGGGGCGGGTGACACGGCCACGGCGACCGAGGGCGGGAAAACGCCCCCGGCCGTGGTGTAGAATCAGAGGCGGTGGAGAGAGCGATCCGCAAGCCTCGCCTTCACCTTAGGATTCCAAGGCACCGACCCGTCGTGAGCACCCCGGCTTCCATTTTTCCGTCCGGCCAGCGGCCCGACCCGCGGCTTCGTCCCGAGGTGGCTGGGCAGCCGACCGCGCGGGCGGTGCCTGTGGATGAGTCGCTCGTGGAAGGAATCCGCCGGCGGCTCGGCGACTGGGCAGCCGACCTGCGGGACACCGAGCAGCGGACGCCGTGGATCGTGATCGCGCTGCTCACTGGCATGCTCGTGTACAGCTACTGGCCGGGCCTGCTGAACGCCCGCTCGAGTTGGGACAATCCCCAGTATTCGCACGGCTGGATCGTGCCTCTCTGCACGGCAGCCTTGATCTTCTGGTGGCGGCAGCCGATCACCGCTGTGACCGCGTCGGCCCGGGCAACCGGGCTCGGGCTCCTTGTGGCCAGCTTCGTCCTGCGGCTGGTCTGTGCTCGGTTCAGCATCGTGACCATCGACATGTACACGTTCGTGCCGGCGCTGGCAGGCGTGTTCCTGATGGCCGGCGGCTGGAGCGTGTTCAAGTGGGCATGGGCGCCGATCGCGACGCTGATATTCATGTACCCGCTGCCCGACGAGGCAACCCGCTATCTGCTCGGCCCATTGCAGACGCTGGCCACGATGATGAGCACCTACGCCCTGCAGACGGTCGGCCTCGACGCCTACCGTGAGGGCAACAAGATCGTGCTCGGTGAGTCGCAGGTGCTCGGTGTCGTCGATGCCTGCAGCGGCCTGCGCATGCTCACCATCTTTGTCTGGCTTGCCCTCATGATCGTGCTCATCGGTGGCGGCGAGTGGTGGGAGAACCTCGTCATCGCAGCCAGTGCCATCCCCATCGCGCTGATCGTCAATGCCACGCGGATCACGGTCACGGGCGTGATGTACACGATCAACCCCGAATGGGCGGAAAAGATTTTTCATGACTGGGCCGGCTACTTCATGATGCCCATGGCCCTCGGGCTGCTGTTTCTTTTGCAGTCGATCCTGAAATGCATGGTGGTCACGGAAGAACTCGCGCCGGCGACCGTCGTGGGCGGCGGCCGCCCCACGGCCATGGCGGCGGGCATTGCCAAGCCGACTCGGTCCGGCGGGGTGGTGTCCGTCGTTGCACGGCCGGACGGACCAGGCACGTCTGGGTAATCAACTTTGGATGGCGTAACCGCAAGGATCCTGACGCAGCGATCCGGCCTCGTGCCGCACCGCCGTTGCTGACATGAGCGAAACGCACGACACCTCGACGGGCACCGCGACCCCGACGGCCACACCGTCGGCGGGGATGCTCTCGACCATCACCGACACCTCGCTCTCGCTGCCGACGCAGTACGCGCCTCCGGTGGCTTACGGCCCCGGCAGCGACCAGCTGGGCGGTGGCCTCGACTTCGTGCGGGTCTGGCATGCCGTTCGGCGACGGTGGCTGCCGGCGACCGCATTGGGCCTCACACTGGCCGCCACGGCCGCGGTGGGGGCCTGGTTCTTTTTGCCACGCGGCTACGAGGCCGTGGCCTGGCTCCGGGTGCGTGCCAATCCGGGCACGTTCACGGGAGCAGGCATGGGCGACTACGACCAATATCGCCAGACGCAACTGCAGCTGATCAAGAGTCCGTTCGTGCTCACCTCGGCCCTGCGGCGGCCCGGCATCTCCGAACTTGCCACGTTCGCGGAGGAACCGGACCCGGTCGATTGGCTCGGTCGCAACCTCCAGGCCGTCGCGCCGAGCGCGGCCGAAGTGGTGCAGGTCAAGCTCCGTGGTTCCAACCCGCGCGACGTGACGCAGATCGTCAACGCGGTCACGCAGGCCTATCTCACCGACGTGGTCACGAAGGAGCGATCGGAGCGGCTCGCCCGCCGCGACATGCTGGAGAAGAAGTACAAGGAGAACATGGCCGAGGTGCGGACGCGGATGGAACAGTTCAACAACCTCGCCAAGCAGCTCGGCAGCCGCGACAGCGCGGAGGCTTCGACACAGCGGAGTCTCTTGCTCGATCATCTCGGCACGCTGCGGGCGGAGCTCAATCAGATGCAGCGCGACGTGACGGCGATCGACACCGAGCTGGCCCTGATCGACGCCCAAGCCCGCGGCGACGTGCCCGGCGAGGCGGCGTTGCCCGACGATTCGGTCGATTCGCTCCTGATGCGGCATCCACAGATCGCAGAGCTCAGCGGCCGGCTGGCGGAAGTCGAGGAGTTGATCACCGTGCAGACCGGCCGTAGTGCCCGCGGCGCCAACGACCCGGCGGTGCGGCGGCTGCAGGCCCAGCGACAAGACCTGCTGCGGCGAATCGAGAGCCGTGCCGAGACCCTGCGGCCACAGCTTGCCGCCGAGGCCGCCGCCGAGGCGGCGGGCCGCCGAGGTGGCGCGGCCACCGGATCCCCGGTGATGCTCCGCCTTCGGCGTGAGATGTTCGCCAAACGTCTCGAAGAGAAGTCGAAGGAATTCGACGAGGTGGCCAAGGAGGTCATGGCGATGGGCAACGCCAACGCCGACCTCGAGGCCCGCCGCAACGAAATCGCCCAGATCCAGCAGGTGACCAACCAGATGGGCCTGCAGCTGAATGCCTCGGAGGTCGACATCGCGATGCCCAATCGCGTGGAACTGCTCGAAGAGGCCCGGGTGCCCGGCGATGGCGACGAGATCTTCCGCACGATGCTGACCGGCCTCGCGGCGTTGGGCGGCTTCGGTGCCGGGGCCGGTCTCGTGATCCTGCTCGAATACCTCCGCGACCGGATCTCGGCCGCGGAACAGGTGTCGGAGCGGGTGGGGCTGCGTGTGATCGGCACCGTGCCCCGCGTGTCGCGGTCGCGGAAGAGGCCCAATACGGCCCACGTCGCCGAGTGCGTCGATGGCGTGCGGGCAGTGATCTCGCAGACCGGCCGCGAGGCGCCGAAAGTGATCGTCGTGACCAGTGCCATGGAACACGAGGGGAAGACGACGTTCGCAGCCCAGCTCGCCGCGAGCCTGGCCCGGGCCGGCAGCCGCACGCTGCTCCTCGATGGCGACCTGCGGCACCCCAACGTGCATCTGGCGCTCGAACTCGACCTGCGGAGCGGCATGCCTGAATTGCTGCGGGGCGAGATCACCAACGACGAGGCCGTGCAGCCGACGGGCATCGAGGGGCTCTTCGCCGTCACGGGGGGTGCCTGTGACTACGCCTCGATCACGGCGCTGTCTCGGCCAGAAACGGCCAAGGTCATCAAGCAGTTCCGCGAGTCGTTCGACCACGTGGTGATCGACGCCGGGCCCGTGCTCGCGTTCGCCGACGTGCTGTTGCTCGGTCAGCTGAGCGACGCGGCGATCGTGGTGACGATGCGGGACGTGAGCCGCGTGCCGCTGGTAACGAAGGCCGTGCAGCGGCTACGATCGGTCGGCATCAAGGTGCTGGGCACCGTCGTCAACGGCGTGACCGACGACAGCCCGCGGCATCTCTATGCGTCGCCGGTGCCCGGCTGAACGGCAGCCGAGCGGTGAGCCCTGCGACCCTGGCCTGACACAACCGCCGAAACACTCGCCTGAAACACGGGCCGACGAAACGAGGGGGAGTCGTTCATGAAGACATCCGGAGCGGGGCTCTCCGCTGCCATCGCGGCGATCGTGCTCGTGGCGGGCGTGACCGTCGTGCAGGGCACCTGGACGGAGCGGTGGGGTCGCCAGCACGACGTGGCCGGGCTCGAACGGGCCGCGCGGCTACTGGAGCGGGCGTTTCCCAAGAACTTCGGCGACTGGAGCTACGAAAAGGAACTCGACTCTGATCCCAAGGAGCTCGAACGCGCCGGCGCCGTCGGCCACATCTCGCGGCTCTACCGCAGCGGGAAATCGAAGACGCCGATCTCCGCCTTCGTGGTCTGCGCGACGCCGCACGACGCCTCGGGCCACACGCCCGACCGCTGCTACCCGGGCGCCGGCTTCGAAATCGCCGAGGCCGAGCACCGCGAGACGATCAAGCTGCAGGACGGGGGGGTGGCGGAGGCCTTCACCGGCACGTTCCGCAAGCAGGGGCAGACGCTCCGCGTGTTCTGGACATACGGCGTGTCGAGCCCCGATCCCGAGGCCGAGAAGAACCCCGCTCCGGCCGACGCCGGCCCGCCGCGTCTCCGCTGGATCGCCCCGGGCATCGCCCGGATCGCCCTCAACGGCGAGGCTGCGGTCTACAAGCTCTACGCCATCATCGATCAGACGAAGCTGACGGCGTCGCAGTCGACATTCGAGTGCACCGACTTCCTGGCCCAGTTGCTGCCCGCGCTCAACGAGCAGATCGCGGCCGACAACGGCCCCGCAGCAGCCGATTCTGAGCCGACCAGTCCAGACGCAACCAAGGAGCAGGGATGACCACCAAGGGCAAACGCGCTCTCGTCACCGGCATCACGGGCCAGGACGGCTCCTATCTGGCAGAACTCCTGCTCGACAAGGGTTACGAGGTGCACGGCCTCGTGCGGCGGTCGAGCACCTTCGGCACGCAGCGGATCGAGCACCTCTACCGCGACATCCACGAGGTCGAGCGACCGCTCGTGCTCCACCACGGCGACATGGCTGACGGCAACGGCCTCGCCCGCCTGATCCGTGAGATCAAGCCGACCGAGGTCTACAACCTCGCCGCCCAGAGCCACGTGCGGGTGAGCTTCGATCAGCCCACCTACACCGCCGACGTCACGGCCGTGGGCACCCTGCGGCTGCTCGAGGCGATCCGCGACTTCCAGGACGCGGTCGGCTACCAGATCCGCTTTTATCAGGCCTCCAGCTCCGAGATGTACGGCAAGGTCGTGGAGACGCCGCAAACGGAGACGACGCCGTTCTATCCCCGGTCTCCCTACGGTGTGGCCAAGCTCTACGCCCACTGGATCACCGTCAATTATCGCGAGAGCTACGACCTCCACGCCTCCTGCGGCATCCTCTTCAACCACGAGAGCCCCCGACGGGGCGAGACGTTCGTGACCCGCAAGATCACGCGGGCGGCCACGCGGATCAAGCTCGGTCTGCAGAAGAAGCTCTACCTCGGCAATCTCGACGCCCGCCGTGACTGGGGCTTCGCCGGCGACTACGTCGAGGCGATGTGGCTGATGCTCCAGCAGGACGTGCCCGACGACTACGTCGTTTCGACCGACGAGACCCATTCCGTGCGGGAGTTCTGTGAACTCGTGTTCGGTCGTCTCGACCTCGACTACCGCGACTTCGTGGAGATCGATCCGCGGTACTTCCGGCCGGCGGAGGTCGAACTCCTGCTCGGCAGCTCTGCCAAGGCCCGCCGCCAGCTCGGCTGGACGCCGCGGGTGTCGTTCCCGGAGCTCGTGGCGATCATGGTCGATGCCGATCTCGAACTGGCCCGGCGGGAGCAGGTTCTCATGGCGGCCGGCCACGAGGCAGGCCTGCCCAGCCGCTGAGCCTGCCGCATGACAGACCTCACTCAGCAGCGGATCGTGGTCACCGGCGGCGCCGGCTTCCTCGGCCGGGCCGTCTGCCGCACACTCCGCGAACGGGGCGTGCCGGCCGACCGGATCGTGGTGCCGCGGCGGCGTGACTTCGACCTCACCGTCGAGGCCGACGTGGTCCGCCTCTACGCCGAGGCCCGGCCCGACGTGGTGATCCATCTGGCCGCCGAGGTGGGGGGCATCGGGGCCAACATGGCCCATCCGGGCCGCTTCTTCTTCGCCAACATGGCGATGGGGCTCCACCTCGTCGAGCACGCCCGTCGCCATGGGCTCACGAAGTTCGTCCACACCGGCACGGTGTGTGCCTACCCGAAGCACTGTCCCGTGCCCTTCCGCGAGGATGACATCTGGAACGGCTATCCGGAGGAGACGAACGCCCCCTACGGCGTCGCCAAGAAGGCGATCTTCGTGATGCTCGACGGCTACCGCCGGGAATACGGTCTCGCCAGCGCCGTCGCCCTGCCCGTGAATCTCTACGGCCCCGGCGACAACTTCGACCCCGCATCGAGTCACGTCATCCCGGCGCTCATCCGCAAGTGCGAGGAGGCCCGCGTCGCCGGCGCCGACGAGGTGGTCTGCTGGGGCACGGGCTCGGCCACTCGGGAGTTCCTCTATGTCGATGACGCCGCCGAAGGGATCGTGCGGGCAGCGGAAGTGATGGAGGAGCCGGTGCCGATCAACCTCGGCGGCGGCGCGGAGATCGCGATCCGTGACCTCGTCGTGACGGTCGCCGCCGCCTGCGGCTTCACGGGTCGCATCGTGTGGGACGCCTCGAAGCCCGACGGCCAGCCCCGCCGCGGCCTCGACATCTCGCGGGCCCGCTCGCTCCTCGGCTGGGAGCCGCGGCAGACCTTCGACGAGGGCCTCGCAGCCACCGTCGCCTGGTGGCGTGCCCACTCGTCATCGACGATGTGATGCATGACCATACAAGCCCTGGCCGCAAGCGAGGGGATTCCCGAGGCGGCGGTCGATCGTGAATCGACCCTGCCGACGCTTCCGCGTCGGGATCCCCCGGCTCGCGCCTGGGGGCTTCTATGAACGCCCATACAAGCCCTGAGCGCAAGCGAGGGGATCGACGCCCATACAAGCCCTGAGCGCAAGCGAGGGGATCGACGCCCATACAAGCCCTGAGCGCGAGCGAGGGGATCGACGCCCATACAAGCCCTGAGCGCGAGCGAGGGGATCCCGCCACCCGCTCTGGCTCGCACCGATTCCTGGTTCAATCGATCGGTTCGAGGGCACCGTGGCCAAGGATGAACTTTCGGGTGCCGGCGGGCCCTGAGAAGATCACGGTGCCGACGGCGCGGGGGCCGGTGCCGCTGATGCCCGCGACCACTCCCTCACCGTATTCGGCATGCCGCACCCTTTGGCCCGTGTCGAACAAGACGCTTCGCGGCCCCTGCCCCGCCATGCGGGCGGCGAGGTCGGCGGCCGTCTCGAAGGCGGTCGGCCGCGACCGGCGCTTCTCCCGCGGCCGTGACTGGAGCCGCTCCACCTCGTCGGGATCTTCGATCTCGAGCACGAGGCCATCCTGGCGGGCCACGCTCGCGTTGGGGGGACTGCGGTGGCCTGCGGCCTGCATGCCATCGGCAAACTCGTCGCCGCGGGCCGCATCGCCGAAGGGATCGAAGACGACGCTCCCGCGGGGCGACTCGGCTCCCGTCACTTCCGTTTCACTGCCGGTCATCTCCGTCAGAAACACGCTCGGTGCGGCGATGCGACGCGTCCCGCGATAGTCGCGGATCCGCCCGCAACTCACGCACACTTCCTCCTTGCCGCGGGTGATACCCACGAACACGAGCCGCCGCTCCTCCTCCAGCTGATCGGGATGGTCGAGGCTCCGCTCGTGCGGCAGGATGCCGTCTTCGACCGCCACGAGATAAACGACCGGAAACTCGAGCCCTTTCGCGGCGTGGAGCGTCATCAGGGCCACACGGTCGCCGGACGGATCCCAGGCGTCGGTGTCGGCGACGAGGGCGGTCATTTCGAGGAAACCACCGAGGGCGTCGTCAGTGTCGGTAGGCGCCGCGGGCGTTCGCGCGGCTGCATCGTCGTCGAACTGCCTGGCGGCCGTGAGGAGTTCTTCCACGTTCGCCAGCCGATCCTGCCCCTCTTCGTCTTCCTCCCCCTCCTCCTGGAGCATCCGTCGGTAGCCGCTCCTCTCGAGCACGGCCTCGAGGAGCGGAGCCACCGCCGGCTCGCGGCCATGCAGGGCGACCAGATCGGCGTGGAGCCGGGCAAAGTCCACGAGCGACTTGCCGGCCCGCTTCGAGATCCCGTCGATCGAAAACGCTTCCGCCGCCGCCTCCACCACGGGCAGCCGCCGCTGCTCGGCCCAAACTGCGAGCCGGTCGAGCGACTGGCGGCCGATGCCGCGGGCGGGCACGTTGACGACCCGGTAGAGCGCCTCGTCATCGCGGGGGTTGCGAATCAGCCGCAGCCAGGCCACGACATCGCGGACCTCCCGCCGCTTGAAGAACTCCAGGCCGCGGACGAGCTGGTAGGGGATGCCGCGACTGCGGAGCCCGACCTCGAGCGATCGCGACAGGGCGTTGGTGCGAAACAGGATGGCGACGTCGCGCGGCCTGCGCCGCCCCGCCGCGATGGCTGCGGTGATCTCGGTGGCAATGCGGTCGGCCTCGTCGTGACCCGAGGCGTCGAGCACGATCCGCACCGGAGCGCCCGGCGGCGCATCGGTGACCAGCCGCTTCGGCTTCCGCTTGGAGTTGTGGGCAATGAGCCGATCGGCGGTGCCGAGAATGTTGGCCGTGCTGCGATAGTTGTGCTCGAGCTTCACGACCGTGGCCGCGGGATAGTCCCGCTCGAACTCGAGAATGTTGCGGATGCTCGCCCCCCGCCAGCCGTAGATCGCCTGGTCGGGATCGCCGGTGACGGCCAGATGGGGATGGTCGATCGAGAGGCCGCGCAGGATGCAGTACTGCACGGCGTTGGTGTCTTGATACTCATCGACGAGGATGAACCGATGCCGGGCGTCGAGCTGTGACCGGAGGTCGGGGTTGTCGGCCAGCAGTCGGGCGACATGCACGAGGAGGTCGTCGAAGTCGACCGCGTTCGACTGGAGCAGCATCTCCTGGTAGACGGGCCAGACGCGGCGGGCGACCTCCTCGACGGGCCGGCCCCAGCGGGGCTCGAACGTCTCGGGCGTGAGCAGGTCGTTCTTGGCACGGCTGATCACCCCGGCCAGCCGATCGACCGGCACGTGGGAGAGCGCGAGACCGAGTTTCTTCGCCGCCCGCTTGAGCACGCTGC
>CAMDDA010000025.1 GCA_945890755.1 Candidatus Kuenenia stuttgartensis
CCCGTTGCGGAGCAACGGGCCTACGTTATCGCGAGGCTGCCCGCCACGGAGCGACGGGCCTGCGTGGCGGCCCGTGGCACCGCCGGAACTCGGTGGGCTACATTACACTGCATGAACGCGAAATCATTTGCTCGCCACGCCGTCACCGCCTCCGCCACTCTCCTCGCCGTCGCCGCTGCCGTCCCAGCCTCCGCCTTCGACGGCTGGCAGGGAATGCGTGTCGTACAGATCGACGGCCGCGCCGAACGGCTGAGCGTCGCCGATCTCGGCCACGACGGCCGCGACGACGTGATCCTCGTCAACCAGCGGCAGGCCCGGATCGATATCTATCGCTGGCTGCCGCCAGCCGAGCGGACACGGGGCGACGCGACCGACCCCGATCGCCCCAACGAACTGCCGCTCGCCACCGATTGGTCCCGGGGCGAGGTGGCGATCGACGAGATGCCCATCGATGCGGTCGCCCACGACGTGGATGGCGACGGCCGGCCCGAGCTCCTCGTGCTCACGACGCCGTCGAACCGCGTGTCGATCTACACGCAGGCCGCCGACAAGGCAGTCGATGCTCCCGGCGCCTGGAAGAAGTCGGGGGAGTGGAACCTGCTCGCAGGCACGCCCACCGGCCGCCGCACCTGCCTGCTCGTCCGTGACCTGCCGGGCGACAGGCACGAACTGCTCGTGAGCTACGAGCAGGGCATCCAGCAGGTGCCGCTCGCACGCGGTTCGCGGGCCGTGTGGCTCGCCCCCCGCGAGACACGCAGCCGGATCGATTGGCATCTGGCCGATCTCGATGGCGACGGCGACGACGATCTCGTCGAGTGGTCGCCGGTGGCCCGCCAAGTCGTTCGCTGGCATGAGTGCGCGGCCGACGGCAGCCTGCTCGCTGCGCAGACGTTGCACGATCAGAGCGTGGAGGGTTTTCAGGTTGCCGCCGACGGGGCGACGTCCGGTGCGGCCGACCTCTTCCTCCTCGGCGGCAGCGACAAGGGAGTGCTGCGGCGTTACCAGTTGGTGCGAGGTGCGGCGAGCGACGTGGGACGGCACGACGCCCTTCCAATGCCGAGCGGGGGCAAACGGGGCTGGTGCGGGATGACGCTCGGCGACGGTGCCGGCGAGCCGGCGATCGTCGCCGTCGATTCGAGTCAGCCCCGACTGCGGCTTCATCGCCTCGGCGCCCGTGGCTGGGGCATCGAAGAAACGTTCCCGACCGTGAGTGGCATTCGCAGCCTGGCAGCACCGGCTGCCGATCGGGGGCTGCTCCTCGCCTGGACGAAGGACGCCGCCGACCTCCACCGCTGCCGGTGGGAGAATGGCCGGCTTACGTATCCGCAGCCCTGGCTCCAGGAGGGCAAGGACCGCAAGATCCTCGCGCTCGACCAGGTCGGCACGACCACCTGGTGGGCCCAGCGGGTCGGCAGCGACCTCGATCTCTTTGTCTGGCCGGCCGACAAGCCGGAACCCACGAAGACCCGCTATGCGAATCTTGGTGCAAAAGTCGATCAGGTCGTCTGGCTCGGAGGCACGACGCTCATCGTGCAAGACGCCTTCGCCCCCGCGGGCAAGCTCGTGACGCTCGACGGCGACAAGCCTGTCGTCACCTCGCCCACACTCCTCGCCAAGGTCGATCTCGGCGAGTATCACGTTCTCGATGTCGGCGGCACCCTTCGAAAGGCGCGGCTCACCGACGGTGTGCTGCAGTGGCTCGGCGACGATCTCCACCCTGTCGATCAGGTGATGCTCACCGAAGGCCAAAAGATCGCGTCGTATCTGCCGCTCGCCGACGCCACGGGTGGCGGAAGCCCCGAGGCCTGGGCGCTCGAGCAGGGGGGCGGGTTCCTGCATCGGCTCCGTGCCGACGAGGCCGGCGTGATGCGAGTGGTGGAGAGCGTGAAGCCGCCGGCGGGCGTCATCCTGCGCGAGGATCCGGTGCTGGGAGTGATCCTCGTCGATCAGGAGCGGGTCGTGCGGCTATCGCGGGGCGAGCCGTGGGAGCTCAAACTCCTCGAGAGCATCGACGGCCGGATCGGCCGTCGCAGCGGCGTCAGCGAATCGACGATCCACCGCATTCAGGCCACCGACCTCGACGGCGACGGCCGCGACGATCTGGCCCTCTGTGACGATCGCAAGCATCAGCTCACGGCCCTCCTGCGACACGGCCCGGAGCCACTGGAGCGATCTGTGTCGTGGAAGGTATTCGAAGACCGCAAGTATCCCTACGACGGCGGCGAATCGAAGGATCTCGTCGCCGAGCCTCGGCGGATCGCGGGACTCGACGCCGACGGCGACAAGGCCCGCGATCTCGTCATGGTGAGCCAGGACCGGCTCGTCATCTACCTGGGCAGCGATGCCGCCGCTGGCCGCGATCCCTCCACCGTCCCCTCAACCGTCCCGGAGCAGAAATGACTGCTTGGCGCCTTGCCATCCTTGCCTGTCTGGTGATCGCCGACGCGGCCCGTGCCGCCGAGATCGTCACCGTCACGATCGTGGGTGGCGGCAAGATCACCGCCCCACTGCTCCGCGAGAATGATGCCGGCGTCGCCCTCGACCTCGGCTTCGACGTGCTCCAGATTCCTGCGAAGCGACTGCTCGACGTGCAGCGCGGGGCGGGCGATACCGACGACTCGGCGACGGCCGAGGCCGGCGATGATCGCGGAATCTTCCGCACCGGCCGGCTCGAGGCCCGAGACGTGCCAGAACTGGTCAAGCGGTTCGGCGAGGCGGTCGTCATGGTCCGCAATCCCGGCGGCCTCGGCACCGGCTTCATCACAAGCCGCGAAGGGCATGTCGTCACCAACTACCACGTCGTGGAAAAAAACACGCGGCTCCAAGTGACGCTGTTTCGCAAGACCGGCCAGGGCTTCGAGAAAAATGAATTGTTCAAGGTGAAGATTGTCGCCCTGCAGCCGCTTCGTGACCTCGCCCTCCTGCAGCTCGATCCTGAGGAAACCAAGGGCAAGCTGCCCGAGCCCGTCGTCGTCAATGACCGCGATGATTTGCGAGTGGGCGACATGGTGTTCGCGATCGGCAACCCCCTCGGCATGGAGCGGAGCGTGACGCAGGGCATCGTGTCGAGCACCACCCGCACGATCGACCAGATGCGGCTCATCCAGACCGACGCGGCGATCAACCCCGGCAACAGCGGCGGCCCGATCTTCAATGCCCGTGGGGAGGTGGTGGGAGTGGCCTGTGCCGGCGCAGCCGTCTTTGACGGTCTGGCCTTCGGCATCCCGGCCTGCGACCTGATCGACTTCCTCGTGCACCGCGATTCGTATCTCTACGATGAATCACAGCCGCAAAACGGGGTCACGTATCTTCCGCCGCCGTATCGTCCGAATGCACCGCTGGAGAAGGCTGGAGCGGTGGCTCGCTAGGTCACGCCTCGTGAGTGCGCCGGCTCGCGGTTCGGTTGGCGGAATCATTCCTTGGAGGCTCTGATGCGTTGTGCTTGCCTGTTCGCCTTGCTCGCTGGGATCGGACTGCAACCGGGTTTCGCCGCCGACCTTCGTCCGAGTTGGGAGTGCCTGCCCGCTGAGACGGTGGCGGTCGTGCGGCTACCAAAGCCGGCGGCGTTCCTCGAGGCGGCGCGGAAGCAGACGCGGTTCGGTGCCGTGGCGCTCTCGCCCGAGCGGATGCAAAAGGCCTGGGAACTGATCGCGCCGCGGCTCTGGCCGGCCGACGATGCACAGGCCGAGTCCGACGCCGACGCTGGAGCGGCGCGGCTCGACAAAACGCTTGGCCGCTATGGGCTGACGATGGCCGACGTTTCAGCCAGCTTCTCGGGCGATGCCGGGGCGGGTCTCGTCGTGCAGACGCGAGGCGATGGGCTGCCGCCGTTGCCACTGCTTATCACCTGGATCGAGCCCGGGGCGGAGTCGGCTGCGCGGCTGCTGGCGGCGGTGAAGCAGGCCGCGGAAGAGGCTGCGGCCGAGGGAGATGAACCGGTGGTCCGGCGGATCGACGTGACGATGGCCGGCCATGACGTCGTGTGGCTCGCCCAGCCCGTGATGCGGTTCGAGGGATCGATCACGGTCGATGGCGAGGTGACCCCAGAAAAGCTCCGCGAGCTCCGCAAACAGGCTGAGGCGCGGGCCCGCACCACGAAGCCCGTGCAGGTGGGACTCACGCACTTGTTCTGCACCGTGGTCGGCGACCGCCTGTTGGCGTGTCAGACACTGGCAACCGCCGATCCAACGGACGTAAAGTTGGGCGTCCGCCTTGATGGTGAGATGACGGTGGAGGTGGCCACGACGTCGCCACAGGGACCGCGAGACTTCGAAAAGGAGAGCGGCGGCGACGAGGCCCGTGGCATCTTCGAGCAGTTTCTCGCCGCGCATGCCGCGGCCGAGGAGCCGCCACTGATGGCCGTCATGCGGACCCCCGGGCTTCAGGAGACGCTGCCGGAGGGCCTCACGCTCCTCGACGTGATCCTCGACCTCGGCAGCCTCGTCAAACGAATCACCGCCGACGCGGACGGAGCCGCGAAAGGCATGGCTGCCGCCGGCATCGATGGCGTGGGGCCACTCGCCTGGCGGCACACGCTCGATGGCGACGTCTATCGGCAGGGAATGTTCATTTCGCTGCCAACCCCTCGCGGCGGCGCGATGCAGATCCTCGAACAGGATGCCGATGCCGCCCTGGTGCCCTCGTTCGTCACGAGCGAGGCAGTGGACCTGACGCAGATTTCGCTCGACCTGGGGCAGGCCTACACGACGATCCGCGAGATCGCAGTCGCCCAGGGGGGTGAGGAGACGGCCAACATGTTCACGGCGGCCGAGATGCAGGCCCAGGGCTGGCTGGGGCTCGACCTGCCGGGCGTGCTCTCGGCCTTCGGCACGCGCCATTGGATCATCGCCTATCCGCCACAGGTGGCGGCCGCGCTCGCGGAGGCCCGCAAGGCGCGGGCGGAGCCGGGGCCGCTGGGGGGCATGCCCACGATCGATCGACTGGCGATGGTCTGGGAAGTCACCGACGAGACGCCGTTCCAGAAGATCCTGCAGCGACTCGCCCCGCTGGCCCAGACACAGGTCGTCGAGGAACAGGGATTTCGTGGCATTCGCATGCCGAACGGCCCGGCGGTGTTCGTCGGCCAGCAGCATCTCGTGGTCGCGATCGGAGACGAGTCACTCGAAAAGACGCTCACCGCCATTCGCACGCCCCCCGCCGGCGACGCTTCGCTCCGCGAGAGCGATGCGGTCGCGCGGGCGGCTGCGATGCTACCCCCGGCGCCGGCGCGCGTGTTCTCGATCGGCGATGCGACGCGCACTGGGGGCACGCTGGGTCTTGTCCGGGAGATCCTCGCGGGCCTGGAGGCGGGCGATGTCACGCCTGCCTACCGGGACATTCTCGAGCAGATCCGCCCGCTGCTTCCATCTGCCGCCGACATGGAGAGCATGTTCGGCGTGAGCACGTCGCTGCTCGAGACCACGGACACCGGCCTCTCCTACCGTTCCGCCTGGGAACTCCCGTCGCCGTAAGGGCGGGCAGCGAGTGGCGTGCGAGATTCCCCGCTCCCCCATACAAGCCCCCAGGCGCAAGCCGGGGGATCGCCCACCGTCAAGCCATCCCCTCGCTCGCGCTCAGGGCTTGTAAGGCCGTCACTGCTCGAGCGACGCGGGCACCACGCCCGACCCTGGGGCAGCCGGTGACGTCTGCCGACTACCCGACCGTGGCTTCGCCAACTCACCCGCCTCCGCGTTCGTGAGTTTCGTCTCCGGCATGCCTGGTGCGGGCAGGCCGGCACGCGTCCGGGTCGGCGACTGGCTCGTGCCCGCCAGCAGGTTGTCGATCGCCGCGGCCTCGCGGAGATGCGTGAAGTGGCGGGCCATCTCGATCCGCTGTTTCTTCTCGAAGATGTCGGCGTGCAGTTCGTCGCGGGCCTCCTCGGCCGATACCTGCGCCGGCGCCGTGAAGCCTTCGCAGAAAATCACCATGAACCGGTCGGCCACTTGCACCACGCCCGACAGCTCGCCCGGCTGGAGCGCGAAGGCCTCCCGTTCGATCACGGGCTGGCCACCCCAGCGGCGGATCGGCGGCACCTCACCGCGGAGCGACTTCGTGGTCGGATCGACCGAATACTGCTCCGCGAGTGCCCCGACGTGGTCGGCGGTCGGATTCTGGCGGGCCAGCTGCCACACCTCCTGCGCCCGCCGCTGATTGTCGAGCACGATGATCCGGCAGCGAGCCCGCGGACCGAAGGTCGCCGCATAGGCCTTGTCGAGGTCTTCCTGCGTCACAGGCACGCTGCCCACGAGCTTCTTGAGGGCCACGGTCGGCCAGACGACGTCTTCGAGATAATGCCGCAGGGGGATCTTCTCCTCGCGGGTCACGCGAGCGAGCCAGGCCTGCACGTCGGGCGTGCCGTCAGCCTTCGTGAAGCCCATCGACTCGGCGGCCCGCGTGATCTCCGCATCGACGTCGGCCTGCACGATCCGCTGCTTTTGGCTTGTGATGGCCTGCTCCAGAAGTTTCCGCGAAATGAGGATCTCGAGCACGTCGCGGCCATGCCGCTCGAGGCACACCTCCCGCACTCGCTCGACCGGAATGGCCTCGCCGTTCACGCGGGCGGCCACGCCCGGCGCAGCCGCGGCCTTGGCCGGGTCGTTGAGCACGTTCTCCACGGTCGATGAATCCTGCAACTGCTTGAAGACGTTGCCGGACGCCTGACGGCTCTTCTGCTCCCGAATCTGCTCGGCCAGCCGTGGCCGCACGTCCTCGAGCTTCACGGTGTCGGCGGGGAGACGCCCCTCGCACTTGAGCACGATGAACTGGTCGGCCACCTGCACCACCGGCGAGATCTCGCCGTCGCGGAGCCGAAAGGCGGCCTGATCGAAGGCCGGATCACCGGAGTGGGGCCGGATCGGCTGCACCCAGCCATTGGCGCTCGCGCTGGCCACATCAACGGAGTGCTGCCGGGCGATCGCCGGAAAATCGTCGGGGGCCGCAAGGGCCTTGGCCCGGAGCGACTCGGCTTCGGCTTTCGACCGCGCGACGATGATTCGCGCCTTCACGGCTGGGCCGAACTGCTTCTCAAAGGCTGTCTGCAGTTCGTCGGGCGTGGGTTCGAGGGCGGCGCTCGCCAGCCGCCGCAACGCGAGCGTGGGCCAGAGGATGTCATCTGTGTATTGCTTCGGGCTCACGCCCCGCTCCTTTTGGATCAGCTCCAGAAACTTGTCTCGGGGCACACTGAACCGCCGCGACATCACCTCGATCTCGGTGTCGACGTCCTGGGGCGTCACCGTCACGCTGGCCCGCCGACAGGCCTGTTCGATGATCACGCGATTCACCATCGTCTCGACCACGCTCGCACCGTGGCGGCTGAGGCACTCCGCGGCCAGCTGGTCGGCGGTGATCTCGGCGCCGTTGACGAGCGCGATCGGGCGGGCGCCCGGGGGCGGTTCGGCCGGCGGCGCGGCAGGCGCAGCCTCGGCATCCGGCACCGGCGTGGAGAGCCGCCAGGCAAGGCAGGCCCCGACCACGATCACCGCCGCCCCGATCTCGCGCACACGGCGCCCGCGAAGCCACTCCAGCTTCATCACATCACCCTCCATGGCTGTCTCATTGCCTTCCCGATCCGTGGCAAGGCACGGTGATCATGGAAGACCGGGGGCTTCGGATCAACCGCGGTTCCGCTAGCGCAGGGCCCGGGCTGGAAAATCCGAGCGGACAGGCGAGCCGGCAACACCGAAAGCCAGGAATTGCCCAGTTGCCCCAGCCTCGCGTACCCTCGTGGTCTCCCCCAGAAAGCACCCCATGTCGAATCACTCGGAGCCCGACGTCCCCGCCTGTCTCGCCAGGCTCGGCCTACGGCCACCGCTCACGCTCGAGGATGTGAAGCAGGCCTACCTCGCCAAGGCGATGGCGATGCATCCCGACCGTGGCGGCGATCCCGCCGAGTTCGTGAAGCTGCAGGCGGCCTTCGAGGAAGCCAACGACTACGTGAAGTTCAAGGCCAGCAAGCTCGAATGGCTGGCGTCGAAGATCGAGGCCTACGCCCAGCAGCAGGAGGTCGCCACGGAGGCGATTGAGCGGGGAGGTGAGATTGAGATGGAGGAGACCGACTGGCTCCGCAAGTCATTCGGCGAGGATTTCGGGCACGTGGCCGACAAGCTCGTGACCGTACGGCTGCGGAATCCGGCAGCCGACGACGTGTTCGCCATCTTGCTCGGGTTCCGGGCCGACTCGCTCAAGGATCTCGCCACGCTCGACTTGGCGGGCGGCGGACTCACCGACGAAGGGCTGTTGCAGCTGAAGGAGCTGAAGGGCCTGCGGTATCTCGACCTGCGAGGCACGCAGGTCGGCAAGCTCGGCGCGGAGGCGGCCGGCTGGTTCGAGCGACTCGAGTTCCTGGGCCTGCCCAAGGGATCGGTCGGCATGTTCGGCCGGCTGGCAATGCCGCGGCGGGTGAGGCTGGAGCTGGGGTGAAGTAGGCACTTCACTCCGGAAACAGCCGCGTCGAGAGATAGCGTTCGCCGAGATCGGGCAGCACCACCACCACCATCTTTCCGGCGTTCTCGGGCCGTCGGGCCACCTGCAACGCGCCCCAGGCCGCAGCTCCGCAACTGATGCCGCACATCAGCCCCTCGCGCTTCGCCATCTGTCGCGCCGTCTCCATCGCGTCCTCGTCGTCGACGCGGATCACCTCGTCGATGATGTTGAGATTGAGAATGTCGGGAATGAAGCCCGCGCCGATGCCCTGGATCGTGTGGCGGCCCGGCTTGATCGCCTGACCCGCAAGCTTCTGCGTGATCACCGGGCTGTTAGCCGGCTCGACCGCCACGACCCTCACGTCAGGATTCTTCTGCTTGAGCACCTCACCCACGCCGGTGATCGTGCCACCGGTACCCACGCCGCAGACGATGATATCGACCCGCCCGTCGGTGTCGGCCCAGATCTCCTCGGCCGTCGTGCGGCGATGCACCTCCGGGTTGGCCGGGTTCTTGAATTGTTGGGGCATGAAGAACTGGCTGCTCGAACGGCTGATCTCCTCTGCGTGCCGCACGGCGCCAGGCATGCCTTCGGCCGCCGGCGTGAGCACGAGTTCGGCACCGAGCGCCTTGAGCATCCGCCGCCGCTCCAGGCTCATGCTCTCGGGCATCGTCACGCGCAGCTTGTAGCCCCGGGCGGCGCACACATACGCCAATCCGATGCCCGTGTTACCGCTCGTAGGCTCGATGATCACGGTATCGGCGCCGATCTGCCCTTCCCGCTCGGCCGTGTCGATCATCGCGCAGGCGATCCGGTCCTTCACGCTCCACAGCGGATTCATGTTTTCGATCTTGCCGACGACGGTCGCCACGCAGCCATCGGTCACCCGGCGCAGGAGCACGAGCGGCGTCCGCCCGATGCACTGCGTGATGTCGTTGCGAACCCCGGACGGCAGCTTGGTCGTCACCATGTCGAACTCCTCCTGCGCGCGGTCGTCACCCGGCCCCGCGGCCGATCGACCGTCATCACCCGCATTATCGGCACAACCGGCCGGAAACTGAAACCGCCCCCGCAGGCCCGTCACTCCGTGACGGGCTGTGCCCGTTGCGGAGCAACGGGCCTACGGGCGGAGCAACGGGCCTACGGGCTGCGACGCCTTACGGCAGCCGCTTGACCTTGACGCTCCGGTAGTGCACCTCGCTGCCGGGATCGTGGGCCTGGAGGGCGAAGAGCCCGTTCGAGAGTTTCCGGGTGCCGACGACGCCCTCGGGCTCCACGTATTCGAAGAGCACCTTCCCGTCCACTCCCACGGTCACGGCCTTGCCCTTCACCACGACCTCGAGCGTGAACCACTCGTCGTCCTTCGCGGGAGGCGTGAAGTTCTTGACGACGTTGTAGAGGCTGCCAGTCCGCACCGGGTCGGTCTGCGAGTTGTTCACCTGCACCTCGTAGCCATGGGCAGGCCAGCCCTCCGGCTGAAACTTCGAGTGGATGAAGAAACCCGAGTTGGACCCGGGCCGCGTCTTCACCTCCGCCTTGAGGTGGAAATTCTTGAACTCCTGCGGCTTGGCGGCGTCGGCCCCCACGTAGAAGAGGTGGCTCCGCGGGCCGTGGGCCACGATCGCCCCCTCGACCACCTTCCAGGCGGAGGGATTTTCGTTCGCCTGCCAACCTGCCAGACTTTTCCCATCGAAGAGTTCGACGAACTCGCCTTCTTCGGCCGACGCACCGGCGCACCAGCCGGCCACGAGGCCTGCCGCCACCACGCCCCGAACCCAGCCTGCCCACCCTGCGTACTGCATGACACGTCTCCGTGATTCGGCTCTCGAAAAGGACTTCACGATCGACACCGCGACCGCCGTGGCCGATGAGCATATGGGTCCTGTGGCCGCCGTGCCACCGCCTGCCCTGCTATCGATCGACACCGACGTGTCACTCGCCGGGGTCCCCGTCCGCGAAACGCTGGTGGTCACGGCCGCCGGGCTCACGGTCGAGGGGAGCGACGGCCCGCTCCGTAGCCTTCCATGGACTGGCGTCACGCAGGTCCGCACCACGGCCGGCCTGGGGGGCGGCACGCTCCAGGTGCGATCCGACGACGTCTGGATCGACGTCATCCGCTATTCGAGCAGCCTCGCCACGCGGTTCCACAAGGTGTCACGGGCGGTCGAGCGGGCGCGGGAATCGCTCGTGGCCGGTGAGGCCGTCGCCCTCGAACTCGACGGCCCGCTCGACCCGCCCCGCTGCGGCAGTTGCGGCCTGCGGCTCGCCACGGCCGAAGACGCCTGCCCCCGCTGCCTCCAGAAGGGGCAGATCCTGCGACGGGTGGGGGAGCTGCTCGCCCCCTACGCCCGCGGCGCGGTGCTGCTCTGCCTGCTCACGTTCCTCGGCGTCGTGGCCGAGCTCGTGCCGCCGAAGCTGCAGCAATACATGGTCGACGAGATTCTCTCCGACCGGGCCGGACCGGCGGCGGGCGACGCCCTCCCCGACTTCCGCACGGCCCTGCTCGTCGTCGTACTCGCGCTCGCCTTCTCCCGCGTGCTGCTCTCCGTGGTGGGAGTGTTGAAGGGGCGGCTCGCCAGCGCGATCGGCACCGGCATCACCGCCACGCTCCGCGAAGCGATGGTGACCAAGCTCCAGAGCCTGTCCGTGGCCTACTACGACCGCCACCAGGTCGGCTCGATGATCAGCCGTGTGGCCCACGACAGCGAGGTGCTCCACGGCCTCGTGCAACAGGTGACCGGCGGCTTCCTGCTCCAGATCGTGCAGCTCATCGCGGTGGGCGGGATGCTCGTCTGGATCAATCCGAAGCTCGCCCTCTACACGCTCATCCCGGTGCCGCTGGTGATCCTCGGCTCGTGGATCTTCTGGCGGCACGTCTACCCGCGGCACTACCGGCTCTGGGATGCCTCGAGCAAGCAGATGACACGGCTGTCCGGCATGCTCTCGGGCATCCGCGTGGTGAAGGCCTTCGCCCAGGAATGCCGCGAGCAGGAGCGGTTCCACACTGCCAGCGACGATCTCCGACAGTGGCGGCAATGGGTGGAGCACACCAACACCACCTACTCCGCGGCGATGCAGATCGTGTTCAGCCTCGGCGGTCTGATCGTGTGGTACGTCGGCGGCCGCGACGTGATCGGCGGCAGCATGACGCTCGGCCAGCTGATCGCGTTTCTCGCGTACCTGGCGATGTTCTACGCGCCGCTCGGCGCCCTCTCGAATTTCACGACCTGGCTCACGAGCTTCCTCTCGGGGAGCAAGCGGGTGCTCGAGCTACTCGACACCCCCGCCCTGATCACCGACCCGGCCCGGCCCGAGTCCTGGAGAGAGGTCCGTGGCGAGATCCGGTTCGACAACGTCACCTTCGGCTACGACCGCAACCAGCCGGTGCTGCACGACGTGTCGTTCACGGTCGCGCCCGGCGAGATGGTGGGCATCGTAGGCCGATCTGGGTCAGGGAAGTCCACGCTCGTGAGCCTGCTCGCCCGGTTTCACGACGTGCAGGAGGGGAGCATCAGGGTCGACGGCCACGACATCCGCGATCTCTCGATGCACGACCTGCGGGAGAAGCTCGGGATCGTGTTCCAGGATTCGTTCCTTTTTCGCGGCACGATCTGGCGGAATCTCTCCTACGGCCGTCCGCAGGCGACGCTCGAGGAGGGGCTCGCCGCGGCCAAGGCGGCCGGCGCCCATGACTTCCTCTGTCGGCAGCCGCTGGCGTACGAGACGCTCCTCGGCGAGCACGGCGCCGGCCTCTCCGGCGGCGAGAAGCAGCGGCTCTCGATCGCCCGCACGCTGCTCTACGACCCGCGGATCCTCGTGCTCGACGAGGCCACGAGCAACATCGACGCCGAGGCCGAGAAGGCGATCCAGGAGGCGCTCGCTGTGCTCGTTCGCGGCCGCACCACGATCGCTATCGCGCACCGGCTTTCCACGCTCCGCAACGCCGACCGCATCCTCGCCTTCGACCGCGGCAGGCTCGTCGAGGAAGGCACCCACGCCGCTCTGCTCGCAGCCGACGGCCTCTACGCCCGGCTCGTGCGGATTCAGACGCAGGTCTCCAAGCAGCCCACGGTCGACATGCTGCTCGTCGAGGAGCAGGCGGTTGCTGCAGCGGAGCCGGCGACTGATGCGCCGGCTGATTCAGCGCCCCCCGCGGCCACGATCGAGTGGCTCGAGCCGAGTCGGCATCGGCTCACGACCGGCCCGCACGACCGCATCGAGCTGTGGAACGGCGACGACCGCATCGCGGCGGGCATCTTCATCGTGCGAGCCTTCCCGGCGTCGCATCCGGAGGCCTATCTCTCCGTGCGGGGCTGGAGCGAGTCGGGCGAGGAGATCGAGTTGGGCATGATCCGGACGCTGGCCGACTGGAACGCGGCCGATCGTGCGGTCATCCAGGCGGCGCTTGCGCGGCGGTCGCTTGTCCGCGAGATCCGCCGCATCCACGACGTCGCGCTCGCCCACGGCTACCTCGACTTCGACGTCGAGACCGACGTCGGCCGCCGCCAGTTCACCGCCCGCTGGACGCAGAGCCAGGCGGTCGATTTCGGGGCCGAGGGCAAGATGCTCATCGATGCCGACGAGAACCGCTGGGTGGTCCCGCGAATCGACGCCCTCCCCAAGCCAGACCGAGAGAAGTTCCTGCACTACGTCTACTGGTAGCCGTTTCTTGCGGAGGCCCTTCCTCTGCCATACAACGTGTCCACGGACGGCGGGCGGGCCATTCCCCCGGGAATGCTCCCGCAGCCGATGCGGCTGTCAGGGACGACGGCGAACAATTCGATTCTTTTCTTCTGTGATCCTGTTTTTCTTCCCTTCTGGAGATGTTCGATGAATATCGTCGATCTGATTTCGAGCCAGCTGTCGGGTGATGTCCTCGGCAAGCTCGGCGGCCTCATCGGAGCCAATGAGTCGCAGACCCGCACGGCCACGAATGCCGCCGTGCCGGCACTGCTCAACGTGTTCTCCAAGCTTGCCTCGACCAACAGCGGGGCCGATCAGCTCGCCAAGGCGATGGGCGGCCTCGACCTCGGCATGCTCGGCAACCTCGCCGGCGCGCTCGGCGGCAGCCAGGCCTCGGGCATCGGCAGCCTCGGCGGCAACCTGCTCGGCTCGCTCCTCGGCGGAGGCAATCTGTCGAGCCTCGTGGGCACGCTCGCCCAGTTCGCCGGCATGCAGCCTGGCATCATGAAGACGCTCGTCACCTACCTCGCCCCGATCGTACTCGGCATGGTCGCCAAGCAGTTCCAGGGTCGTCCCGACGCCGCCGGCGTGTCGCGGCTCTTCTCGGAGCAGGCGTCCACCATCCGCGGCTCGCTGCCGAAGGGCCTGTCGCTCGGCGACTTCGCCCAGGGTGCCGTGTCGCCCGCCAGTCGTGGCGGCCATGGCCATCACGAGCCGGAGAAGGCGGGCCTGCCCGGCTGGCTGCTGCCGCTGCTCGTGCTGGGTGCTGCCGGCCTCGGCTACTACCTCTGGAACGAAAACCAGAAGCGGGCCAAGGATGCCGACGTCGCAGTCCGCGAGCCGAAGAACGGCGTCGTGGCCGTCCGTGAGGACATCGAGAAGAAGGGGCCGATCACGGTCGATCGCACCGAGGTGGTCGAGCGGGCCGGCAAGGATCTGATTGACACCGTCACCGAGACGATCTCGATCGATCCGAAGTTCCTCGAGGCCATCCGCGTCGGCAAGAACGCCACCGAACTGTTCGGCGGCCTCTCGTCGGTGCTCGGCGGCGTGAAGGACCTCGACACCGCGAAGCTCGCCTTGCCGGAGCTTGAGAAGCTGTCGCCGATGCTGACGGACCTCGAGGCCGAGGCTGGCAAGCTGCCCGCCGAGGAGAAGCCCGCCTTCGCCGAGTTCGTCGGCAAGAACCTGGGCCTGCTCCAGAAGGTGATCGACACGGTGATGGCGATCCCGGGCGTGAAGGACGTGCTCGGCCCGGTCGTCGTGCCGATGGTCGAGGCCTTCACGAAGCTCTCGAAGTAGGCCTTTCGGCGATCGTCTGAAAGTCACACGGCCCGGGGCGGCGAAAGCCGCCCCGGGTTTTTTTGTCGGAGGTCCGGCAACCCGTTCGACGATCCCCCGGCTTGCGCCTGGGGGCTTCCTTTCGCCCCCATACAAGCCCTGAGCGCGAGCGAGGGGATCGCCTACGCTCGAACCGCTCCACTTTCTCACACGATCGCGAGCGGGTTGCGCCTTTCTTCCAGCGTGCCACGCGTCACGCCCACGCGGTTGGCCGCCCGGAGCGACGTCCACACATCCTTGCCCGTGGCCCGGCCGGCGAGCAGGTCACGGTAGGCCGCCACGACTCGGCGGATCTCGTCGGTCGGCTCATCGAGCAGTTCGATCCGAAACCAGCTCACGCCCCTGGCCCGCAGCATCGGCACGGCCTCCGCCGCACTCTGCGGCGCGGCGTTGAAAAGCGTGTTTCGGCAGCCGACGTCGGCCGTGAGTGGATGCTCCACCCCGATCCGGTCGCGGAGCTTCACGACGTGCTCGTCGCAGGGGCGGCCGCAGTTGGTCTTATTGGTTCCCGGCGAGAGCACCGCGCAAAACACGCAGTGCTCCATGTGGAACATCGGCATGTGCTGGTGCACGACGATCTCCAGCCAGTCGGGTGGCGTGGCCGTGACGAGTCCCGCGAGCTGATCGCGGTTGAGGTCGTACGATGCCGTCACGCGATCGCAGCCGGCCGCCATGAAAAACTCCGCCGTCAGCTGATTGGTGACGTTCAGCGAGAAGTCGCCCACCACGGAGATGCCGCGGTCCTTGAAGAATCGCAGGCCCGCGTAGTTCCGCACGAGCACTCCGTCGGGCTCTTGCTTCTCGAGGAGCCGGAAGATGCCCAGCTCGTCGGGCTTTTGGATGCGGGGTGTGGCGAGGAGGAGCGTGGCGCTTGCGCCGCGGCAGATCTCGACCGCCTCGCGATACTGCCGGATGTCCGCGAAATCGGCAATCAGGCGGCGTTCGCCGAGTTCGAGCACGGTCCGCAACTGGTCGAGCGACCGCACGAGCACGTGGAGCGTGGGGAGTGCGGGCCCAGGCACGCCCTGAGCGCGAGCGGGGGGATCTTGCACGCGATCCACCTCGCCGACGTTCCCACGCACCGATCCCCCGGCTCGCGCCTGGGGGCTTCCATCACGGGTCGCGGAAAGCCCCGCCACGATCTCGTGCCGCAGCTTCCCGAGCACGCTGAACGGCACCATGGCCGCCCCCTCAATCTCGGCCACCACGTCGCGCAACTCGAAGGGCGTACCGCCGAGCCGGCCCAACTGGCTACGGAGCACTTCCACGTCGAGCGGGTGCTTCGTCGCCGCCTGGGCGGGCTCACCGCTTTGCGCTTCGCACCGCACGCCCGCCGCCGTCGTCGCCGTCACCCTCACGGGCTGCCCCACGGCCACACTCACGCGCAGGTCCACCGGCTGCCGCCGCAGCGGCACGTCGCCGGTGAACGTCTTGCGGAGTCGGGCGGTGAGCAGCGGGTCGTCGGTCTTCCACACGGCCTGCCCAGGCTGGATCATCGCCAGATCGACGGCATCACGGCCAAACGTCAGCTCCACGCGGCCCTCCGTCGCCGGCTCGGTGAGCGAGCGGCCCCGGTCGAACACCTCATACACGCGGCCGCCGATCGCGTCGTCGCTCGTCGGGCCGCAGGCGAAGGCCACGCCGTCGCCCCGCTTCACTCCGGCGGCGAGCCCCGGTGCAAGCTCGACGCCCACGCGGTCGCGCCGCACCTCCGCCACGGTGCCGAGCCGAACGCCCCGCTTTGCGCTCGACGTCGCAGGCACGAGCATCTTGTGGTCGCAGCCGTGGAGCCAGCCCGGCGAGAAGCCGCGGGAGAACGACAGCTCCATCTCTTCGATCTCGCGAGGCGTGAAGGCCACTGGCTTGCCGGCCACCGCGGTGTCGATCGCCTGGCGGTAGTGCCGCGTGATGTTCGCGACGTATTCCGCCGTCTTGAGCCGCCCTTCGATCTTGAACGACGTCACGCCGGCCGCGATCAATTCCGGGGCGAGGGCGTAGGCCGCGAGGTCCTGCGGGGAGAGGAGGTATTTCTGGGCGCCGAGGTCCACGTCCTTGCCGTCGCAGACGAGGTCGTACGGGAGCCGACAGGCCTGGGCGCACTGGCCGCGGTTGGCACTGCGGCCGCCGAGCGACTCGCTCGTGAGGCACTGCCCCGAGTAGGCCACGCACAGGGCCCCGTGCACGAAGACCTCGAGCGGCATCGTGGTCTGCCTGCGAATCTCCACGATCTCTGCGATCGACAGTTCGCGGGCCAGGACGACCCGTTCCATTCCCAGCTCCTCGGCCAGCGCGATGCACTCCGCGCTCGTGAGCGTCATCTGCGTGGAGGCGTGGAGCGGCAGGCCGGGGTGGAGCCGCCGGATCAGCCGGGCCGCTCCCACATCCTGCAGGAGCACGGCATCGACGCCCGCGTCTGCCACGGCCGTCAGCACCCGCTCGAAGTCGGCCAGTTCGTCGCTGAACACGAGCGTGTTGAGCGTGGCGTAGCCCTTGAGGCCGCGGAGGTGCAGCGTCTGCATGAGCCGCGGCATGTCGTCGAGCGTGAAGTTCGTGGCCCGGGCCCGGGCGTTGAATCCCGCGTCGAGGCCGAAGTAGACCGCGTCGGCGCCATTCTCAATGGCCGCACGCACGCAGTCCCAGTCGCCGGCCGGCGCAAGCAGTTCGGGTATCATGCGTCCATCATAAACACACCGGGGAGCGACCGGGACCGCGCCCCCATACAAGCCCTCAGCGCAAGCGACGGGATCGTGCATGGCGGGACGTCGTGACAACCCCGATCCCCCGGCTTGCGCCTGGGGGCTTGTATGTCCCCCGGCTTGCGTGTGTATCCCCCGGCTTGCGCCTGGGGGCTTGTCTGTGATCGGTGCCGCGTCCCGCGCTATTCCTGATCGCCGCGCAGCTTCGCGAGCACGCTGTAATCCTCGAGCGTGGTCGTATCTCCCACGGTCTCCTTGCCGGCGGCGATATCGCGGAGCAGCCGCCGCATGATCTTGCCGCTGCGGGTCTTGGGCAGCGAATTCGTGAAGTGGATGTCGTCAGGTGCGGCGAGGGCCCCGATCTGGTGCCGCACGTGCTTCCGCAAAACGTCCTTGAGTGCGTCGGTCGGCTCGCCATCGCGAAGCGTCACGAACACGGCCACGGCCTCCCCCTTCACGTCGTGCGGCCGGCCCACCGCCGCAGCTTCCGCCACGCTCGGATGGCTCACGAGCGCGCTTTCGATCTCGATCGTGGAGAGCCGGTGACCCGCCACGTTGAGCACGTCGTCGATCCGCCCCATGATCCAGTAGTAGCCGTCGGCATCCTGGCGGGCGTTGTCGCCGGCGAGATACTTCCCCGGCACCCGCGACCAGTAGGTCTCCTCGAATCGTGCATCGTCGCCCCAGATGCCGCGGAGCATGCCGGGCCAGGGCTTTTGCATGACGAGCCAGCCCCCTTCGCCGGGCTGCACCGGATGCCCGGTGGCATCGACGATCTGCGGCACGACTCCGGGCAGCGGTAGCGTGCAGCTGCCGGGCTTCGTGGGGGTGCAGCCCGGGAGCGGACTCATCATGATCCCGCCCGTCTCCGTCTGCCACCAGGTATCGACGATCGGGCATCGCTTGCCGCCAATCACCTCGTGATACCAGATCCAGGCCTCGGGATTGATCCCTTCGCCCACCGTGCCGAGCAGCCGGAGGCTCGAGAGATCACGGCCCTCGATGTGCTGCATGCCCCACTTCATGAACGAGCGGATCGCGGTGGGGGCGGTGTAGAAGATCGTGGGCTTCTCCTGCTCGATGATCTCCCAGAAGCGGCCCTCGTGCGGGGCGTTCGGGGCGCCCTCGTAGATGAGGATGCTCGCGCCCGCGGCCAGCGGGCCGTAGGTCACGTAGCTGTGGCCGGTGATCCAGCCGCAGTCGGCAGTGCACCAAAAAAGGTCGTCGTCCCGCAGGTCAAACACCCACTCGGCCGTTGTCTTCGCCCAGAGCAGGTAGCCGGCCGTCGTGTGCTTGATGCCCTTTGGTTTTCCGGTGGAGCCGCTCGTGTAGAGGATGAAGAGAGGCGCCTCCGAATCCATCGCCGCGGGCGCGAGATCGGCAGGCATGCCCTCCACGAGTTCGTGCCACCAGACGTCGCGGCCGGGCACCATCTCCACCGGCTGGCCGGTCCGCTTGAGCACGATCACGTGCTTCACGGTCGTGGGAGCATGGCTCTTCGAGGCCAGGGCCTCGTCCACGTTCTTCTTCAGCGGCAGCTGGGCGCCGCGCCGCCAGCCGCCGTCGGCGGTGATCACAGCCACGGCCTGGGCGTCTTGGTTGCGGTCGGCAATCGCTTCGCTGGAGAAGCCGCCGAAGATCACGGAGTGCACAGCGCCGATGCGGGCGCAGGCCAGCATCGCGATCACGAGCTCCGGCGTCATCGGCATGTAGATCGACACCACCTGGCCCGGCTGTACGCCCAGCTTCTTCAGGCCTGCCGCGAACCGACACACCTCCGCATGCAGTTCGCGATAGGTGAACGTCTTCCGTTCACCGGTCGGCTCGCCCACCCACACGATCGCCGTCTTGTCGCCCTTGCCGGCCGCAATCTGGGCGTCGAGGCAGGCGGCCGACGCGTTGGTCTGGCCGCCCACGAACCACTTGGCCACCGGCGGCTGCCAGTCGAGCACCCGCGTGTACGGCGTCATCCAGGGGAGGCTGCGGGCCTTTTCGTCCCAGAAGGCCTCGGGGTTCTTGGCGGCCGCGTCATAGATGCGGCGGTAGTCGTCGAGCGAGCCGATCCGCGCCTGCAGGGAAAACTCGGCCGGCGGCGGGAACACCCGCACCTCGTTCATCACGCTGGCCACCTTGCCCGCCCCGCCTTGCTGAGCCGTCATCGAAGCATCCCCTTGTGAAAACTTGTGAAAACGATCCCCCGGCTCGCGCCTGGGGGCTTGTATGAGGTCATCCCCCGGCTCGCGCCTGGGGGCTTGTATGAAAAACGTGATGTCGTTCGTAGAAGCCCCCATGCGCAAGCCGGGGGATTGCTCTCACCCGCCGGTCGCGCGAACCTCGGCCGGCGTCTGGTAATCGGCCGCGATCCGCGCCGCTTCGTCGAGCGGGAGTTCGCCCGGCTGCACCCAAAATCGGTAACCCACCTGGAGCGGCCGGCTCGGATCGAGTTCATACTCGAAATACGACCCAAACCGCGCGTAGTCGCGCTCACTCATCCGAGCCTCGCCCGGGTTTTCGAGCCGATTCACACGGAGCACGGTGTACCGCTGGCCGCCCACCACGAAGCTGGCGGCGTGCCACGGGGCGTTCACGTAGGTCTTGTCGTCGGGCCAGTTGCGAAACTTCCCGGGTTCAGCCTTCACACCGGGCCGCAGGTAGTAGGTCTGGTTTTTCGTCGCATCGTGCACCTCGTTCGAGGCCCGGAAATGGACGCCCGAGTGCTGCGGGTCGCCGTCGAGCCGCACGGGGGCATCGGCCGTCAGCCGGCTGGCGAAGTCGATGATCGTGCCACCGGGTGCGGGCACGATCTCCAGTTCACGAATCTCGCCGAGCACCTTCGAGTCGTCGCTGCCCATCCAGTCGATAGCCACCCGCTGCACGCCCTCGACGGGGCCGGCCACCTCATCGAGCATCAGCCGATGCTCCTGCCGGGCTCCCTTCACGCAGTGCCAGCAGTCCGACATCGTCTTCTTGCCGTCGCCGTGCGAGATCCGGTTGTAGCCAAAGAAGATGCCGCGGTGATGTGTGTACTGGCCGCCGTCCCCCTTCGTGAGCCGCATGCCGGTCACAGGGTCGAAGACATGATGGAACGGCTTGTAGGTGACGAGCCGCTTTTCCTCACTCGAGCCGTCGTACGTGGGCATCTCGTATCGCACCACGGGCTTGCCGGCGAGTAGGAGCGCCGTCGCCCCTGCCTCTTCCGCCCAGCGGAGCCGCGGCTCGGCCTTGGGATCCGCGGGCAGGAGTTCAGCCTGGAGTGCGACCGTCGTGCCGGCCGCCAGCTTGGGCAGCATGAACACGATGTCGCGGTGTTCCATGCCATACGGCCCGCGCGGCAGCGGTGCAAAGAGTTCCGTCGGCACGACCTGCCCGTCCACGTGCGAGCCGTCGGCGAGCTTGATCCGCACGGCGGCCCCGCCCTCGGCGGCCGGGGAGCCCTGGGGCACGGTGATCCGCGCCCGCAGCGGAAGGTTCGACCGATCGACGTCACCTGCGGCGACAGAAATCGTCCACGGCCCTTCGTCTGCGGCCCGGCAGGCGGCTGGTGCGAGCGGCCCGACCAGGTGGGCGACGAGGAAGAGCAGGGTGCAGAACAGGCTGGTGAATCGCATGGGGAGTCCCTTTCCGGGCGTAAGCAGACCATCCCCGATCCCGCCCGGCAATGCCCCCCGGGGTCCCGCGAGGGTCAGGCGGCCGCGACGAGCCCCCGCGGGAAGACGAGCCAGGCACCGGTTCCCGCAATCAGCTTCTGCGTGACCACCGCAGCCCGATAGCCGAAGAACAGGGGCTGCACCTCCGCCGCCGGCGCCGCCTGGGCGAGCACGGGCCGCACGCGATCGACCATTCGCAAAAACTCGCGAACCTCCGCCTCGGTGATATTGGTCTTCACTTCGCAGAGCACGATGCTCTCACGGCCTTCCAGCGTGCCGCGAATCACGGCATCGAACTCATATGTCTTACCGCCTGCCTCGATCGCCTCGATGCCACACGATTCGGTCACAAATCCGAATCGCTCCGCCAGCACCTCCGGAATCCGCTCGCTGGCGTATGCCTCGAGGTTGCCGCCGGCGGTGGCCGCGAGACCCCCGACCTGCTTCGCGAGATCCTTGATCGCAAACTCCGCCTGCTTGAGCGACGTCGCCAGGTCAACCACCGCGTGCTCGGTCCGCCGCTGAGCGTCGGCCAGTTCCCCGACTCGCGACTCCGTCCGCTGCTGCGCCTCCGCCAGTTCTCCAAGCCGCACCTCCGTTCGCTGCTGAGCCTCCGCCAGTTGCTCGACCCGCACTTCCGTTCGCTGCTGAGCCTCTGCCAGTTGCTCGACCCGCACCTCAGTTCGCTGCTGCGCCTCCGCCAGCCGTTGCTGCGCATCGGCCAACTGCTCGACCCGCACTTCCGTCCGTTGCTGAGATTCCGCAAGCTCCCCGACGACGCTCCGCAACTCGGCAAAGTCGTGCGGCGTCACGAGCTGGTCGTGCATTTCGACGTGCAGGTTGGCAATGAGTTCGGCCTGGTCGGGGGTAAACGACCGCTGCAGCCGGTTTCGGATTTCCGTGAGACTGACCATGTGGAAGCTCTCCTGAGCGCCTCAGCGTTCAAATATCGGCCTTACACCGGCCACAGGCAAGCCGGCCGCCGCAATCAATGAACTTTTGTATACATCACACCAATAAAGGAGTCAACCCCCCGTCGCGATCGAGCAGCTCAGGCACGCTCCAGCGGATCACGGATCACGAGGCCGGGAATCCTCACGAAGCCGCCATCGTGCGTCCACAGCTGGGTAGCTCCGCCGTCGAGTGCGCAGAGCCCGATCTGCAGGTCAAAAATCCTCGCTCCAATCACTCCCATGTCTGCCGCCAGTTGAACGAGCCGTGCGGCAAATGCCGGCCCGGCGGCCAACTCTTCAACGCCTGCCTCGCGGAGCGATGCCAGAAAATCAACGGCGGCCTTGGGCGGCGAAGGTTTGCCGCTGGCGGTGGGATGCGTGACGATGCTGAAAAACTCGGCGACGCTCGGCACGGTGATGCCACATCCTCCCGGCGAGTTCAAGGCGGCCTCGATCGCCTCGCGGGCGGCGCCATGTTCGGCAGTGGCTGAACGATGGGCGTAGATCAGCAGATTGGTGTCGAGCGCGATCATCGCTGCTGCCGAAGCCAGTCGTGCATCTCAGCCCGGCTGGCAACATCCACGCCGGGCGGCAGGCCGCCGGCAACGGTGACCCAGCGGATCGTGCGAGGTTTCGCCTGGCGCTGCCCGGCTCCGCGACCAAGCTCGGCTCGCAAGCCGCGTTCGATCAGCGCTCGCAATGGCTGGCGGAGTTCCGCCGCTCGCTTCTTCGCAGCGATGAACAGGTCGTCCGGCAGATCAACGGTCGTCTTCATGCAGGAAAGCATATTCCCGTGTTTATGGGCAGTCAAGCGATCGGACGGAGCGACGGTCTTGATTCCTGATCAGACGCCGGCAGCAAGTCAGCAAGCGTGACGGCAAGCCCCTGCACCGACTGCGAGGCGAATGAATCTGCCTCGCCGGCAAGCGTGACGACGCCGCTCGCGGTGTGTACCGTCGCCATGCGACTTGCCGGATCGACGCACCACACTTCGAGACACCCTGCAGCCAGCCAGTCAGCGATCTTTGCAGTCGCCCGGGCTCGTGCCGCTTGGTCGCGCGTGTCCGAGGGCGAGAGCACCTCGATCGCAAGATCCGGGGCGCCCTCGAAAAAGCCCGTGACGCTGCCGCGAGGCAGTCGCGACTCCGCGACGAATGCCACGTCTGGCGCCCGCACCGTGTCGGGCGAGCGGGCCAGCAGGAACCCCGTTTCGGCAGCCGTCACGACACCGAGCCGCCGCGCCGACACATACGCATGCAAAAACGCGGCGATCCGTTGCGTGATCACTCCGTGCTCAAACTCGGCTGGAGACATCATCACGAACTCCCCCTGCACGAGCTCGCAGGGACCGATATCCCCCGCGGCAAGGAGTTCCTCCGCGGTCGCGATCCCACTGGCAGTGGCAAACCCTGACGCCATGGCCGACCTTCCTTCCTGACACGCATGCGACATCCTTAAATGCTCGGTCACCGCATCACACAGGACAAGAAAATATACATGCGTACACTCTTTGTCAAGAATCGCTCTCCTGGTCGCCAGCCGCCCGCCCCGCGGCTCAGCCCGCGATCTCGACGAGCATCCGCTCGACGCCGGCCTGCCAGGGGGGCAGCGTGAGGTCGAACGTGCGGCGGAGCTTCGTGGTGTCGAGCCGCGAGTTGTGGGGCCTGCGGGCGGGCGTGGGGTATTCCGTGGTGGGCACGGGCAGGATCCGAT
>CAMDDA010000026.1 GCA_945890755.1 Candidatus Kuenenia stuttgartensis
AGGGCGTCGATGTGGGGCGTCTTCACGTGCCGCGAGCCGTAGCAGCCCAGGGCGTCGGGCCGCAGGTCGTCGCAGAGGATGAAGAGCACGTTGGGCCGCGGTGCGGGCTCGGCGGCGGCCGCGACCACGGCGGTGAGCAACACCGCGGCGCAGGTGACGAACAGATGCATCGTCTCAACCTCGGGAGGGGTGTTCGGGCCGGGCGAACACGAGCCGCCCGGCACTCGTCTGGAGGGTACTTGTGACGGCGACGTGCACCACGCGGCCGATCTGGTCGCGGCCATTCTCGACCACCACCATCGTGCCGTCGTCGAGATAGCCGACGCCCTGATCGGGCTCCTCGCCGTGCTTCACGAGCCGCACGGTGAGCGCGTCGCCGGGCGCGTAGGTCGGCTTGAGCGCCAGGGCCACTTCATTGACGTTCAGCGCGGGCACCGACAACACGCCGGCGATCTTCACGACATTGGCGTCGGTCGTCACGACGCGGCCGCCGAGTCGCTTCGCCATGGCGACGACCCGCGATTCGAGCGTGGCCTCGTCGTCGGCCTCGTCGACGGGGGCGAGCACGTCGATCTCGACCGCCTTGTTGGCCCTGAGCCGGGCCAGCACGTCGAGTCCGCGGCGGCCCCGAGTTCGCCGCTGCTTGTCGGCCGAGTCGGCGGCCGCCTGCAGTTCGTCGAGCACGAACGAGGGGACCACGAATCGCGAATCGAAGATGCCGGCCGCAGCGAGGTCGGCGAGCCGGCCATCGACGATGCTCGTCGCATCGAGCACGTTGGGCCGCAGGCCGCGGACGTCGCGGGCGAACTCCACGAACGGGATCAGAAACCGGAAGTCATCGCGGGTCTGGAGCAGCAGGCTCGTGCAGACATAGCAGAGCACGGAGCCGAGCACGAGCGGCAGCCATGTCCAGATCGCATCGCGGGGATTGAGCGGCAGCACGGGCGTGAGGGCGAGCATCGCGACATACGTGAGAAACACCCCCACGAGCAGCCCGAAGTAGACGGCCGTAATCGTCGTGAGATCCTTCCGGCGGATCGCCGCATCGACGGCCATGACGGCCAGCGGCAGGGCCACGGAGCCGGCGATCACTGCCAGAGGGGCCCAGGTCGGCGCCTGCCGCATCGGCTCCGAATTGACGATGAGCACGGCGATGCCCATCGTCACCATCACGAAGAACGAACGGAGAACGATGAGGGCCATGGGCGGCTGACCGATGAGTGGTGGCGGGAGCAAAACTCTACCACACCGCCGTGACTGGGTCCGTCAGCCCAGCCGCCGGTCGTGGTCGAGTTCCAGGAACCGGTCGGTCATTCCCGCGATGTAGTCGGCCACGCTGCGGCGGACGCCGAATTCGTCCGCCCGTTGTCGGAAGCCCGCCGGCAGTTCGGTGGGATGGCTGCAGTACCATCCGAAGAGCCGGGTGAGCCGCTCTTGGGCGGGCACCCGCACGGCGAGCACGCGGGGGCAGCGGTAGACCCGCTCGAACAGGAATTTTTCGAGCTGCCGCTTGCCCGAAGCAACGGCCGGCGCATGGGCCACGAGCCGCCGTCCGGGCCGGCCGTCCGGGCCGCGCCAGGCCTCTGTGACGGCTGCGATCGAATCGATGTGCATGGTGTCGATCAGCGCGCGGCTCATCCCGATCAATTCGGCCACCTGCATGTCCACGAGCTCGTGGAGCACCGTGTGTCGCAGCTCGGCGCCCTCCAGCCGGCCGAAGCGATCGGCCACGCGGGCCGCCGCCTCGGCCACCAGCGGCAGTTCCACGAGCTCCTCCATCGTCACGAGTTTGAGTTCGACCGCGTCGTCGGCATCGTGGGTGTCGTAGGCGATCGAGTCGGCCGCATCGACCACCTGCGTTTCGAGCAGCGGCGCCGGGGCGGAGCCATCCTTCTTGCGCGTGGCCTGGGCGTCGAGCACCTCCCGCGAAAGGTTCAGCCCCGGAAACTCGGCATACCGCCGCTCCAGGAACTCCATGATCCGCAGCGCCTGGGCGTTGTGGTTGAAGCCCCCCTCGCCGCGGAGCAGTTCGGCGAGCGTGTCTTCACCGGCGTGGCCGAGCGGCGGGTGACCGATGTCGTGGGCGAGGGCGAGTGTTTCGACGAGGTCTTCGTTGAGGCCGAGCGCCCGGGCGAGCGTGCGGGCGATGCTCGTGACCTCGAGCGTATGGGTGAGCCGGCTGCGATGGTAGTCGCCGTGGTAGCCGGTGAAGACCTGCGTCTTGTGGGCGAGCCGCCGAAACGCAGCCGAGTGCACGATCCGATCGCGATCCCGCTGGTAGGGGCTGCGGACGGGATGCGGGGGCTCGGGGTGCACGCGGCCGGCCGAGTCGATGGCATGCATGGCCCACGGCGCGAGCGTGAGTTGCTCACGGGTCTGCCAGTCGAGCGGCGGAATAGGCATGGTGGGCGGTGGCGTCATGCTGGCTCTCGATCGCGGGCCTGGGTCAGTTGCTCCCACAGGGCGTCGAGCGCCTGCGGCAGCACCTTCACGCCGGCGATCGTGGGCATGAAGTTCACGTCGCCGCGCCACCGCGGCACGATGTGCCAGTGGAGGTGGCCGGGTAGCCCCGCGCCGGCGACCGCGCCGAGATTGAGGCCGACATTGAAGCCCTGCGGCTGCAGTTCCCGCTCCAGCAGGCCGCACCAGCGGACGAGACATTGCTGGAGGTCGAGCAGTTCGGCCGGCGTGAGCGCCGCCAGCGTGGCGCGGTGGTCGAGCGGGGCGACGAGCAGGTGGCCGTTGGCATACGGAAAGCGGTTGATCACGACGCAGCCATGGGGCGTGCGGTCGAGCACGCCGAGGGCACGGTCGTGGGCGGCATCGGCCGCGGCGGCGCGGCATAGGAAACAGTCCTCGTCGGCTCCCGGCCGCCACTCCCGGGGAGCGACCGATTTGGCCGGCATGCCGTGATCCTCGCCCTTCACGTAGCCGAGCCGCCACGGAGCCCAGAGGGTTTCGATGCTCATGGCCGAAAGCCTACCCCAAACCGCCGCTGCGTGGGGCCGGGTCCATCCCTATGATGGCACGTGCACGCATGATGGCATCCGGACAGTGACGGCGGCGAGGCAGGCGACGTGGAATTCAAGGTCGAGACCGACGTCTTTTCGGGGCCGATGGACCTGTTGCTCTACCTCGTGAAGAAGCACGAGGTGGACGTGACGGAGGTGCCGATCGCGAAGATCGCCTCCGAGTTCGTCTCGTATCTCGACGTGCTCGAAGACCTCGCCATCGACCAGGTGGGCGAGTTCGTCGAGCTGGCGAGCGTCTTGCTCGAACTCAAGGCCCGGGCCCTCGTACCGCGGCCCGAGGAGACGGAGGAGCCGGTGGAGATGGTCCGCGAGGACCTCGTGCAGCGGCTCCTCGAATACAAGCAGTTCCGCGACGCCGCCACGCTGCTTGAAGACAGGGCCCGGCAGTGGGAGCTGCGGTTCACGCGGACAGCAGCCGACGAGGCCGCGGCCCGCGGCGAGCCGGCCGAGGTGACGATCGGCGACGTCCACGTATGGGACCTCGTGGGGGCGATGTCGCGGGTGCTCCGCAAACGGGAGAAGCGACGGCCGCGACAGATCGTCCACGACGACACGCCGATCGAAACCCACATGATCCGCATCGAGGCACTCGTGGCGGAGCAGGGCAGGGTGGCGTTCACGACGCTCTTCGACGACCATATGCCCCGGTCACGCGTGGTCGGTATCTTTCTGGCAGTGCTGGAACTCGTGCGGCGTGGCCGGCTCGGCACCCGCCAGGAGCAGCTCTTCGAAGAGATCTGGCTCGAGCCGCCCGCCACCGCCGCCAACCCCTCCGCACCGCCTGCTTCGTCGGACACCGCATGATCGACAACTCGCCCTTTCGCTCGCTCGTCCACAAGGGGCTCACCGTCGAGGGCTACTCGCGGGCCGCCGTGCAGAGCTGCTGGCGGATCCCCGAGCTCAAGCTCGGCTTCGACCTCGGCTCGCAGCCGTGGGGATTCATGGCCACGAGCACCTGGTTCGTGACGCACACGCACCTCGATCACATCGCCGCGCTGCCCGTGTACGTGGCCCGGCGGCGGATGATGAAGATGGAGCCGCCGACGATCTATCTGCCCGAGTCGGCAATCGAGCCGATCGAGAAGCTCCTGCGGGCAGTGTCGCGGCTCGACCGCGGCCGGCTGCCCTGCACGCTCCTGCCCGCCCGTCCCGGCGAGGAGATCGAACTCTCCCGCGAGCACGTCGTGACGGTCTCGCCCACCTGCCACACGCTGCCGAGCGTGGGTTTCGTCGTCTGGGATCGGCGGCGAAAGCTCAAGCACGAATACCAGGGCCTGCCCGGCGACAAGATTCGCGACCTGCGGCTCTCGGGCGTGGACGTGACCCACGAGATCCGTACGCCGCTCGTGGCCTATCTCGGCGACAGCTCGCCCGAGGGCCTCGACCGCTGCCCGGCGATGTTCGAGGCGATGATCCTGATCACCGAGCTGACCTTCGTGGCCCATGCTCACCGCAAGGAAAAGATCCACAAGTTCGGCCACATGCACCTCGACGACCTCCTCGCCCGTCGCGATCGATTCCGCAACGAGGTGGTGATCGCCACCCACTTCTCCACGCGATATACCGACGACCGCATCCAGCGGATCATCGCCAAGAAGCTGCCCGACATGCTCGACGGCCGGCTGCATATCTGGCTGTGACGGGTGCGGGCACGCGCGCCGGCTTCGGGCTCCCGCTGCCCCGTCGCCGGACGCTCGCTACGGCATCCATGCCTTCGCTCGCTCGGATGCCGCCTTCGCTTCGCCATCCTGGCTGCGCTCGGCGGCATACGCCGGCTCCTGGGGCATGGGCAACCCCTCACGGCGTTTTGGTTGTGCAGGCGAGAAGTTCTTCATTCACCGGCTTCGCCTAGGCTCATGAGCAACTCCGCCATTTCACCGGCGGCATGGGCGTTGCCCTGGCTGCGGGCGACCTCGATGCCCTCGCGGAGCGCCCGCCGGGCATCCTCGGTGCGGCCGTGGGCGACGAGGTGCTGGGCGGCCATCTGGAAGGCGGGCACATACGGCGGCTCGGCCCGGGCGAGTTCCTGGAGGATGTCGATCCCGGCTTCCCATTCGCCGGCGGCTTCCAGCTCGAGCGCGAGGCTGTAGCGGAGAAAGACATCGCCTGGATCGTCCTTGAGCATCGACTCGATCTTCTCGCGGCGCGACTGGCTCATGGCTCCTCCGGAGCGGGTGGTTCGGCAGCCTGGATCTGGACGATGGATTCGATCTGGAAGACGGAGCGGTCGGGCGCCCCCTGCGTCACGACGACGGACCGCGGATCGGGACAGACCATGGCCCGCGGATCCTGTAGTTCGGCCACCAGCTCGGGCCGGATCACCTGCCGGCCATCCCGGGCAGCCGCGTCGAGCCGCCACAGCCCTGCGCGCTGACTCGGCGCATCGGCCGTGACCACGTACAGACTCGAGCCGTCCGCGGAGAAGGCGACGTCACGAATGCCACTCAGGCCCGTTTCGAGGTCGAGCAGGCAGCGGCCGTCGGTGCCGTAGAAGGCCACGGATTCGATCGACTCGCCGGCCCTCGCGTTCGTCGTGATGAGCACGAGTTCGTCGTCGGGTCCGACGGCTGCCGCCACCGGCAGCCGCCCCGCCTCCAGCCGAGGGCAGAGCCGCGCGGTCGGGGGCCCGATACGCACGCCGCCGAGTGCCGCACGGAGCACGGGCGGCTCGAGTCCCACCACTGCCATCCACCGGCTGCTGCGGCTGACGACGATGTGCACGTTACCCGTCGTGTGGTCGGCGGCACCGTCGAGCCGCAGCGATTGCAGGGGCGACTCCGCAGCGACGGGCTCGGTCGGCCGTAGCCGCCATGTGCGGAGCGACCACGCGTCGCCCGACCGGCAGACTGCAGCGAGCACCGTGTCGTCGATGAAGGCGATGGCCACGGGGCGGGCGCCGTCCGCCGGAGGAGCCGCAACCGCAATGCGGCTCGACTGCCCGCTGCCCGGCTCGATCACGACGATCGCTCCACTCCCCTCGTCGACGCAGGCCACGATCTGCCCGTCTGCCGCCATCGCGAGGTCGCCAGTTCGAGGGAGATCAGCGAGCAGGGGCCGCACGTCGGCGGCCTCACTGCCCTGCACGACGAGCAGGGTCACCACCGCGACTGCCAACCAGCCGGCGCGGATCATCGTCAGCCTGCGACCGCAGGCAGGCCCTGGGCAGCCTCCCATGCGGCGATGCGGTCTGCGTGCCGCAACGAGAGGCCGATGTCGTCGAGCCCCTCCAGCAGACACTGGCGACGAAAGGGATCCACGGTGAATGCACGCGAGAACCCGGCGTCGTCCGCCACCGTGCAGGCCTTCAGATCGACGTGCAGCCGGTACTGACCGCCGGACGCAGCCGCCGCGGCGGTCCGCCGGAACAATTCCGCCACGTCGTCCTCCGACAGCCGGATCGGCAGCATGCCGTTCTGGAGGCAGTTGTTGAAGAAGATGTCGGCGAATGTCGGCGCGATCACCACGCGGAAGCCGTAGTCGGCCAACGCCCACGGGGCATGCTCGCGACTGGAGCCACAGCCGAAGTTGCGGCGGGCGAGCAGGATCGTCGCCCCCTGCGCCTCGGGCCGGTTGAGCTCGAACTCGGGATTCGGACTCCCGTCTGCCTGGAACCGCCAGTCACAGAACAGAAACTGCCCGAAGCCCGTACGTTCGATCCGCTTCAGGAACTGCTTGGGAATGATCTGATCGGTGTCGACGTTCGCCCGGTCGAGGCTGCCGACGATGCCCGTATGCGTGGCGAAGGGCTGCATCTCACTTGTACTCCCAGCCGCGGATATCGACGAAGTGGCCCGCCACGGCGGCGGCGGCGGCCATGGCAGGCGAGACGAGGTGCGTGCGGCCCCCCTTGCCCTGCCGCCCCTCGAAGTTGCGATTGCTCGTGGAAGCGCACCGCTGGCCGGGCGAGAGCGTATCGGGATTCATACCGAGGCACATGCTGCAGCCCGCCTCCCGCCATTCGAAGCCCGCTTCGCGGAACACGCGATCGAGCCCCTCCTCTTCGGCCTGCCGCTTCACTCGGCCGCTGCCGGGCACGACCATCGCATGCACGTTCGCCGCCACGCGATAGCCCTTCACCACGTCCGCTGCAGCCCGCAGGTCTTCGATGCGGCTGTTCGTGCACGAGCCGATGAACACGCGGTCGAGGGGAATATCGACGATCTTCGTGCCCCGCGCGAGTCCCATGTAATCGAGGGCCCGGGAGGCACTCGAGCGGTCGTTGGGGTCGCCAAAGGCGTCGGGGTCGGGAACGGCCGCATCGACGCCGGTGACCTGTGCCGGATTCGTGCCCCACGTCACCTGCGGCACGACGTCACCCCCTTGAAACACTTCCACTCGGTCGTACGCCGCGTCGGCGTCACTCGGCAGCTTCTCCCAGGCCGCCACGGCCTTGTCGAAGTCCGCAGGCGCGAACTCGCGACCCCGCATGTAGTCGAACGTGACCGCATCGGGAGCGATCATCCCGGCCCGCGCTCCCGCCTCGATCGACATGTTGCAGACGGTCATCCGCTGCTCCATGCCGAGGCCGCGGATGCATGGCCCGGTGTATTCGATGACGTAACCGGTGCCCCCTTCGGTCGATAGCCGGCCGATCAAATAGAGCACGAGGTCCTTGGCCGTCACGCCCGGTGCCAGCCGGCCATCCACCCGCACTTCGAACGACTTCGGCTTCGCCTGCCGCAGCGTCTGCGTGGCGAGCACGTGCTCCACCTCGCTCGTGCCGATGCCGAACGCCAGCGCCCCGAGCGCCCCGTGGGTCGCCGTGTGGCTGTCGCCACACACGATGGTCATCCCGGGCTGCGTGATGCCGAGTTCGGGGCCGATCACGTGCACGATTCCCTGGTCGGCGTCGCCCAGATCGTAGAGCCGGATGCCGAACTCGCGGCAGTTCGCCCGCAGCGTGTCGATCTGCTGCTTCGACACCGGATCGGCGATCGGCAGCCGGCGGTCGGTCGTGGGCACATTGTGGTCGGGCGTGGCGAACGTCGCCTCGGGCCGCCGCACCTTCCGCCCGGCAAGCCGCAGCCCCTCGAACGCCTGGGGGCTGGTCACCTCGTGCACGAGATGCCGGTCGATGTAGAGCAGCGGCAGTTCGCCCGGGGGCGTGTAGACGACGTGGTTGTCCCAGATCTTGTCGAGAAGCGTGCGGGGGGCTGACATAGGCGTGAGCGAGGGCGGAAACGGGCAGATTTCCTTGCACTGTAGCCCAGAAGCGGCCAGTCTGCCACCGGCCCGCGTCTCGTGGGGGCCGGCTTGCCGTGCTCGAGAGAGCAGAGACGCGGGCCCGTTTTGGTTCGGCCGGCGGCAAGACGCTCCGTCGTCGCTTCGGGATTCCTCCCGCCACCCGTGTACCCGGTGGCACGCACACAGCTACGGATATCCCTGCGCTCCTCCTCCGGTCTCACCGACCGTCCTCCTCACGATCGGATATCGAGTTGCGCGACCGTCGTGTGGCAGATGGACGCGGTGGAACCTCGACTCCGGATCGTGAGGAGGTCGGTCGGGGACGCCGCGCAGCCGTCCGGTGAATCGTGCGGACCAACAAGCCATCCATCCCGAACGAGAAGTGAACTCGCACGATCCGCCGGCGGCGAGCACGTCACCGCCGGCCGAACCAATACGGGCTTGATTCGTCTCCCCACCCACGGACGCAGGCGTTGGTCAGCCAGCGCGGCGGAGGGCGGGCTGGACGGTCTTGGCGGCCAGTTCGTCGATGCGGGCCTTCGTGATCGTGGACCAGGCCGCGGACGCCTGCGGCTGCACGAAGATCGTGGTCGCCGGCGTGACGAGCCGCTGCAGGAAGAACCAGCAGCGTTCGAGATGCCGCGAGTCGGTGTCGGCCGACACGAGCACGAGGTCGAACGAGCCGAGATGGTTGCAGACGCGGGCCAGCGACGTGTCGACGTTGCCGGGCACGAGCTGCACCTTCGCCAATTTGTGGAGCCGCTGGTGGGCTTCCTTGAGCGAGACCCCCGGCGGATCACCGGCCGCCCGCCCCTCGAAGCGGTCGAGGCCGACGTAGTGCACCGGAGCGGGAGTGGGCCGCGACGCGGCGGCCGTCAGCAGCCGTTCGGTGCGAACGAGCAGGCCGAGGCCGAGTTCCAGCACCCGGACCGGCGCCGTGCGGAGGACGTGGCGGTGGATCACCCGCTCGGCCGCCGGCTGCGAGAAACGCGTGAGCCAGAGCCTGCGCAGCCGTCCGTAGGTCGCCATCGTCCCCTCCGTCGAGGCGGCCGCCACGAACCCGGGAACACGCTCCCAGTGGCTGCCCGCATCCATTCGAGCAAGAGGGAGATCGGCCAGCGGAGCAGGCGGGCTGGAGGGACCAGGGCGACGGGCGTCAGACCTTGCGCGACTGGCCCGCGGGGCATGGCCGGCCGCGGGCGTACAGCGACCCCCGCCGACCGGCCACGACGTGACTACTGCCGCGGCCGGACTTTAGCCAAGGCCTCGGCGGCGGCGGCTCGCACCTGACGCGACGCGTCTTCCTCGGACACGAGTTCCAGGATCGGGATGGCACTGGATGCCCGCTGACCGATGTCGCCGAGTGCGACGGCGGCCTCCAGTCGGGCCATTTCGTTCTCGCTGCCGAGTGCCTTTCGCAAGAGCGGGATCGCCGCCTCGACGAGGGCCGCGTCTTGCGGTTCGATCTTGAGCGTCGCCCAGGTCGCGACCGTGGCCATGATCGCATCCGCCGACTTCGACAGTTCGAGCAGCCGCGGCACGGCCGGTTTGGCAGCGGAGCCGCTGCGGCCGAGTGCGTAAGCCGTCGCATAGCGGACATCCGCGGGCACGTCGTCACCGAGCAGCTTCTCGAGGGCCGGCACCGCCGGAGCCGCCTCCGCGCCCACGGCTGCCAGCGCGACGGCCGCCTCGCTCCGAACCAGCGGGTCGGTATCGGCGAGCAGCGCGGCCACCTCCGGCACGGCGGCCTCCGCAGCCGGCCCGATCGCCGCGAGCACCTCGAGGGCCTTGAGGCGGGTGCCGGCATCGGCGAGCGAGGCCCGCACCGCATCGACCGCGAAGCCCTTCAGCCGCACGAGTGCCGCGCCCGCCGCCGTCCCGACGCCGACGTCGGCATCGTGCAGCAGACCGACAAACTCGCCGACGAGGGCTTTGCGGACCGGCTCATCGGTGAACTCGGCCAGGTCGGAGAGCCCCGATATCGACGCCTTGCGAACACTCTCCGTGTCACTCTCGAGACCCTGCTTCAGCTTCTCGATGGCTGCGGTCACGAGCGCGGCATCCTGGGGATGGATCTCGGCCCGGCCCCAGGCCGCAATCGCGGCCAAGAACGGGTTCGGATCGGCAGCCGCTTTCTCCAGCGGGGCGTCGGCCGCCGGAGAGCCGATCTTGCCAAGGGCGAATGCCGCAGCGTTTCTCAGCAATTCTTCGTTGCACTCGAGCGATGCGACGAGGGCAGGCACCGCCGCAGCGGCGGGTGCTCCGATCGCGGCCAGGGCAAGCGTCGCCTGCAGCCGCTCGTCCAACTCGCCTGCGGCGGCGAGCTTCGCAAGCGGCTCGACTGCCGCCGCGGCGCCCGGACCGATGTCCGCGAGGGCGACGGTCGCCCAGTAGCGCGACTTCGGCTCCTTGAGTGCCTCGAGCAGGAACGGCACGGCGGCGGCATCCATGTCGGCGAGCGTGTGGAGCGCGGGCATCACCACCGCCGGCTCGGCATCCGCGAGCTGATCGCAGAAGAGCGGCGCCAGAGCGGCCGGATCGGGCACCAGACGTTGGAGGGCGGTCATGGCGGCCCGGCGGGCGCGGGGGTCGGCGTGGACCACCGTCTTTGTCAGCGGCTCGACGGCCGCTGCATAAACCGCCGCATCCTGGGCTGGCGTGTCGGTGCGGCCGTCGTCGGCCTTGATCATGGCAATGGCCGCCGCCGCCTGCGTCACCACGATCGGATCGGTATCGTCGAGCAGTTTCGCCAGTGCCGGAATGGCCGCGATGGAGTCTTCGCCGATGAGGCCGACCGCACGGGCCGCCCGCCAGCGTGGCCGGGGGTCGGCGTCGGCGAACACAGCGATGAGTTGGGGCAACGCTTCCCTGCCCTTCTGGCCGAGGGCGGCGATCTGATCGATGAGTTCGACGCGGGCGTCCGGGGTGGGAGCATCGGCCAGACGCCGGGCCAGCGCGGCGATCTCCGTGAGCGGCTGCGCGGCTGGTGCGGGCTCTGCGGCGGGGGCCGACTTGTCAGCAGCGACCGGTGCCGCTGCGGGAGTCGCCGGCGATTTCGCAGCCGGCGTCGCCGCGGGCTGTGCCGGAGACTGGGGCTTCGCACACCCCGCGATGACACCGAGAATGCATGCAAATGCCGGCCACGACGAACGGCTGGTAGACATGAAACGACCCATGAAACGGTGCTCCAGAGCGGCCGGTTATGCCGGGGGAACGGCGATGGTGCCCGAGGACCCCGACGGCACGTTGCGTCGCCGGCGCCGGACTCTCGAAGTATACTTCCCGAGCCGTGTCACGCGGGGCCGTCCTGCGTCCGGCCGGTTTCCCGTTGCCCCCGAGGTGACCATGTCACGCCCGCGGCCCGTTTCCCGTCCTGCCCGCGCATCCGCCCCTGATTCCTGCCTCCGCCCGCTCACGGCTGCCGTTCGAGCAGTCAGCCTCGCTGGGATCGCCGCGGTGACTGTCGGCGGCATTGCACAGGCCCAGTGGGGCGGCGGCTGGGGCTTCAATCGGGGCGGCTACGCCTCGACGGCGCAGCAGGGAGCCGATTACGGCATGTCGGAGGTTCTGCGGGCCCAGGGCACGAAGAACGTGCTGGACTCGCAGGCCGCCAAGAACTGGCAGGAGGCCAAGACGCTCGACATCCAAAACAAGCTCCGCTGGACGGAAACCTACTTCGAGATGCGCAAGGTCAACACGGAGGCCCGCGCCGCGGCGGCGGGCCCGCCGGTGACCCAGGAGCAGGCGATCCGGATGGCGAAGATGGCGGCGCCGGCCCGCCTCGGCTCGACCAGGCTCGATCCGGTCACGGGCCACATCAGCTATCCGCTGGTGCTCACCCAGGACGTGTACAAGCCGTATCGCGATCGGCTCGACCATCTCTTCGCGGAGCGGGCGGCCTCCGGTGGCAGTCTGCGGTTCGAGCAGTTTCAAGACATCCAGATGACGGTATCGCAGTTCATCGACGCGCTCACCAAGCGGGTGAACGACTATCCGGCCGGCGACTTCGGCTCCGCCCGCACGTTCCTCGACAGCCTCGCCCACGAGGCGCGGATGCCCGCGGGCTGAATCCCCCCGCGTGGAAGCGTGCGGGAACCCCGTGCTGCCCGTCACGGAGTGACGGGCCCACAACTTACGTATTCGCCGATCGGAGCCGCGCGAGGAGCGGCAGGGCGGCGAGCCGCAAGATGCTCGAGCCGATGAAGACCGCCGCGTAGCCGGCATGGCCACTGCCGAACCACCGCAGCACCAGGCCGCCACAGCAGGCGCCCGCCACCGTCGCCACGGCGAGCCCGACGTTGTAGATCGTGACGGCCGCCGTCCGCTCGCGGTCGTTCATCGCCTCGAAGAAGAGCAGCGCCACGGCAAGCTCGTAGGCCGCCCAGCAGGTGCCGGCGATCACCTGCACCACGACGAGATAGCCGAGATTCGCCGACGGCAGCCAGAGCAGCGCGAGCGGTGTGATCGCCACCGTCGCCCAGCCGATCAGCCGGGTCGCGCCGATCTTCGATGCGAGCCGACCGAGCAGCGGCGACATCACGGCCTTGGCCAGGAAGCTCGCGGCCATCACGAGCATGAAGCCGTGATACGAGAAGCCGAGTTCGCGAAGCATATAGGGAGTGAAATACGGAGCCGCGAACTGCGCGCCGAACACGAAGCTCCACAGGAGCGAGACGACGGCTCCTGCCGGTGACGCGAGCATCCCGCGGGCGACCGTGGTGAGCCCGAGCGAGTGGCCGTGTCCAGCCGCAGTGCCCGGCCACACGCGTCGCGGCGGCATCGGCTCGCTGCAGGCGGTCAGCAGCGCGGTGGACACGAGCCGGCTCACGGCAGCCAGCGCGAAGATCGCCGCGAAGGCCACGAGCACCTTCCCCCGCTGCTCGCCCCACTGGAGCACGAGCCCACCGACCACGAATCCGATACAGATGGCGAACTGCCCCAGACGGCCGCGTTGGGCGAAGAACGATGTCCTCACCGACGGGGGGATGAGCGTGCCGATCCAGGCGTTCCAGGCTGGTGCCCCGGCCATGCCCGCCCCCCAGTAGACGCTCGCGGCGGCGAGCAGTTCCCAGAGCTCGGCGTGCCCCCGAACCGCCCACCAGATCAAGGGCACGAAGCTCAGCGACTGAATGGTCGTGGTGGCGACGACCCAGCCGCGGTTGGTGCCGAGGCGGGCCACGGCCCTCGGGGTCACGAGCTGGAGCACGGCACCGCACAGCAGCGGCACTGTCGCCGTGAGCCCTGCCGCCACCGGTCCCAGCCCCAGGGCCAGGGCGAACGCCGGGATGTACGTCTCGCCGAAGCCCACCATCAGGCTGTAGGCGGCACTGTCGGCGGTCGAGACGAGAACGTCGCGGCGGAGTGAGCTGAGGGAGGGCGGAATCCAAGCACCTGTCTATACTTCGCGGGCCTACAGTCTAGACGGCTTCCTCGAGCCATAAAGCTTTTTCCGTCGTCACCCATTCGGGAGGCGAGGGGGTCGGCGACTGCTTGAGGAGCCTTTGGACCGAGTCCGCGAGGTCCACCGCGACGAAACAGTTGCCGCCCCCGAGCCGGCATCCTGTTCGTGAGCAAGCGATTCACCCTGGACCCTCGGTCGAAATCCGAAACAGTACGACTACCCACTCACAGGAGCAGCAGACATGAAGGCATTGGTCACCGGCGCGACGGGTTTCGTGGGCCCTCGGCTCCTGCGGCTGCTCGACAAGCCCGTGGTCGTGTCGCGAAACCCTGACCGCGCGAAGCAATCGATCGGACACCTCGCCGGCCGCATCCTCCGGTGGGATCCGCTGGAGGGGCCGCCCTCGCCGGAAGCCTTCGATGGGATCGACGTCGTCTATCACCTCGCTGGCGAGTCCGTCGCGGGCGCTCGCTGGACGGCGGCGCAGAAAGCTCGAATCCGCGACAGCCGCGTGGTCGGCACGCGGCACCTCGTGCAGGGCATCGCGCAGGCGGCGGTAAAGCCGGCCACGCTCGTGTCGGCGTCGGCCGTCGGCTACTACGGCAGCCGTGGCGACGAGGAGCTCACCGAGTCGGCCGCCCCGGCGGATGATTTCCTGGCGCGGGTGTGCGTCGAGTGGGAGCGAGAGGCCCTGGCTGCCGCCGACCTCGGTGTGCGCGTGGTCACGGCCCGCACGGGCATCGTGCTCGGCTCGGGCTCGGGTGGAGCGCTGGCCAAGATGCTCACGCCTTTCAAACTCGGGGCCGGCGGGCCGCTCGGCAACGGCCGGCAGTGGATGCCCTGGGTGCACGTGGCCGACCTCGCGCGGCTCTACGTTCATGCCGCGGATCACGGCGAAATTCGCGGCCCGATGAATTCGGTCGCTCCCCAGCCGGTGCGGAATTCCGAGTTTACGAGGGCGCTGGCTCGACAGCTGCATCGGCCGGCATTCATGCCGGCCCCCTACCTCGGCCTCCGCATCGTGTTCGGCGAATTCGCTCAGGTGCTCTTCGCGTCACAGCGGGTGATCCCGCAGGTGGCCCTCGAGACGGGCTTCACCTTCCAATACCCCGACGTCACGGCGGCGCTCCGGGAGATTCTGGCGGCAGCGGCGTAGCGGCCCTGGCCAGCCGATCGCGAACGGCCCGCCAGGCCTCCGTGGCGGGCACGGGATCGACGACGATCCGCCCCAGTTCCCGCTGGTCGAGCGCGTGCAGCGTGGCGTAGAGAAGCCGCGCGTAGTCGGCGGGCGTCTCCGGCATCGGCACGATCACCAGGTCCCTGGTCGCGGCCAGTCGCCTGACCCGAGGCTCGGCCGAAGCCCGTGTCATCCAGCCCACCCGCACACCCGCGTCGAGCAGCCGGCATACGCGGTCGACCGGATCGGCGGGCATGTCGAGCGGCGTGCGCGGGGCGTAGTGCTTCGACTGCAGACCGGGCGACCGCAGCGGAGCCGCGCTGGTGGCGGGGCATCGATCTTCAGGCCATGCAACCGGCCCGCCGACTGCGCTCTCCAACAGCTCGCGCGACATCGGCCCCGGCCGGAGAATACGCGGCGGATTCTCCGTGCAATCGACGACGGTGGACTCGATGCCGCGGCCACACGGGCCGCCGTCGAGAATCAGATCGACGCGGCTGCCGAGGCTTTCCAACACATGGGCGGCCGTCGTCGGCGACACGGCCTCGGAGCGATTCGCGCTCGGGGCGGCCAGTGGCCGGCCCGTCTTCTCGATCAGCCGGCGAGTGAGCCGATGATCCGGGCAGCGGAGGGCGACGGTCGGGCCGCTCGCCGTCACGATGTCAGGGATCGCGGGGCCGCGGGGCACGACCACCGTCACCGGCCCTGGCCACAGGCTCTTCGCAATCGAGTCTGCGGCCTGCGGCCAGCTCCCCGCGAGGCCGTGGGCCATGTCGGCGTCGCATACGTGCACGATGAGTGGATTCGTGGCAGGCCGCCCCTTCGCCCGAAAGATGCCCGCCACCGCCTCCGCATCGAGCGCGTCGGCCGCCAGACCGTAGACCGTTTCGGTCGGCACGGCCACGAGCCCGCCCGCCCGCAGGACGCCGACAGCGCGGTCGAGCGCGGCCTCCGTGTCGGCCGGCGGGCGGTCGGCTGCCGGGGGCCACTGGATCTTCAGGATGTCGGGAAGCGGGCGGGCCATGCGGTCAGGTTGCATCGCCGGATAGGGCGGAGCAAGATGCAGGGCAGGATGCGGCTCACGGCTACGTTTTCGCCCGTGCGAACGTCCGCGTCGCCCCCGCCATTTCGCTGGTGACCCAGTGTCTGTGTCAGCCTCGCTCTCCCCACTCGTCGGTGTCGTCATGGGAAGCCGGTCCGACTGGGCCACGCTCCAGCGGGGGGCTGCGGTGCTGGACCAGTTCGGCGTGCCGCACGCATCGGAGGTGGTGTCGGCCCACCGCACCCCCGAGAAGCTGGCCGAGTATGCGAAGTCGGCGGCCGACCGCGGGCTGAAGGTGATCATCGCCGGCGCCGGCGGCGCGGCTCATCTGCCCGGCATGCTCGCCGCCCAGACCCACCTGCCCGTGCTCGGTGTGCCCGTTGAATCGGCCGTGCTGCGGGGAGTCGACTCGCTGTTGTCGATCGTGCAGATGCCCGCCGGCATCCCCGTCGGAACGCTCGCCATTGGACCCGCCGGCGCGACCAACGCGGCCCTGCTCGCCGTGGCGATCCTCGCCCTCGACGACTCCGCGCTCCGCGGCCGGCTCCTCGCCTATCGGGCGGAACAGACGGCCCGCGTGCTGCGTGAGGATCTCAACGGCGAGTCGAGTGCGTGGTCCGAACGGCCGTCGGAGCGGTAAGGCGTGCCGCAGGTTTCCGCACCACCGATCCTGCCCGGCGCCGCGCTCGGCATCCTCGGAGGCGGCCAGTTGGGCGCGATGTTCGCGCAGGCCGCCAGACGGATGGGCTACCGGGTCGAGGCTTTCAGCGACGTGGCCGACTGCCCGGCCGCACGATTCTGCGACCGCGTGCATGTGGGCGACTATGCCGACGCCGACTGGCTGGCGACGACGGCGAAATCGCTGGCCGTGGTGACGTTCGAATTCGAGAACGTGCCGGCCGCGGCGGCCCGGGCGCTTGCCGCCTCGGCGGTGCCGGTGCGGCCGCATCCCGACGTGCTCTTCATCACGCAGGACCGGGCCCGCGAGAAGGCGTTCCTCACGAGACATGGCTTTGCCTGCGCTCCGCACCGCGCTGTCCGCAGCCGGGAGGCATTGCATGCGGCCGTCGCCGACCTCGGCCTGCCGGCCGTCGTCAAGACGGCGGCCTTCGGCTACGACGGCAAGGGGCAGCGGAAGCTGACCGGCGCCGCCGACATCGACGCGGCCTGGAACGCCCTCGGCACCGGTCCTGCCGGGCCGCAGGAACTCGTGCTGGAGGCCTGGATCGATTTCGACTGTGAGATCTCGGTCGTTGCGGCCCGCGGCACCGACGGCACGACGGCGGCCTTCGCCCCCTCGCGGAACGCGCACGCCCACCACATCCTCGACGTGTCGAGCACACCCGCGGGACTGCCGGAGCAGGTGCTCGCCCTGGCCATCGACACCACCCGCCGGATCCTCACCGCCCTCGACGTGGTGGGCGTGGCCTGCGTGGAATACTTCATCACCCGCTCTGGCGAGGTGCTCGTCAACGAGATCGCGCCGCGAACGCACAACTCCGGGCATCTGACGATCGAGGCCTGCGAGACGAGCCAGTTCGCCCAACAGGTGCGGGCCATCTGCGGCCTCCCGCTCGGCTCCGCGCGGCAGGTCGCACCGGCTGCGATGGCCAACCTGCTCGGCGAGTGCTGGGAACAGGGCGAGCCCGACTGGGCCGCGGCTCTCGGCGTACCCGGCGTGAGCCTGCATCTCTACGGGAAGTCGGAGGCTCGCCCCGGCCGCAAGATGGGCCACCTCACCGCCCTGGCCGACACGGTCGAGGAAGCCATCGCCCGCGTCACCCACGGTCGCCGGCTCCTGCAGCGCGGGTGAGCGGCCGCGCGCTGTACGCCCGTTGCTCCGCAACGGGCTTTGCCCGTCACGGAGTGACGGGCCTACGACAGAGCAACGGGCCTACTGGGGCCGCAATGAGCGGCCGCGCCAGGATGTCTCGAGGCCGAGCGTGCGGCGTGCGAGCGCCCACCACTGGATCGCGAGAAAGATGGCGATGCCGAGCGGGTGCGCGATCGCGCTCGCCCAGCTTTGGCGAAACCGCGGCGCCTCGAGCAGCCGCGGCAAGAACGAAAGACCGGTCGCCGCCACCGCGCAGGCGACGCCCCACCAGGGCCAGCCCCGCCAGCCGGTCGTGAGTCCGGCTGCGACGAGCCCGCCCGGCAGGATCTGGCCGCCCGCCAAGAGCAGCGTGAAGGGCAGGATCGTGGCCGGGCTGCCAATGCCCTCGGTGGCATTCTTGCCGAGCCCGCGCCACACGTCGACGCTTCGCGTGTACATCCGGCACGACGCGATGTCGCTCGCGTCGAAGACGTCGGTCTTCAGTCCGGCATGGCGATAGGCCCGGGGCAACTTGATGCCGTCGTGGAGCGACGCGCGGATCGCGGCGTGGCCTCCGGATCGCTCGTAGTCGGCGCGGCGTGTGACGAAGAATTGCCCGCAGCCCGCGGCGAGACCGGGCGAGTTGTCGCGACGGGCGCGGGCCAGCGGCAGAAATCCGAGCAGGATGAACTGGATGAGCGGCAGGAGCAGCCACTCGAGCACCGAGCCCGTCAGCTGCCGCGGAAACCCACCGGCGAGCGCGGCACCGGAGGCGTCGAGGAAGGCGACGGCCCGGGCGATCGCATCGGGGGTGGGCGACACGTCGACGTCGAGAAACACCCAGGTGTCGTGCTCCGCGGCCCGGGCCAGCTGCCCGCAGGCATGCTGCTTGCCGCACCAGCCGGCAGGGAGGGGCCGGCCCGGGACGAGCCGCACGCGGGGATCGGCGGCGGCGAATTCGTTCACGATCGCGGCGGTGCCGTCGCGGCTGTCGTCGTCGAGGATCACGAGTTCGAGATCGACGCCGGTGCTCGCGAGGACATCGCGACAGAGCCGGCCGATGGCGGCTGCCTCGTTGCGGGCCGGCACGAGCACCGACACCGCCGGCAGCGGCATGGTCCCCGCGGGCTGCGGCGTGCGGGCGAACGCCCGGAGGTTGGCCAGCGTGAGGAACGCGGGCACCGCGGCCAGCACCGCGGCGACCGCGGCGAGGATGCCGAGCGCGAGCGGGCTCATGAGTCGCTCCCGCCATGCGCCGCGTCGAATCGCTCGCCGCGAAACCAGGCCCGCACACGTCGCACGCCGTCGTAGACCAACCCCACGCCCACGCGGCCCGCGAGCAGGGTCCTGAACGCCGCAGGTTCCCGCCGCCGCGCCGCCACCGCGAGCCGATCCTGCGCGCCCTCCAACTCGCGGGCGAGGATCGCGGTCCATTCATCGGCCGAGCGGCCCGGTGCATCCGTCGGCCGCAGCACCGGGCCGAAGGCCACGAGCGCCTCTGGATGCCGCTCACTCCAAAACGGATACTCGACCGCCATCGGCACGACCACGCCCCCACTCGCCGCCGCCACCGCGTGGCCGACGCCCGGCCGGATCTCCACCGGCCGGTCCCGCGGGTCGGCAAACTCTCCCTGGGCCGTCGTCCAGAAGATGACGTCACTGCGGCGCAGGGCAGCCCGCGCCATGCGCAGAAACCGAGCCGATCCCCGCCATGTGCCCGGCTCGATCCCGATGAACCCGATCCGTTCGAGGAACCGGTACTTGCCGAGCGCCCGCGCGTCGATCGGCCCATAGCTCATGCGACCGGGATAGAGCACCTCGCCCACGAACAGAAAGATCAGCGGATCCCACCAGCCGGGATGATTCGTGTAGATGAGCACCGGCTCGCCGCGGAGGTCGGGAACTCCGCCCCCACCGCCTTCCTTCAGCATCCGCACGGCATGAAAGTGCCGCCGCAGGTAGCGGCGCACGTAGAACATGAACCAGCCGTTGAGCCACCTGGAAAACGGCGGCAGATCCGCATCTCGTCCCGCATCCGCTGGATCACGATTCACACTGGTCATTGAATGCGAGTGGCTGAAGGCACGGTCGAATCCAAAGATCGTAGCCGGAGTGCAGGCAGCCCGTCACGGAGTGACGGGCCTACGGAAAGGTGGAGCCGGTCGGGGGTCGCGCGCAGCCGCCGGTGAATTTTGACTGCCGGAGTTGGCTCACCACCTCCGTTGAGCGTGCGACGTCAAAATCCGCCGGCGGCGAGCACGTGCCCTCGACCGGCGGCGCAGCTCACAAGACCCCGTCACACGGCCACGGGAGCAGCAGCGGCGGGACTCGCCCGGGCGACAAGCTTGTCCTGATCGACGCAGTCGGCCGCGATCCAGCCCGACATCATCACCATGGGCATGCCCGGGCCCGGATGGGCCGAGCCCCCCGCAAGGTAGAGCCCCTCGATGTCGGGCGAACGATTCGCCGGCTTGAAGGCTCCGAGATACTTGCCGTGGCTGGCAAGACCGTAGATCGCGCCGTCGAGGACGTGATAGCGGTCGTTGATGTCCTGCGGCGTGAGCGCCTTCTCGACCACGATATGCCTCTCGAGATCCTTCAGGCCGGCCGTGCGCTCGAGCTTACGGATGATCGTGTTTCGATACTCCGGCAGCATCTTCTTCCAGTCGTGGTGCGGCCGCAGGTAGGGCGTGTGCACGAGCACATAGAGGGCCTCGCCTCCGGGGATCGCCACTTCCGGCTCGGTCACGGCCGGCGCGCAGACGTAGCAGGTCGGATCGGGGGCCGGTTCGCCGCGGCGGTAGATCGCCTCGAACTCGGCATGCGGATCCTCCGAGAACACGAAGTTGTGGTGGATGAGTTGCTCGTACCGCTTGTCGAGGCCGAGATAGAGCACCACGCCCGAGCAGGCCGGCTCGTACTTGCGGCGGCCGAGGAACTTCTTCCGCGGCTGACCATCCACGAGTTCGCGGTGGGTGCGGACGCTGTCGGAGTTGCTCACGACCGCAGCCGCGGCGATCGTCTCGCCCGCCGCGGTTTCCACGCCCCGCACGCGGCCCCCTTCCACGATGATCCGCCGCACGGGCGTCTTGGTGCGGATGTCGACACCGAGATCGACCGCGAGGTTGGCCAGCGCGCGTGGCACGGCGCCGGTGCCGCCGCGGGGATACCAGACGCCGTCGTTGGACTGCATGTGGGCGATACTGCAGAGCACGGCGGGCGACTGCTCGGGGCAGCTGCCGACGTACTGTGTGTAGTGGTCGAACATCTGCGCGGCCCGCGCGTCGGGCACGTACGACCGCACCGTGCCGGCCACACTGTGGCCCGGCCGCATGCCGATCAGCTCCTTGAGAAACCCGACCGACAGGCTCTTGCGTACGTCGATCATGTCCCGCATGCCGCCGACGCTTCGCCAGAAGAAGAACTCGTCCGAGAGGCGGTGGAGCCGCTGCGAGAGATCCATGAACCTGCCGTAGCCGTCGCCGGATCCGGAGCCGGGGGCGAAGGCGTCGAGGTTGGCCCGCATGGCCTGCACGTCGGACACGAGATCGAGCGTGCTGCCATCGCTGAAGAAGCTCCGCCACTGTGGATCGAGCGGCACGAGGTCGAGCGCCGACTCGAGGTCGCGGCCCGCCTCCGAGTAGATCCGCTTGAGCACCCGGGGGATCGTCAGGATCGTGGGCCCCATGTCGAACCGAAAGCCCTGCTCGGCGAGCACGGCCGCCTTGCCGCCGACCCACGGATTCTTGTCGCAGAGCGTGACACGGTAGCCGCGGGCCGCGAGCGTGCAGGCCGCCGCCAGGCCGCCGAGACCGGCCCCGATCACCACCACCCGGTCGTCGCCACCTGCTTTGATCATGTGCTTCCTACCTGCTGTGCCTGCCCGAGAGTTCGCGTCTGCTGCCTGCCCGACCCGTCGCTGCCGCGGTCAAACGGCGGCCGCCGCCCTGCCCCGCCGGCCGGACTCCCGCCTTGCGGCCCCTCTGGAAGGCGGCCCCGCAACGCAGCCGAGGTCCTCGAGCAGCAGGTCGGTCGTAATCCGGGCCGACGAATAAATCACGGGCAGGCCGCTCCCCGGATGGGTGCCTCCGCCGACGAGATACATGCGGTCGACGTCCTCGAACCGGTTGTGCGGCCGCATGTGCAGCATCTGACCGAGGTCGTGTGACAGATTGAACGTCGCGCCTCGGTAGATCTCGTAGCCGTCCTGCCAATCGTCGGGCGTGAGCATCTTCTCGTAGCGGATCCGTTCCCGGACGCCCCGAATGCCGATCCGCTCCATCTGATCGAGCGCCACCTCGCGATACCGGGGCGCCTCCCGCCGCCAGTCGATGTTGGGGTGGCGATGCGTCACGGGAATGAGCAGGTAGAGCGTGCTCATGCCACGGGGCGCGAGCGTGGGATCGGTGATGCAGGCGTTTTGGACGTACATCGACGGATCGTCGCCCAGCCGATGGCGATGCTCGATGTCGGCGAGGTTTTCCCGGTAGTTTTCCGAGAGGTAGATGTTGTGATGGGCGACGTCGTCATACCGGCCGTCGATGCCGAGATAGAGCATGAAGGTCGAGCAGGAGAACCGCCGCGACGCAATCTTGCGGTCGCTCCAGCGACGCCGCAGCCCGTCGGGCACGAGCCGCGTCATGCTGCGGGCGAAGTCGGCATTTACGACCGTCGCGTCGGCCGCATAGCGGCCCTGAGGTGTCCGCACTGCCGTGATCCGCCGACCCTCGAACTCGAGGGATTCGACCGGCTCCCCGTAGTGAATCTCGACGCCCATGTCTTGGGCGAGCCTTGCCATCGCCGTCGACACGGCACCGCAGCCGCCGATCGGATGAAAGACACCGTGCTCGTATTCGAGAAATGAAAGGATCGAGAACAGACTCGGGCACCGGAACGGCGACATGCCGAGATATTTCGACTGGAACGTGAACGCCAGTCGAATCCGCTCGTCACTGAAAAAACTACCGAGCTCGGAGTCGAGGCTCTTCCACGGCTTGAGGATCGGCATCAGTTTGAAGAGGTCGGGCGTCGCCAGATCCATCCAACTCTCGAACGGCTGCTCCAAAAACGGGGCGAAGCGGGTGAACTTCTCCCGCGTGGCGATCATGAAGCGAGTGAACGACCCGGCATCGGCCGGGGACAGCCGCGACACCTCCGCCTCCATCCGCGCGACGTCGGGCGTGGCGAGCAGTTCGCCGCCGCTCCCGAAGACGAGCCGGTACTGCGGATCGAGCCGCACCATCTCGACTTCGCGGCGGAGGTCATAGCCACAGGTCGCGAAGATCTCTTCGAGCACCCGCGGGTAAAGGAAGAACGTGGGACCGAGGTCGAACTTGAAGCCCTCGGGCGTCGCGATCGTGCTCGTGCGGCCGCCGGGCACGGCCATCCGCTCGATCACGCGCACCCGCAGGCCAGCCTTGGCGAGCAGCATCGCAGACGCGAGGCCGCCGGGACCGGCTCCAATAATCGTGACGGTCCGCGACATCCACGTCCTTCCGTAGCCGCGGCGGCCCCGGAGATCCGTATTCGGGATGCCAGACCACGGTGAAACGATCGTAGTGTAGGACCAGCGGGGGCGCGGTCAAGAAAACAGGGTGATTCGCTGCATCCAGGCCAACTGGCGTGAGCCGCTGGTCGGGGGCACGTGCTC